>NZ_JBHVSY010000031.1:0-89533 GCF_042884935.1 Streptomyces sp. NPDC058092
GGGGTGGGGTCCGGTCGTCTGTCGGCTCGGCGACCGGACCCCGGCGAGGGATGGTCAGACCATGTCGCGGTACTCGTCGGCAATGTCGCCGACGTAGGCGAGCAGGTCAGCGGCGCGGTTCAGGAGGACGGCCCGCTCGGTCTCGTCCGTGCTGCTGTCGAAGTCGGTGAGGTACGTGACGGCGCCCTCCAACTCGTCGGTGTCGAACCTGGCCATGCCGAAGTTCTCGGCGGCCGTGCTCAGCTGGTCGATGAAGTCCGAGACGGTGGTGGCGGGCTCTTCCTCGGCGACGAACGCGATGCCGGCGGCGTAGCGGCTGATGAGGTTGGCGGGGGTCAGGGGCTGGGTGCTGGTGGCCATGGGGCGGGTCCTTTCGGTCAGTGGCTGCTGATGGCGGCGGATGCTTCGGATGCGTGCTGGTGGAGGTTGGGGTCGGTGAGGGCGTACAGGGCTTGCTCGCTGTGGTGCTGGGCGAGCTTTTGGCGGTCGAGGGGGAGGTTGCGGAGGGCGGGGTTGGTGTCGGCGGTGGCGAGTCGGGCCACAAGGTGGGCGAGGGCGGTGAGGATGTCGGTGCCGTCGGATGATCCGGCGAGCGTCGCGAGGAGCGTCTGGGTCTTGTCGGCGCTGTGGCGGTCGAGCGCGAGGAGTCGGATCCCGTCACGCAGGAGGTCGATCCCGGCGTGGATTCCGGCGAGGTCGTCGAGGACACCGGCCAGGTCGTCATCCAGGGGCGGGACCTGATTGCCCTCGGTGTGGACGGGGTTGGTGGTCACTGCTGGCCTCCGAGGAGCTTGGCGAGGGCTTCGGAGGCCTCCGCGGCGGCCTTGAGGGCTTCGGCGTTCCGTTCCAGGGCTGCCTGCAGTTCCGCGGCGGCGTTGGCGTGGGCCTGCTGCTCTTCGGCGGTCACAGCTCCCCGTCCCATTCGCCGGTGACGAGCTGCTCGTACGCGGTCAGGGAGGCGTCGGCGTCCGGTGAGTTGAAGACGTCGTCAAGGAGGGACTGGGGGTCCAGGTCGTCGAACAGGTCCTGGACGGCGGCGTAGATCTGGGAATGGTTGTGGGCGACCGCGGCGGCGGACCACTCGCTGGGCTCGGCGTACATCTCAGGCCACCGCCTTGAGGACGCGGTCGGAGCCGGTCCATGCGGTGCCGATCGCACCGACGGTGTTGGCGGAACGGTCGTGGACGACGATCGCGAACTGGGCGGCGCGGCGCTTGAGGATGCGGCGTGCTTCGGTCCGGTTGGTGGTGACCTGGAGGACCTCGTAGGTGCCGTCGGCGTTGTCGTAGACGACACCGGGCTTCCGCGGTCCGATCTGGCCGGCGACGACGCGGGCCAGGGCTTCGTTGATGTCGGGGTCGGGGGTGAGTGCGGTGGGTCCGCTTGTGCGGCTAGGCTGCTTCATGCGGATCGACCTCCTGTTATGGCAGGTGGGACACGGTTCGCCGGATCCTTCGGGGTCCCAGACGGCTCCGGTGCTGAAGACACCGGGGCCGTTCTGCGTTTCGGGCCGCCGCCGTTTCCGACGTGACCTACTGAACACCACTTCGCAATGCGAGTCAACCGCTCGCATTGCGTTGCTCCGTAACAGTGTTGCGGGTAAGGTCGTGCCCATGACTAGCAACCGTCCGGCATATCGCCATGTCGCAGATCTGTTGCGTACCGCCATCACTGACGGCACCTTCGCGCCCGGCACTTCACTGCCTGGGGACGCGACGCTGGCCACGCGGTACGAAACGAACCGAGGAACCGTTGGTCAGGCAGTTCGCCTGCTTTTGGCCGAGGGTTACCTGATCAAGAAGGGACGCAATTACGCCGTGAGTCCACTGCTCAACAAGATCCACCGGGATGCCAACGTCCGGTACACGAAGTCCTTCAGGGAGGCCACCGCCGACGGTGCGCCATCGAGGGGCGCCTTCGCGTCCGAGGTGAAGGCGCTCGGGATGCGGGCCGTGTCGGAGGTCAGCATCGACCGGGTCGCTCCGCCGGCCCGTGTCGCCGAACTGCTCGAGGTGTCACCAGACGAGGCATCGACCCTGTCGCGGTCGCGCCGGATGCTGGCCGACGAGACGCCTGTGCAGCTCGCCACGTCGTACGTGCCGGGCGACATCGGGTTCGGAAGTGCCCTCGAGGACATCGACACCGGGGCCGGCGGAATGATCAGCCGTCTCGCCGAAATGGGCCAGGCGCAGTCCGACATCACCGAGGAGATCAACGTTCGGCCCCCGTCGCAGGAGGAGGTCGAATCTCTGGAGTTGGCCGAGGACGCCCGCGTCTACGAACTGCTCCACATCGCCCGGACCGCTGAGGGTCGCGTGGTGGAGGTAACCGTCCACATCATGCCCACGCACCAGTGGACGCTGCGGTATGGATGGTCCATCGACGCTGACGGATCCGAGGGGGCCAGCAACTGATTCCTAGAGCGTCCGGGCATCCAGCCCGTGACGCACGAACGGCCGGAGGGGCTACCGACCCCGCCGACCGTCCTATGCACTACCGGCTTGCGAATAGCCGACAGCACGTGACGCACCAACCCTCATCACTAAGGAAGGCCGTCGCCTTGAGACTACTTGTTGGCGTGACTCTCGCATTCATTCGGGGCGCAAAAACCGCAGACCGGGGGCTCCGATGAAGGAGCGAGACCCGCGCACGGTCACTGGGACCCCACCCGTAGTCACGTTTGCTACCGGAGCCGAGCTCCTCATGCGCCTCGGCCTATGCCTGCACATGACCCGCGAAGGTGTCCGACGCATCGCGTACAAGCATCCCGACTGGCCCTTCGGGCTCGACCGGCCCTACCCGTACTGGGAGATCGCCAGGGCGGACGTCATGGAGACGAAGCCCTTCCTGGAGTTCTTTCAGTCGCACCCCATTGTCGGCCGCGGACCGGACAAGGCGCCACGGACAACACGGAGCGTCTCGTGACCCGGTTACGCGGTGACATAGCCGCGGTTCGCGGTAGTCCTGGACGCGCGAAAGACCGGTGGTTCGCAGCTCCACCGGTCTCTCAAGCACAACAGCGGGTTCCCGCCCGCTGCAACAAGAACGCCGCCATCAGAAAGCCGAGGTTCTCGTCGATGAGAGTACCTGTAGCAACCCGTGCCACCGCAAGCCCACACAGCGTGATCCTCCGTACGGCCGGGGTGACGGTGTGAGTGAGCAGCCCGGAAGCAATGAGCTGGAAGTCCGAGAGACGTTCAAGCTCGCCTCGGAGTTCGCCCCACATATCACCGTCACTGAGGAGACGTTCTTCGGTCATGGATGGCAGCCGCTCACCACATCCATGTTGATGAGCCTCTGGTTCCTGCCAGCCGACGCCAGCTTCGACATTCCCTTCCTCGTCGACTGGTACCAGCGTCTCGGCTGGAAGGGCGCCAACGGCAAGCCGCTGGGTGCGCCCGTCATCCGCCGGGAGATTGGCCTCATCCGTGAGGCGGGGTACGTCACGGTTACCCGGTTGCGCGGCGAGAGCGGCCAGGCTGTCGGGATTCAGTACAGCGTTTCGCAGCGCAGGAGCGACCAGCCGGAGAGCGGCGCGTGGATTCCGGTGCTTCCAGGCACAGAAGGAATCCGCAGGTCAGACCACGTGCAGCCATTGCCCACACGTGGCGAATCACCACACGTGGGCAATGGAGATAGCAGCAGGTCGGACCACATGCGGCCAATGCCCACAGGTGGGCAACCGCCACATGTGGCCGATGGCGCAAAACTGCAGGCCGCACCACGTGTGGGCAATGACGGATCCCCCCCACACCCCCCGGAGGAGGTAACTACCTCCTCCCCCTACCCCCTCACGGACACCACCGGCAGCAGCCCTGTGCGGTTGCAGACGGAGGGGGAGGAGGCTGGCTACGCCGAAGAAGACCTCAAGACAGCTGTCGACGTCTTGCAGCTGCTGCCAGACCCGTGGACGCAGGGCAAGCTGAACGCGGGCAGGCTCGCACCGAAGCTGCTTGCCGTCATGGCCGAGCAGGGATGGCCCGACATCCAGACCGTCAACCGCCAAACCCTGGCAAAGCAACTGACGAAGAACCCACACAAGGTGACGAACCCGTACCGCCTGCTGGCAAGTGACCGGATCCCGAACCTGCCTCGGTACGAGGTCGTTGCTGCTGCGCTCCAGTCGGCCCGCGCCGCCTCGGCGATGGAGATGTGCCCCGAGCACCCGAAGTACCGCGCGGGAAGCCGCTGCATTCCTTGCCGCACGGCCTGACATACAAGCGCTGGCCGGACCGTTACCGCGGTCCGGCCAGCTTCCCCTGCCCGATGCACCGAACAGGAGACCACCAGTGTCCAACACCCGCGAGCTTCCCTCGCAGCGCCATGACGCCGGCGCCGACGATTCCGACTGGGGCACCGCTACGGCGCTCGACATCATGCGCAGGCCGCCGCAGAGCCTCGATGCCGAACAGGCGGTTCTCGGGGCGCTCATGAGCAGCACCGGGGCAGCGAATAGGTTCTTCGCGGAGACGCTCGAGACGGGCCTTGTCGCGGACGAGTACTACCGGCCCGCGCACAGCATGATTCACCGCGCCATCTGCACCCTCTACGAAGCCCGCGAGCCTGTGGAGCCCCTCGCCGTCGTAGAGGAGCTCACCCGGCTGGGAGAGCTCGCCAAGGCCGGCGGCGCCTCGTACCTGCACACCTGCATCCAGGCCGTGCCCACGGCGGCGAACGGGGCGTACTACGCGGAGATCGTCCGAGCGAAGGCGTACCGGCGGGCTGCGATCGAGTCGGCGATGAAGATCCTGCAGTACGCCTACAGCGAGGAAGGCGACGAGGCAGACGTACGCAGTCTCGTCGAGCAAGAACTCACCAGCATTGCCGCGGGCATGCCTGGCCTCAGCGCCGCTCCTCCCGTTGTTGGCGATCTGTACCTCGACTTCGTTTCCGAGCTCGAGGACATTCAGAACGGCCGAGAGGTGGGGCTCCCGTACGGTCTGGCCGATCTCGACATGGTGACCGCGGGCATGAAGCCGGGGAACGTCACGGTCATTGCCGCACAGTCCGGCGTCGGCAAGTCGACCCTGGCTTTGAACGCCGCCGTGTCCACGGCGAAGACTGGGGCGAAGGTCATGTTCTCGTCGCTCGAGATGAGCGGCACCGAGCTCATGCAGAAGATCGCCGCAGCCGAAGGAAAGATCCCCATGCATCACCTCACCCGCGAGGGAGGCTTGACCGCTGACGGGTGGAAGACGATCGAGCGTCTGGGGCGAGACCTGTTCAATACGCTACCGTTGCGTGTCTACCGGCCTGACGGTGCCGCCCTCCGTGACATCGAGTCAGCGGCCCGGGCGTGCGTCCGTGATGGCGGCCTGGACGTCCTCGTCGTCGACTACTTGCAGCTCGTCGAGGTTGAGCAGAGCCGCAGCATCAGCCGTGAGCAGGCCGTTGCGGCAGTGTCCCGCGGCCTGAAGAATCTGTCAGTGCAGCTCGAATGCCACGTCATCGCCCTGTCTCAGCTCAACGACGACGGCATGATGCGCGAGTCGAGGGCCATCAAGAATGACGCGTCCGTTGTGATCAAGGTTGAGCGACCCGACATGGACGAACCCGAGTCACCGCGTGCTGGCGAGGTCGACCTCGTCATCGAGAAGAACAGGTTCGGGCCGACTGCGACGGTCACGGTGGCCGGACAGCTGCACTACAGCCGTTTCGTCGACATGGCGCAGACGTGAGCCCACCGTTTTGACCGCGCATCACCCCGCAGCGCAGCGCCCCCAGCCCGGGTTCGGGTTGGGGGGCGCTGCCACGTCTCAGCGCCTACGCGATTCCCATTGTGTGAACCATAGGAATTCAGGTAGTCTCAGTGCTGCACGGGGACGCCGCCATCCTTGCCAGACAACCGGCGTCCCCTACAGCACAGCCGGAGCTGGGCACGCCCATCATGTCGCCCTCACGCCCAGAAAGGTAGTTGGCCCATCGTGCCCAGCTCCGGCCCCAACTTCTACGCCCTCGCCGCCATCCCCGCGCTGACGGTCTTACAGCTCGCCTCCCCTACCGCGGCCGGCGCCCTGATCCTGAGTATCGGCGCCGCGCATACCCTCCGCGAACTTCTTGCCCGGCGAAAGCCGTAGGCAGGGGGAACGGGGTGGCGGGTGAGGGTGAACCTGGAACAGCCCCGCCGCGCCTACCCCGAGGACCCCTGTGAGCACTGAGACGTTGACCCGGTTCCGATGCGACGCCCCGCAGTGTCAGACGAACGGCATCGGAGCCAACAACATCACCCCGCCCGACGGGTGGTCGGTCCTCAGGTCGACCGCCCATATTCCCGTCACGAAGGACCACCCGTTTCCTTCCCGCGGCCGCCGGAAGGCGCTGTCGTACAGCGAGCGTTGCTACGGCAGGTTCTCCGTTCACCTCTGCCCCGAGCACCCGGACGCGTTCAACGCCCACCGGCCGATCACTGACGGGCGCGGCTACAAGTCGAACGTGGCAGTTTCCTGCACCTGCGGGGCAATCCTCGGCACGGCGCCGGCCGCCACAATGGTCGGCCAGTACCCGTCCCACGCGCCCGAGAGCGCCTGGTTCCGTCACCTGCCCGTCGAGCTCCGCTGGTACCTGTGGCGCGGCGAACGCCAGTGGGCCACGAAGACCGTGAACCACGGGATCGCCAACATCACGAAGCACCCGACCGAGGAACGGGCCCGCGACTACGCGAACACCACGTCGGGGCTCTATACCATCCCGACGCTCGTCTACCGGGACGCCGAAAGCGACGAGTGGACAAAGGCGTAAGGGAACGCCACGTTCGATCCTGATCGGCACCATCGACCCGGCCTGACCCTCCCACCCTGCGCCCCGGACCGACGTACTGGTTCGGGGCGCAGCCGTGTCCTCTCGCGTCCGTGAGAATGAGAGTGCGGCGTGTACGCCCGGGCACCAGACCAGCGTCCCTCACAGTGGTCTGAGACCACCGGCGTAGGACGGAAATCGGCATGACGGCAATCGACACGGACAGCGGACCGGCCCTCGCCGAGAGCCTGCTGCATGGCGTCGGGAACGAGAACTGGCAGGCAGCTACCCGGCTCCTCGGGGCGCACCGTGACGGCTACTGGCTGCGCCGGTTCCTCGACATGGCCACCATCCCTATCTGGGACACCCCACCGATCATCGACCGTTCCGGCACCCACCCGTGCATCGCATGGAACTCCCTCGGCGGTCGTCTCAACATGAGCGGGGGGGATTGGCCGAAGGCGTCATCCAGCGAGATCGCGGTGCTGCAGGTCGCTGCGTCGCTGATGGGTGAGTGGCAGGTGGACCTTCGCCGCGTCATTTACGCCCTGGACGACGACGAGCTTCGGCTTGTCCTGCGTGCGATCGCTGAAGTGGGCAACGTCAGCATCAGCACGGCCTGAGACTGGGCCCTCGTTCCGGCCCGGGCGGCCGCGAACTCTGCGCCCACACAAGCCCCGTGTGGTGCCCTGCGGCACACGGGGCAGGTTCTCCCCCGCCCGGCACGGCCGGATCGCGCCCTACCCGCCCTGACGGCCCGCCCGGACCCTGTGAACCATGGGGGACACCGAGAACACCACAGACTGCCCGGACCGCCCTGACGACGCGCTGCAGGCCGCCCTCGAAGGTGCGACCGCCCCGCCACCACCCGCACCGCCCAACTGCCCGCACTGCGGCCTCCCACAAGACCGCTACCCCACCCTGGACGGGCACTGGGTGCTCCTCGAGCCCGGCATCAACGTAGCCGCCCACACCATTCCCCCACGCCGGCGCTGGATCCTCACCACGGACCGGAAAGCCATGAACCTCTGGGATGCCGAGCCCACGCAGGGCGCCCAGTGCCACATCGCACACCGCGCGGTCTGCCCCTACCTTCCGCCCGAGGACGACCCCCTATGGGTCACCGCGCTCCGTCAGGAGAACGAACACCGGGCGCAGCGCCTGTTCAACCTCCCCGACGGCTGGGACCTCCCCGATACGGGCTGAGCGGCGTCAGCAATACTGCGTGACGGTGAACTAACGAACAGACTCAGCGGATGAACGACACGCGCCTCGCGCCCCAGACCGTCCTCCCGTACCCGCCCGGCACCATGTGGACGTTCCGCGCCAAGGGCACCAGCCACGAGAAGACCGCGGAACTCGCTCTCCTGCCCGAGGCCAACGGCAGCAGCATCACCGACGAATACACCGCCGCCGACATCACCGCCCAGGAACTGTGGACGATGTGGGTCGACAAGTACGCCGACTACCAGCACGAACAAGCACCGTCTGAGTACCAGCCAGGCGAGATCCGGATCTACTGGACCGTCACCACGCCCCAGGTAACAGACGTGTTCGAACTGGCCCCGCACTCACTTGACTCCCGCGCTCGTCGAAGCGGCGCGTACGTACCGCCGGAGACGTTCGAAACGCTCTACACCCACCCCACGCACGCTGACACTGGGGAGCCGCTCAACTGGCTGCGACTGCCCGTCCTTGACCGCGGATGGAACTCCTCAACGTCGGACAAGGGTGGTTTCATCCAGGAAGTCACCGGGTGGAAGCCGTCCCCGCTGCAGCCCACGATGGACGTCCGCCAGATCGGCGCCGCAGCCGGCCTGTACGTACCGCCGCTCTAGCCCGGTACCGTGTGCCGCGGCTGGGTTCGTCCACCCCCGGTGACACGTTCTTCACCCCAGCCCCCTGTACCCCGGATCAGCGCTCTGGCCCGGGGTACAGCCGTGTCCGCTACCGTGCGATCGCCACCTGGGCGGCACGAATGAACGCCGCCCGCGCCTCAGCGAACGCATCAGAACCATCCTGAACAAGGCGGCTGCTCCAGCTTGCCGACTCAACCAAAGCCCTTCCGCAACGTACGACCTCTTCAGGTCCCTCGAGTTCGAGCAGCAGGTAGGCGCGCATGCCTGACACAGGTTCTGGCTGCCCAGTGATAGGCCCTCGGCTGGCCACGGACCCGACGGCGTCGAGGAACTGTACGTACACGTTTCGGCGGGCCTCCCAGCGTGACTGTGCGCGCTGCTCCTCCAGCGTTTCCTGCACCGTGGCAATCAGGGCGTCGGCCTGCCTGTCCCCCGCGTGCTTAGCCGCATCGGCTTGCCGGTGGCCAGCGCTCCGTGTGAACCATCCCGTCACGATGCCGCCGACTACCGCGGACCCGGCGCCTATTGCGGCGCTCACCCATTCGCTCATGCCGGGATTCTGCCGGACTGCAGGCCAGCACAGCCGTGTCCTCACCAAGTCCCCCAGCCCGGTCCTGCATCCTGTGCCCATGGCCGACACCTTTGATCACGCCCCGCAGGTATGGAACGCCGCGCAGCTCCGTGAGGCGCTCAAGGACCTGCCCGACGACACCCCCATTCACATCGGTGTCGCCGAAGACCCCGGTGACTTCGACGGGTGGCGGGACGGCGTCCTTGTCGACGCCCACCGCGTGGAGAACTGGTGGCCGGCCACCTTCGACGCCCCGGAGCGCACGGAAACGGAGAAGGCAATCACCTTGTTCGCCGACTGGCGGCCCGGGGAGTACGACCTGCTCGACTGAGCGAACCCCGATCGACTACCGGGCAGCGGTGGCCCAGCGGATCCATGCCATGAGGCCCTGCGTTGCTGCCTGCTGACGGGTCGGCCAGTGGTCCCGGTTGCCGGACGGGCCGAGGGCCGGTAGGTAGTACGTCCAGCCGTTGCGGCCGCTGCGAGAGGCGCCGCCGTACGACGGGGTGACGACTACGAGGGCCGTCCCGTCGTCGGCCGTCATGTTCCATTCGCTGGTCGTCGACCAGGACGCCGCCTTCACAAGCTGGGAGTTATCGGCAACGGCACACGCCTTCGCTTCGGTGAGGCGCTTCGGCCGGTTCGTCGTCATGATGCGCAGTCTGCCACCAGGCTTCGCCCGCGGTCAGAGTTCGATGACGGCCCACAGGCGGCGCCCGTCGGGCCCGGTGTCGGTCCCGCACCCGGTGACGGCCTGGTGCGCGGTGATCTGGTGCAGGACATCCCCGCCTCCGTCGTCGTGACCGGTGGTCAGGTTGGTGTGGTGGGAGAGGGCGAGGATGCACGCCTGCCCGTCCTGATCCGACAGGTGCACCGTCACTTTCGTTCCACCGTCGGCAACCGCGGCCTCGACGAGGAGCGTCGTCACCGCTTCCACCGCCGTGACCGTGTCCGGGGCTGGCCGGTACTTCCACTTCCCGAGCTGCTCCAGCACCGCAGTCCGGGCTTTCCGGGCCGCCCACGGCGCTGACTCCAACGACCAGTTCGCCCCGCGACGGTTCACCATGCCCACCCCGCGCCGCGCCGTCGGCACGACCGGGCCGGGCGTGTTCGGGCGGGGCGGGTTCGGCGGCTTCTTCGGCGGTGGCGGCGTCTTCGGCGGGTACGACGGCGGGTTCGGGTTCGGGTTCGGGCCGGCTTCCACGGGCTGTGACACGGGGCCTCCCAGGGGTGCGGGGCGGGGTGGTGCCGTCCGGTCAGCGTAGGCGCGGCAGAGGCGGTGGGGGCCGGTTCGGGCAGATGAGGCCCTGGTGGGGAGGGAGTTGGGGTGGATCCGGCTCACCCATTCCCCAATTCCCATGGTTAACGCAATAGGCTTTGAGGTAGGGTGAGACTCCACCCTCCAACAGACCGGGGGCAATCCCGCGCACATTCCACGCCACCCTGAAACCAGCCCCCTTCCCCGAGGAGCCCGCGATGACCACCCTCGCCCGACAGTCCACGGTCCAAGTCGCTACCGACGTCCTCCACCTGGCTCTTCGCGCACGCCGGTTCCTTGAGCAATGGGAGGCGCTGCGCCACCAGCACGCAGCCAGAGCCGACCAGCCTTGCCGCTACTACCTCGGTCAGCGCGTGCGCACCACCGTGGACGAACTCTCCCTCTGGGGAAGCGCCTCGGCACCTGCGGGAACGCTCGGCATCATCGCGATGCCCGAGGACGAGTGGGGCGACTACGCCGTAATCCTGGACAGCGACCCGTCCGGTCGACTCACGCATTTGGTGAGAACGAGCTCGAGCCCGTCGACGAACAGGGCGCCGGCCGATGACCTCACCCGTGACACAGCCTGGCGGCCCCGCCGGTAACGGGGCCGCCCGGGACCACCACACCACACACACCACGGAGGACCCATGTCATACCCGCAGTTGCTCACCCCGACCGAGAAGCTCGCCGACGCCAAAGCCCGCCTCAACATCCCGACGATCGTCGTGATCTGCGGCAGCACCCGGTTCATGGACGCCATAACCGACGCCGACCGTGAACTCACCGCGGCCGGCCACATCGTCGTGAAGCCCGGCTGCAACATGAAGCAACCCCACCCGCTTTGGGCGGACCCGGCCGACGCCGAAGCGCTCAAGGCCCGGCTCGACGACCTGCACCGGGCGAAGATCCGCCTCGCCGACGAGGTGCTCGTGGTCGGCGATTACGTCGGCGACTCCACCCGCGCCGAGATCTCCTACGCCCGCGACCTCGGCAAGCCGGTCCGGTTCACCCACCCCAAGGTCGACCCCGCCACCAAGGAGACGACCCGATGACCGACCGCCCGAAGATCGCCGCCCTGTACGCCGAGCACGCCAGCCCCGAAAGCATCCGCATCGAGATCAAGAAGGCTCGCGCCGCCCGTGACCGGTGGCAACGACACGTCGAGGGCCTCGCCCGCCTGCTCGACACCCGCCTTGGCCAGATCGACGCAGGAACCTGGCCACCCGCCACCGAGGAGCCGAAGTGACCCACCGGACCAGCCCCGACACCGAGACGCAGCCCGCCACTGTGCTGGCCGCCGTCGACTGCCTGCTGGCCGCCGCCGACTGCCCATACGGCGAAGGCCCGGGTGATGGCTCCGGCTGCATCAAGCCCGCCGGGCACGACGGCGACCACATCGTCACCTCCGGCGTGGCCGTGATGCCGTGCAACCGAGCGGTACTCCACCAGCCGCACATCCCGCACTCGTGGTGGCCCCAGCCCGGAATGGCCTACGTCCACTGCCCCGGGGGCGCCTCGGCCGAGGAGCCGGGCCGATGAGCGACCTCGTGGTCCGCGCCTTCCGTGGGCGCCGCGCCTACTACCTGAGGCAGAGCGACTACTCGAAGACCCTCCGAGATGAGCCTGGCCAGTCCCCAGTCCGTGACCGTGCAGAAGCCCTGCGCCGAGAGCTTGCTGAGCGGTCGCACCGTTCCCGTCTCGGCTGGACGCACATCACCATCACGCCCGCTCCTGCCGTGACCGAGGAGCCGCCGCGATGACCGGCCCGTCCAGCACCCCCCGCAGCGAGCACCCCGGCCGACCCGGGACCCGCTGGGGAACCGTGCTCCGCACCACCGGCGAGCACGTCATACCCGACGACGCGCCCACAGCCCAGGCCAACCGAGCCACCCGACGAGCAGCAGCACGGAGGAAGAAGTGACCGACCAGCCGACAACCGAGACCGGCAACTGCTGCGTGTGCGGTAACACCCCGGTCGTCTACCGGAACTACCAAGAGCAGCCGTTCTGCGCCCACTGCGCCGACTGCGCGTGCGGCAAGGTGCCCTGCGTCAAGCCCGCCCCGGAGTGCACCCGGGAGCAGCGCCTGGCCGAGCTGGAGCAGCTGCGGGCCCGCGTGGCTGAGCTGAAGAAGGATGCCGCCGCCACCGCCGAGATCATGGAGAAAGCTGACGCCGACCTCGACGGCATCATCGAAACCGGCCGCTACTTCAGGCACCTCGCTGAGCACCAGCGGCAGTGGGGCGACCAGCACCGCGACCGCGCCAACCGGTACCGCGCCCGCACCGACGCGGTGAAAGCCGAGCTCCACGCCCTCAACTCTGAGACCCGAGGCCTGAACCCTGTTGCTCTCGCCGGCCGCCGTGATGCTGTCGCCCGCATCCGGGCCGCGCTGGCCACCATCACCCACGAGACGCAGGTTCCGGACGACCCCCGTGTGGCCGAGCTGGAGCAGCAGCTGGCCGACGCTGACGCGGCAGCCGACCACACCGACCGCACCTGTGAGGCCGTCGCCGGACGCGACCGGGCCGAGGCCGCCATCGAACGCGTGAAGGCCGAGTGCACCGCCATCGTCGCCGAGGTCTACGGCCAGCACGACCAGGACGACGACGGCATGCGTGAAGCCGTCCGCCGCATCCGTACCGCTCTCGGCATCCCCACCGGCGAACCCCAGCCCGACCCACGCTGCGACGCCGCCCGCGCCGCCCTCGACCAGCCGCAGCAGCCGGCCCCGGAGACCGCCCAGTGAGCATCTACGCATCGATCGGCGGTGTGGACGACGACCAGCCGTGCGGCCCGCCCTGGGTGTACCAGGGATCCCACATCCCACCCCATCAGGACGGGCCCCGAGGCGGCAGTGTCAGCCTCGCCGTCATCCCGTCACACATCACCGCCGACGGCAGGGACGACCAGCCGGAGGACGGGCGCCCGTGGCCGTGGCTGCGGTTGTCCGTCGACGACTGCGCGACCGGGGCGGGTGCGGACGCGCTCCTCAACCCGGTGCTGGCCCGGCACCTCGCCGACCAGCTCACCACGTGGGCTGACCGGGCCGCCGAGCCGCAGCAGCCCGCCGGGTCGTGAGCAGTGGAGGGGGTGCGGTCGGTGCCGTGGCCGCTACCGGTTGGCGAGTGACGGCACTGACCGCAGTCGAGGGGCCGGAGAGCGAAACGGGGAAGAGTCGGGTACGGGCCGTGCCACGAAGCTCCACCCCGGCCGAACCGGCCGCGGCAAGCTGTTCCCGAACTCCTCCCCACAATGTTTCCGCGGGTTCACGGGATTCCCGCTGCGAGGCGCAACCACCAATTTGGTAGGCGGTCTGGCCAGGAATCCCGCGCATGTAGCACTGTGATAACGGTCCGGCAGGTCCGCAGGCCAGTGCCCCACGTCGAACAGCATGACGGGTCGACAGATGGTTATCTACGTCCGATTTTTATCGCTAAGCGCCATGGCTATAAATAGGCTTTACGGCGCACAACATGTCCTATACACGGGGGATTTCACCGCATGAACAAGGAAGCACTCCGCAACCTCCTCAAAGAGCGCCGCGCCCTGATCCAGCCCGAAGGCCATGGACTCGAGCGGCCGACCGGGCAGGGGCGGCGCGCCCCCGGACTGACCCAGTACAACGTCGACGAACTGCTGCACCGGAACCCCGGAACGTACCGGCGCCTCGAGTCCGGGGCCTGGCCCAGACCCGACATCGACTTCGTCCGCGACGTCGCGATGCTCTTCGCCTTGAACGAGCAGGAGTGGGTGTCGCTGTGCCGGTACGCCGGAATAGGTAACCCGCCGGCCCCGCTCACCCCCAGCTCCGGAAAAGAAGTCCCCGGGGTCTGGCAAGAGGCGGTCGACGGGATGACGCACATGGCATACGTGACCGACGCGTCGTGGGAACTCATAGCCCACAACGCCGCGTTCGCCCGCATGTTCCCCCATGGGCGCATCCCCACGAACACCATGCGGTGGATGCTCTTGGACCCGGACGGGCGGAACACGCTCACCGACTGGGCCACCGCGTGGGCACCGCTTGTTCTCCCCCAACTCCAAGCCGCGATCTCTCTACGTCCCGAGGACGAGATCCTGCGCCAGCTCGAGAAGGAAGTCGTTGCCGACCCGGACTGTGCCCCGATCTGGGACACCGGCGGTGCCCACATTCACCCCGACGGCGACGAACGCCCCCTCCTGCACGCCCTGGACGGGCCCGGCTGGGTCACCATGTGCGCAGCCCAGCCCATGACCGCCCCCGGCGCCCGCCTCATCGTCCTCGTCTTCCACCCCGGCACCCAGCGCGCGCACCTGCGTACCCCGATGCTCCGCGCCCACTGATCCGCCCGGCCGTCAACACCCCTGGCCAGAGCCCTCACCCCCTTCCCGACAGCGCGGGCGGTACCGGAACCAGACCGCCCGCGCTGTTCGTAATGCCCTGAGCAGGGGGAATGCCAGCCCCGGAGTGGCTTAGGTTGTGCTCACCCCCACACCGCCGCTGGACCCTTCCCGCCGGAGGATGACGTGCCCGCCTACATAGCCCGCCCCAGCACCGTGTTCCCCGCCCACAAGGTCACCACCGCCGAGATCAGCGACGACATCCGCACCCACCACCCCGACCACCAACGCCTGCCCGCAATCCTCCGCATCATCGGCAACACCGGCGTCCAGACCCGGTACTTCACCCGCCCCCTGACCGCCCCGACCGTGTCCGGAGCCGCGGGCATCGGGGAGCGGGCCACCGCGGCATTCGAGGACGCCCTCGACCTGGGCGAGGAGGCCGCACGCCGCACCCTCACCGCCCGCCAGGTACGCCCCACGGACGTCGACGCCATCATCACCACGCACTCCACTGGCTGGGCCGTCCCCAACCTCGACATCCACCTCGTCGACCGGCTCGGCCTCCGCCCCGACGTCCGCCGCATCGCCCTCACCACCATGGCGTGCGCCGGCGGCACCCAAGCCCTCATCCGGGCCATCGACATGGTCACGGCAAGACCCGGGGCCACCGTCCTCGTCGTCGCCGCCGAAGTCATCTCCGCCGTGTACAACCACGCCGACGACGCCGTCGAGCACATGATCTACAAGGCGCTCTTCGGGGACTCCGCCGCCGCAACCCTCGTCACCGACCAACCCCTCGGCCCCGGCCTGGTCGTCGACACCCCCGCAGACACGTACGAGCACGTCCTCCCGGACAGCCTCACCCGCTACCATGGCCGCGCCGACGCAGCCGGCTTCCACTTCGACTCCACGAAGGAAGCCCTGTCCGCGGCCGACGATGTCCTCCCCGATCTCCTGGACTGGCTCGGCCCGAACATCGTCGACTTCGCCGTCATCCACCCCGGCAGCCAGCGGATCATCACCGACACCGCCACCGCCCTCGGCCTCGACACCCACGACACCCGGCACTCCACCGACACCCTCACCGACGAAGGCAACCTCGGCGGCGTCAGCGTGCTCCGGATCCTCGAGCGCACCCACACCGAACCCCCGCCCACCGGCGCCACCGGTGTCGCCGTCGCATACGGGCCCGGCTTCGTCACCGCAGCCATCCGCGGCACCTGGCAGGGCTGACAGCCCCGCACCGCCCCACCTGCCCCTACGTCGGCCGCACCCGACCAGGGGCAAGGAACCGGCCTGCCGGGCACAGCATGGAAGACATGAGCCCTTCCCCGGAACCCGCCGACATCACCCCCCTCACCCTCCTCCAAGCCATCCACGACCACCAGAGAAACTACGACGCCTCCACCGGGTGGGATCGGATCAAGCTGCACACGCCCTGGCGGACCCTCTGCACCGTCTACCCGGAGAACGTCGTGGACGCCGCGTACACCCGCGAATCCAGCCGCGGCTACCTGGCACGCGCGGCCTGCGCCTGCCCCACCAAGTGCGACCTCTGCTTCCTCAACGGCGTGTCCGCCTGGCTCACCGACAAGGGCCACGCCAAGCTCACCGAACTGAAAGCACGCGCCTGATGTCTATGGCCACCAGCATCGTCAGCCTCGCCGTGTCCCTTACGACGTGCGCCGGGGCGGCCGCCTTCGCCGTCAAAGCCCGCGCCATGCGGATCGAAGCGGAGAAGAAGGCCGCTCGGGCGATACGGGTCACCCGGGAGCAGCTCATCACCGGGCACCTGAAGAACAACGGCGGCTCCGCAAGGCTCGTCGTGGGCGACCGCGACGTCGAGGTCCACGTCCGCTCCAGCGGCCCGCCCGCCCAGATAGGTGACCAGGTAGCCCGCGCTATCCGCCGGGGGCGCAGAGGCGACGCCTGAGCGTTGTCAGTGCCTCGTGCGACGCTGTACCGGCCCGGTGGTGGTCTCACCTCGAAGCCGATGCCACCACCGGGCATGACAGCCGCCTCACGGGTTCATGGCGTGCCGAGCACCCTGTCCGGCCGGCACACCTCACAGGCCCGGGCCGCGTCGGCGAGCTCGGCAATGGCCCGCTCCCGGCTGATTTCCTGCAGCCGCTTCCCAGCGGCCCAGCAGTCGCCACGGTGAACCTCGGCAGCCGGTGAGCCGATACCGGCCTCCATGAGGCCCCAGTCCGGGGTGCGCGTGCGGCGCTGCTCCTCGGCTTGGTGTTCCCGCTGCTCGGACGACTCCTCGCCCCGCGGTTCCTGCCGACCCTGCCGCTCCTGGGCCTCGACCTCCCGGATCCGGGAACGGGTCTGGTGCAGCTGCCAGTCCAGCCACGCCTCCAGGGCCCGGAGCTTGTCCAGGCGGGATACCGATCCGGGGTCGACCACGGCTACGCCGCCTGCTCCTCGGACTCCTCGTGCACGTGCTTGAGGACCATCCGCGCCTCGACCAGATCGGGACCGCTCAGCGACTCCCAGAACGGGTGCGTGGACACGGCGACGCTCAGTCGGCGCAGCTCATCCTGGAACCGGCGCACTTCCGCGGCCTGCTCCTCCGTGTACCCGGGGCTGTCCGGCTTCGCGGACACATAGTTGCTGTGGAGCTGCTTGTCGCTCTCCCATCCGGGCATGGGCTCCGCCGACCACGGGAGCGTTTTCGCGTACTCCTCGTACGCGGCACGGGTCTGATGCAGGGCGAGCTGGGCGTCGCGCAGATCCTGCGGGAAACCGAAGGCGGGGCTGTTCCTAGGCACATTTCGATGCTACGCCTGTTCGAATACCGGATGCGAACGGGACGCACCGACACACCCGCCAGGGTCACCCACCCGCCGAAACCCTCCCTCTCCCCCACCCGCCGCTGCCACACTGGCCAAGGCCCGCCGTGTCACCCCCGTCGCGGCGGGCCACCCCCGGGAGGCCACCCATGACGTGCGGAAACTGCGGCGCAGCAGCCACCCAGGGCCCCGACGGGTCCTGGACCTGCAACAACCAGTGCGGCTGGTCCTCAACCACCCCGGCCACCGCCGTAACCCCCGAGATCACCACCACGCGCTGCCGCGGCTGCGACGCCCAGGTCTATGGCCTCGACGGCCGGTACGCGTGCGGGCTGTGCTCCTGGTCCAACCACTGGGACGAAGGCCACCGGCCTCTCCCCACCGCGGACACCGACGCCCGGGACGCGAACGTGCTGCGCTGATGCAAGAAAGCGGCCCACCATCCCCCCAGGAATGATGAGCCGCTGCTGATCAGCACCGCTACCGTACGGCTTACCCGGGCTCCGTGTACGGCAGAAGCACGGAATCCACCCGAGCCGCCACCGCGGCCGCGCGCCGCGGGTCCCGAACCTTCGGCGCACCCGCCAGCCGCGGCACCAGCAGATCCGGGCCCAGCACGTACACCGGACCATCCCAGCCCTGAACCCGGGCCTCCAGCTGCCCGCCGGCCACCGGCGACCCATGCACGACGAGGAGCGGCCACACCGCCACCCCCGGTAGCCCCAGGGCCGCCTCGACCAGCCTCGCGTACTTGACCACCTTCTCCACCTCCCCGTGCCGGTCCTCCGCCCCGCAGCACACCCGGCCCCGGACCAGCGCCGTGGTGCGGCCGCGGTGCCACGCCTTCGTATCCAGCACCACAACCGCGGTACCGCACGGAGAGACGAGGACGTGATCCACGTTGAACTGGCGGCCGCGTAACCGACGGTCGTGCCGTATCGCCCAGCCGCGGACCTCGAGGGCGGTCAGCATCCCGGCCGTGACCTCCTCCCCAGCGGCGCCATGCTGCCACCGGGCCGCCTGAGACTCCGCCCGCCGGACACCGGCCGTACGAACACCCAGGAGGGCCAGGAGACGCCGCCACAGACCACGCCGGGCATCCGCACGAAGAGCAGCAGCATGCGCAGCCGCCGAGTTCCGGGGCGTCACCGTGCGGCCTCCAGGACCTCGAGGGCGTGGGCCTGCCACAGGGCGGTGCCGTGCCCGCGGAACCGAGTCTTGCCCGCATCCCACCTGCAGGAGCAGCGCAGAAGGGCCTCGGGCTGCGCCGCGTCCGCGTCGGCGTACCCCCAGCGTGGGACGTGTGGTCCATCCGGGCCGGCCCACAGAATCGGAGCGTGGTCGGGGCACATGTAGCCGACCGCGGACGACTGCAGCCAACCCGGTTCGCCCTGGGCGATGTTCAGGGACTGGAAGCAGCCGGGGATGACGCACAGCCGCACTAGGGTGCCTTCCTGCTCCCACCGGTGCAGGGCGTTCACCGCAGCATCCGCGTGGGCCAGCCACTCGGACCGGGCGTGATCCCACGCCGTGCCGGGCTCCATGAACGCCTTCGACCCCGCCTCCTTCGCCATGGCCTCGGCAAGGTGTCGGCGCAGCCCTTCGGCGGGCTGCGGGGTGGTCTTCTCGGTCATGCTGCTCCTTTAACGGGTGATGTCACGATGGGTAGTTGTCCGCCCAGGGCGGGGAGAGACTTTCGTTACGCTGCGTCGACTTCACAGCGGGCGTCGAACAGTCCACGGGCCTCAGCGACCCGCACCGCGGCCGCCCGTCGCTCATCACGGGGCAGATCCGCCACGCCCAGAACCCGGTACGCCTCCGACAGTCGGGACGACACCACCGGTCGAGGCATCCCGAGCTGCTTCGCGACCTGCGTCAACGGAATCCCCGACGCCGCTACGCGCAGAACGGCAGCCATCCGCGGCGACAGCGCGCCCGGTACCCCACGCCGTCTCGGCGGCAAGGTGGGCATCTGCCACCGCTCGGACAGCAGATCGCTTATCGACATGCCCAGCGCCTTGCACACGTCCGCCAGGTGCAGCAGCGGAAGGGTGCCCTTGCCGAGTTCGATGGTGGCGACGACTTTGTAGGTCATGCCGGCGCGTTCCCCGAGGACGGTTTGGCTCCATCCGCGGGCGCGACGTTCGGCTCGGATGCGGTCCCCGACGTCGGCGAGGAGTTCGTCGCGGTCCTGGAAGACCGCGGGCCCGCCACCGACTGGCGACGGGCCCACCTGTGCGGGGGCGGTCACGGTGCCGGAACCTCCTTCACTGCGGTCCGGTAGGCGGCAAGCTGGTCCTTCACTACCGCGTCGCGGACGATCTCGTCGTGATCGAACGCAAGCGGTCCGGGCTCGGCTAACGGGACCCACTGCACGGCAACGGCGTCGTCTTTAGCCTGGGCGGTGGTGTCCGCAGGAACGGTGACGGCGTAGGCGACACTGACGTACCGGCCGCGCGGGTCACGACCGGGGCGGTCGTAGACGCCAACGAGGACCAAGTCGTCCGGGGAGACCTCGACGCCGGTTTCCTCCAGCAGCTCCCGGGCAGCAGCGCAAAAGGCCGTTTCGCCCACGTCCACATGCCCGCCGGGGAGGGCCAGCCGGCCCTTGTAGGGCGGCCAGCCCCGCTCAATCAGCAGGACATGACCATCTCGGATGCACACCACATCGGCGGCGTACCGGATCGTCTCAATGTCAGGCATGGTCAGTTCTCCTTCTCAGGCGGGCAGGTAGTGGATCTGGATGGCCATGTCGTCGCCCTCCTGGGCGAAGTCCATGAGCCAGGGGCATTCGGCGTCCTCGGGCTGCCACTCGAAGACCACCCAGGCGAGTTCCAGCCGGTCCGGGTCGTGGCGGTTGTGGTCGGGGTTCATGTTCTGGGCCTTGAAGTAGGCGGCCAGTGCGGCCCGGGCGGCGGCAGGGTTGGCGGTGGCGAGGATGATGTCCTCGTCCTCGAACTGGCACACGGCGACACCGGCGTAGGTGTTGTCGTCGAAGTGGCCGGCGGCGGGGTGGAAGCGGCCCATCGGCAGGGCGGGCACGGGCGCGATCTCGTCGAGGTAGCGCAGGCCCTCGTAGTCGGGGCGCACAGCGAGGTTCGACCGGGCGCCATCGAGGCGGATCCGGAGACTGGCCGGGTCCTCGGTGATCGCGGTGATGATGCCGGGGAGGTAGGTGTCCTGGTCGCGGTAGTAGGCGAACTCGACGCGGCGGCCAACCACCGCCTTGGTCTCAAGGGTGCTGATCATGGTCAGTTCTCCTTATTGGTGTACTGGCGGCGGATGTTGGTGAGGCGTTGGCTGAGCGGGAGCCGGCCGGACGGGAAAGGGGGAACAATGACGGCGTTGTCCGGGAGCCGGTCCCGGAAGTGGGCGGGGATCTCGCCCTGGCACCAGACGTCGTTCGACGTGACCCGCCGGCCGTCGGTGAACCGAAACGTGAACACCTGGCCCCGGTGGCCGAGCCACTGGGACTGCCTGGTCGTGTTGAACGGCTGAAGGACGTAGTGCTGGCCGTCAACGCGGGCAATGAGACCTGCGGGTTCCGACCCGCTGGCGGGCATCATGCCGTCGCTCTCCGCCCACCGGACTCGCTCCTCCCAGTACCGGCAGGCGAAGCAGGCCCCAGTCGTGCAGCACTGGTTGGTCTCGGGCGCGCTCATGAGCTTGCCTCGAACTTCGCGCAGTCGCAGATCCGGACCGGGCCCCAAACCCTGTTCGGCCCGATGGTGCGGGGCAGGTTGGCCCAGCACTTCGTGTCGCCGTGGTGGTGGTCCAGGCCGGTGTGACCGCAGGAGCAGCGGGCATTGCGGGGCGGGAGGGCGCGGGACGGGTATGCCGGGGCGCTGCCATCGGCAGGATGCGCGTTCAGTTCGGCCACCTGCGCACGAAGGGCGGCGGTCTCGGCGTCGATGACGGCCTGGACGCGCTGCTCGAACTCGGTCTCGTCGGCGTCTGAACCGAAGGTGAACATGGCGGCCAGGCGGGCGCGGGCGGCGGACTGGTTGGACATGGAATGCCTTTCAGGTGGTGGTCGGGGTGTGTCCGCCGGTGATGGCGGTGAAGCAGTGCCAGGGGCTGGCCCGTGACGGTCAGAGGGGATTGCCGTCGCAGTCGTCGTGATCCGCTTTGTCATCGGTGTCCGGCCGCTGCTCCTCAGCCAGGGCGACCAGCCAGTCCGGCGGAAGAATCGACATGCTCTCGGTGTGTGTGGCGTACTCGATCGCATAGGTGATCGGGTGCGGAAAGTCTCCGGGCGCCCAGTACATGAAGTGGTAGGAGACGGGGCGGCCACCACCGAAGGGGTTCGGGTCATCGGGTCGGGCAGCGACCCGGCTCCGGTACATGGGGCGTGGCCACCGGTCCACGAACCTGTCACGGGTACGGGCTTCGGGTGCCGCCCAGCCGGTTATGTGGAGCCACCAGGCGATTTTCGACTGCTCGTCGGGCCGGCCGAAGATTTCCATGTCTGTGCGGGACCGGACAACAAACCCGGCGTCGTGCAGGGAGTGCAGCCACCGCAAAAGCATCGTTCCGCGAACCCCGGACTGGGTGAGACCCATCGTGCCGACCTGCCACACCACGACCGCGGTGTTGTCTGCCAGGCGCCCGCATTCCCAGTCCCCTGCCGGGGTGCTGGCGAAGTTCTTCACCATGTGCTCGTCGACGTGCAGGGCGAACTCTTTGGTCAGAGGCCCATCGGTGGCGGCGGGATGAACTTTCGATACCCGTGGGTGCTCGGGTACCGGGGCAGGCTCCGGGTTGGGCGCAGGCGGCGGGTAGTCGGCCGGGTTGTAGGCGGCGACCTGGACCCGTTCGGCGTCCTCCCGAGTACGAAACCCCATCTGCAGGCCGGCCGGGCCCCACGACGCCCACCGCTCCTTGACCGGGATGCTGGGGTCGGTGCAGTAGTACGTGCCTCCGACGTCCTGGCCGGCGATGACGATGAAGAAGTCGTCACCCTCCTTGCCAACTTTCCCGAGGTTGGCGTACCGGTCGTTCTCGGGGCGGCGAGTGACTGTCGGGGCGGTGGCCGTCGTCATGGCGAATTCCTTTCTGGGGTAGGCGCCTGTGGGGTGGGTCAGACGGTGGTTTGGGTGTGGTCGCTGGTGAGGGCGGTGAGGAGCACGGTCACGCTGCTTCCCCGCGCAGCGCGGCAAGGAGCGTTGCCCGGTTTGCGGCCTGCTGCGTCGGTGACAGCGGCATACGGCCGTCCGGCGGCTGGTAGTCGTACACCCGGCCGGTAGGCACAGCCTCCGCGTACAGGCGTTCCAGGGCGGTGGCGTGACGCCGTTCCGGGGCGTTGGCGCGCTGGAGTCGGCGGCGCACCCCGGCAACGTGCTGCCCGGAGACCCCGCAGTGCTGCTTGATGTACTCGTTGTTGAAGCCTTGGTGGATCAGCTCGGCAACGTCGGCACGAATGTTCATCACTGCCCCTGGTCCTGGCTGCGGGCCATGCGGAGGGCGCTGCGGCGGACCGACTTCTCGAAGGCCGTCCATCCGGCGTTGCGGGCGTTGCGGCGGGCGAGGAGGCGCTTCATCTCGACGGTGGCGGTGTGGTCGGCCATGGGGTTCTCCCGTCAGGTCTCTGGGGTGGGGCCACCGGCCCGCGCCCGCCGGGGGTGTGGGCGTCGGGCCGGTGGTTCATCGGCCGGTGGGCTGCTGGCCGGGTTTGCCGCACCCTCCAGGGGGTGATGGGCGGCGGCTTATGGGGTCAGACGTTGTCGTTGCGGAGATCGCGGCGCAGCTGGTTCCGCTCCGTGCGGCGAACCTCGCGGTGGAGCTTGGCTTTCCCGCCGTCGAAGCCGATTTCGTCGTCGTAGCGGTGGAGGCCAGCGGCCCGGTTGCGGAGCATCACGCCGGGGCTGCGGGGTTTGCGTCGGGCCATGGGGTGCTCCCTCGTACGGTGCGGCGGTGTCTGTGTGGTGGGCCGCTCCCTCGGGGGGAGGAGCGGCGGTCTGTGGGTCAGGCGGCGGTGCGGAGCTGTGCGGCGCGCACCATGTACGCGTCGGCAAGCAGACGCCCCGCAGCCTTGGTTCCGACCTGGGCGGCAAGCCGGGCGTGCACGTCCAGGCCGGTGTCCTCGCCGAGGTGGTCGGCGAGGTGGTCGGCGAGGTGGTCGGCGAGGAGCTGCGGGTCGGTGGGGAGGGGCGCCAGGTGCGGGAGGTCCTCGTCGTGGGGTTCGACCGCGATGAGCGTCCCGGGGTCTCCGAGGTAGGCGGTCAGGTTCCATGCGGTCAGCTCGGCAAACTCGGGGCTGTAGTACGGGCCGAGGGCCACGGTGGGGAGGCCGGGGCGGGCGACGGTCACGGAGTAGCGGGAAACGGGGAGGGTGTTCACCGTGTACCGGCGGGCGTCGTAGCCGAAGCCGGCCCACTGGGCGGCGTGTACGGGGGCGACCTCGGTGAGGAGGTGCTGCCGGATCTCGTCGACGGTGCCGTCGGACACGGTGCGGATGGTGTCGGGGACGGTGTAGCCATCGGGGTCGATGAGTCGGAGTTCCTGCATGAGTCCCCCATGTGCCTTGGGTGGGTTGTTGTCCGGCTACGCCAGACTACCCGCATTCCCATGGTTGACACAATAGGAATGACGGAGCTGAACCCGCCCACGACAAAGGGCCCGGCCCCCCGAACCGGGAACCGGACCCTCAATCACACGCCGCGACCTCTAGAAAGGAGGTTCGTCCGAGTAGCCGCCACCAGAACCGCCGGCGCCGCTCCCCCACCCGCCACCGCCACCCGCGGGCCGGCCCGTACCCGGCGTGCTCTGCGCCCACGGATCCTCCGCCGACGCCTGACTCTGCTGCTGACGGGCCTGCTGGTACGCCGGCTGCCCCTGCCCCGAACCAGCCTTCGTCACCACCGCGGTCGCACGGCCCAGACTCGGCCCTATCGCATCGATACGGACCGCCATCTTCGACCGCTTCTGCCCGGTCTGCTTGTCCTCCCACGACTCCTGCACCACACGCCCCGTAGCCACCACCTCCATCCCCTTGTCCAGGGAGTCCGCGATGTTCTGGGCAAGCTGCTTGAACGCCTTGCAGTCCCAGTACGTGACATCCGCGTCCGACCACTCGTTGGTCTGCTGGTCCTTCACCCGCCGCGACGTGACGATCGTGAACGCGGCTACCGCCACGCCCTGCGCACTAAAGCGCAATTCGGGCACCGCGGTCATCCGGCCTGTCAACGTGATGCTGCTACTCATGCCGCACTCCTCATGTCATCTCGTGTCAGATCCGTGTCGCGCAGCGGTACGTACACCCGCCGCCACGGTGCTTTGCGGCCCTCATCACGGGCCTTGCGCTTGATGCGCTCCCACGCCCTGGACACCGTGTCCCCCGTCATGTCCAGGCGGGCCCCGATCTCTGCCGGGGTGTCCTGCGTCCACTCCATGAGGTGGGCGATCACCTCACGCCGGCCTGCGTTGTCGATGATCACGGATTCGCCCATCAGGAACCGGGCGACGACGTTCTCGCCCTCGGTGTAACCGGCCGGCGCAGCATCGGTCTGCGGGACCGCGGACGGGTCGTCGATCGTGTCGTCGTCCCACGCCAGCGCCGAACGGAACCCCGACCTTGCAGCATCAGCCCGCACCCGGGACACCGAGCCCAGCGGCACACCGTGCTCCAGCGGATCCTGGTCCCACCAGGCGTCGTACAACGCCGTCACCCCGCGAGCCAGCCGTGCGGTGACCCGCTCCCGACCGGACGCCTTACGGAAGTGCGTCTCCGTCATGCCGACCTGCTTCGCCATCAGGTGCCGCGGCCAGCCACGTACCGCCAGCGCCTCTATGCGTCGGCGTGTCCCCGTGGCGTCGATCCGTGCACCGTCCGGGAAGTCCCCCAGCGACGGCCAGTACGACAGCACCAGCTCCGCTGTTTCCCGCCGGACCTGCTGGCCGGGCCCGTACTCTCCGCGCCCCCACATCAGGTGTTGCAGAGACGAGTCCTGCGCGAAGCCGAGGCGCTCGCAGATCGCCCGGTACGACATCCCCGCCGCATTCACCTGCCGCAGATGCTCACGTACCGGCTCCGCGTCGACGAACGGCTCCCACTGACCAGCATTCATCAACTGTCGGCGGCGAACCTGCCACCGGGCGGATGCCAGCCTGACGGCAGACGTAGAGGCTTCCTGCTTCATGCCGCCACGTCCTCGACGGCTGCGTCGAGCTGCGCCCGGTCGGCCAGGATGGCGAGGACGTTGTTCACGGTCTGCACGTTCGTCCCCAGCTCCCGGGCTATCTGACCCGGCTGCAGGCCCTTCGCCCGCGCCGCCTCGAACAAGTCCAGGCGCTCCGTCAGGATCTGCTCCAGTGCAGAAACTTCGCCACGCCCGTACGACCGCGCCTTCCGACGGTGTACGGCGCGCCGCTCCCGTTCCGTCATGCCGCCCCACACGCCGAAGTCCTGCCCGGTGTCCACCGCCCACTCCAGGCACTGGGCCCGGACCGGGCACTTCGCGCACACAGCCTTGGCCTCCTCGGCCTGCTTACGGGCGGGAGCACTCTCCCCCTGCGGCCAGAACAGGTCGGGGTCGATCCAGCGGCACGCGGATTCGTGGCGCCACGACAGGTCGGTGGTGGTGTTTCGCGGCCGGTCTCGTAGGGCGGCGGATTCGATGGCGGTGGCGGTCATGACGGGTCTCCGGTGAGGGTGTAGAGGCGGATGATGGCGCCGGGCTGGGCGAGGGCGTCGGGGTGCTCGCCGGGGTAGGCCTTGGTGGCGGTAACGCGGATGATGCGGGAGTCGTCGACTACGGCCTGGGCGTCCGCGATCCCGTCAAAAGTCGAGCGGATCAGCTTGTCCACGTCGCCGCTGTGGCGGGTGATGGGCCAGGTGCGCTTCCGCTTGGGGGCGCTGGCGGGCTTGAGGACGGTGAACACGATCTCGGCTTCAAGGGGCCCGTCGAGGGGGTAGCTGAGGCGGTGGTCGAGCATGGCTTCCATGGCGGCGCGGGTAACGACGGCTCGCCAGGGCTTGACGCGCTTGGACTGTTCGACGAGGACGGCACTGACACGGCCGGAGGCGGCGTTAAGGCGGTGCCCGGCATAGCGCTTACTGCCCTGAGGAGCGGGCCGGCCGTGGACGACGATGGTGAGCCGGTGCTCGCTGATGAGCGTGGGGGCGGTGGTCACTGGTCCTCCCCGTGCGCGGGCCGGTTGTAGGTGTTTTCGAGCTGGCGCCTCTCCGTGATGCGGGCAATGTGTACGGCGGTGAGGGTCATGGCGGGGACGACGACCAGTGAGAAGAGGGCAAGGAGGGGGAGGTTGACGCGGCCTTCGGTGGCGATGAGGGGGATGGCGCCGAGCATCAGGCCGAGGGCGAAGTGCGGGGCTGCTTTGTGGTGGAGGAGGTTCTTCATGCGGCGTACTCCTGGATGGGTGTGGGGCCGTGTGGGGTGTCGCGGAGGTAGGTTGCGTGTCCTAGCTGGTGGGCCAGGTGAACGCCGCGGCAGAACGGGCAGCGGTAGGTGTGGAAGTGGGGTCCGCCTTCGCCGCGTATCTGTCGGGCTCGGCGTCGTGCGGTGCTTCGGCTGGGGAAGCACGTTTTGCCGAGGCAGGCGATCTCGTACTCGGTCACGGGGTGCCCGGGTACTCGCGGACGCGGAGGTGTTCGGGCCAGTCGGCGGGCTTGCCGCCCTTGGCGTCGGACGCCCCGTTGTCGCGTGCCCAGACGGATCCGAGCTGCTTCACGAACGGGGCTGCGCCGTCTGCGTGGGCGTCGGCAATGAGGTCGGCGGCCCATTGCGGATCGAAGGGGCGTGCGCCACGACCTGATTCGCCGCCAATGATGACCCAGTCGGGCAGTTGGCCTTGTCCTGGGTGCAGCCGTACAGGGCCGAGGAGGGGCTCGCATGACAGGAAGCGGACGGCAGCTGGGGTCTGCATGAGGGCAGGGATGCGGATGTCCGCCCACTTCTGGTCTTCGACGCTGACACCGAGCCATACGTTCGGGAGAGGCCAGGTCCGGGCGGCGGTGTCAGGGCGGCCGTACATCTTGGCCCGATGGAAGGCCATGTGGGCGAACTGGGGGTCGTTGAGGAGGCTGCGCATCCGGCCGTGTCGCTTGGTGAGTACCTGATAGGTGTGCTGGGGCGTTGCCGCCATGACGCCGAAGATCAGATGTAGGTCGGCGGTGTGAATGCCGGGGTGGAAGAGGTCACTCATGGAGTTCACGAAGACCTTGCGGGGCTTCTTCCAGCGGAGGGGTTCGGTGATGGCGCTGGCGTGGGTGGCGACACCGAAGCCGGGGCCGGAGGTCTTGGGGTTGCCGTCGGTCTGGTACTTCGCGGCGCCCATGCCCTTGAGGCGCTTGGCCATGGTCAGGGCATAGCAGTTGTCGCAGCCGGGGCTGAGGCGGTCGCAGCCGGTGGTGGGGTTCCAGGTCTGCTCGGTCCATTCGATGCCGGTCTTGTCAGCCACGGTCGTTCTCCTTGTCGTCCTGGTGGTGGATTCGGGCGAGGGCGACGGTGACTGGTACGGCTCCGTCGGCGTCTGCGGGGCAGCGGGTCCAGGTGCCTTCGTCGTCGAGTCGGGCGTGCCGGTGGTCGGCGATGTCGACGGTCAGGTGGGCGGGGAGGATGGCGTCGGCTTCGAGGGCGAAGGTGGTCTTGTCGCGGTGGCCGACGGTGGTGAGGTTGCCGTTCCAGATGCGGTATCCGGTGTGTCCGGGGTAGGGGCGGCCGAGTTGGTTGTCGCCGTTCTCGGCGAGTACGAGGGCGTTGGCGTCGGTACGGACGACGAGGTCGGTGACGAGACCTTCGAGGTACGTCTGGTCGTGGGTGTCAGCCATGGCGGGCCTCGCGCGGGATGGGGTTGCACTCCTGGGCTCCGGCGAGGCGTGCGGTGGGGCACGGGTAGGGAACGAGTCCGTCTCCGCCGGCTGCGTGGTCGTCGCCGTCGAAGCAGACGGGGCAGGGGCCCATGGGCGAGTCCTTGTGGAGGTGCCGGATCTGCTTGAGCGTCTCTTCGAGTTCGCGGACGCGGCTGACCGCGAACTTGAGGTGCACAAGGGCGGCCTCGTAGCTCGGGTTGATTACCTGCTCGCCGAACTTTGCGAGCACTTCGGCATGCACCATGCGCTCGTCGACCGGCAGGTTCGCGAGCCACTCGGTGCTGCCAATCTTCTGGATCTCAGCGGGGCTGTCGATCTGGTCCGTGTGGGTCATGACTGGGGGTGTCCCTTCGGCTTTTCGGTGTCGGCGGCGCGGTTGGTGAGGCCGGTGTCGATGTCGTTGCGGGTGAGTGCTTGCGTGTCGGCGGTGGTGGTGGCGGCTTGGGCGAGGGTGAGGGTGCGGGGCCGGCCGTGGAGCTGGGTGCAGTGGGCGGCAGCCGCGGCGGCTTCACGGAGCTGGGCGCCGTTGGTGATGTGGTTGTGGTGCGTGGCGCCTTGGGGGCACGGGGTGAGGGCGTCGAAACCGGGGGTGCCGGCGGTGTGGGTGAGGGTGGCGCCGGAGGGGAAGAGGGCGGTGACGCTGCCGATGGCGCCGGGCTTCCAGGCGGTGATGGGTATGAGGGGGAGGTCGGCGAGCCGGGCCTGGTAGGCGGCAGCGATCTGGTCTTCGCTGATGAACTCGCTGTAGAGGGTGGGCGGGGTGTCGGTGTGGGGCCGGACGGAGGGCCGGACGGAGGGCCGGACGGGGAGTACCGCGCGTACCGCGGGGAGCTGGGGCTTCTTCGCTGCGGATCGTGCGGAGCGTGTGGGGCGCTGCTTGGTGCTGGTCTTCCTGGTCACGAGGTGTTCTCCGTCCGGTGCAGCTGGGGGTCGGTGGTTGTGGTGCCGGGCCGAGGTCAGGTCACGGTTGGGGGCGGTTGAAGGTGTGGTCGGCGGCGCGGAGGATTTCCATCAGCCGGCGGGTTGCCTCGTACTGGAATCCGTCTTCTTCCGGCTCGAGGTCGGCGAGGAGGTCGGGGAGGTCCCGCTTGGGGATCTCGATGTGGATGCGCTCGTCGCCGGGGGTGCGGTTCATGTAGATGCGGTCCATGGCGGGTCTCCTTATGCGGCGTTGCCGGAGCGGCAGGCGTAGGGGGAGCAGCCGTCGGGGTCGCCTTCGTCGGCGAGCTTGAGGCGGGCGGCGTACACCTGGTCGGGGACGGTGCTGGCCTTCCACTCGCGGGCCTGCTTGACGTCGATGGGCGCTTCGTCGAGGGGGAGGCAGGAGGCGTGGAGGAACCGCTGGTGGTTCATGCCGGGCCCGTTCCGGTACGCCTTGTCGAAGGCGACGGTTTCTGCCCACGCCTTGGGGTCGGTGTCGCGCATCCGTCGCCATTCGGCGTTCGACTTGAAGGGGCATCCCTTGCAGGCCGACTTGACGACGTCGCCCCACCCACGGGCGATGAGGTACTCGATGCACTGCTCGCGGGACATGTCGAGCTCAAGCAGCGGGTACCGGGACTTGCTGTAGCGGGTGTCGCCACGGTTGGAAACACGGGTGATCTCGTCGGTGGAGAACCCGATCCACTGCTCAGCCCACACGCCGGCCGGGGGCTGTCCGACGCGGCTTATGACGCCGGTGCCTTCGCAGACGGAGCATTCGGCGACTTCGGTCTCGCCGCGCTTGGCCCGCCAGGGTGCGACACGCTCGCGCTCGCCGTTGCAGTACCGGCAGAGCTTCTCTTCGCCGACGACACAGCCGAGGAGGAGGCGGACCTGCTCCAGAATCGGCTGCAGCTTGTACGTCTGGGTGCACTTGCGGTTGAGCATCCCGTAGTCGCGGCGGATCTCGGTGTGCGAAGCGGTAGCAATGACGCCCATGGAACGGCAGGCGTCGTGCTTCTCGGGGAGTCGGTCCAGGCCTGCACGGCGCAACGCCGTGGCGACCTGGTCCGAGTAGATGATGTCGTCATCGCCGTCGTCGTCTTCCCGCTGCTCCGCAATGCGGGTGAGTTCGTCGAGGTCGTCGAGCGTTGCACGTTCCGGCACCATGACGACGGAGTCGAAGAGGCCTGCCATGTCGGTTAGGTCTGCCGATACCACGGTGAAGAGGCTCATCTCGCTTGAGTCCTCAACGCTGTCGATCTTGACCTGCCGGAGCTTCCGCCACCCGCACGTCTCGTCGGGGCAGATCGCCCACCGGTCGACGACCTCGACCTCATACGGCTTGCTGGCGGTGAACCCGGGGATGCCGCGCATCTTGTTCGGGTTGAGGACGTCGTCCTGGATGATGCCGTTGTTGACGCGGTACAGGGGGATGCCGAGGGGATGGAAGATCTCCCGCTCGACGCGGTCGAGCATGTCGTAGACGCCCTGCGGCTCCCATCCGGTGTCGGAGAAGATCGCTGCGTCCGGCTTCTCGAGCTTGCCTTCCTTGATGAGGAGGGCCTGGGTGATGGACTGGACGCCGGCGCCGAAGCTCATGAAGCGGGCGGCCGGTTCTCCGGCGTACTTGGTGCTGCTCACGGTTTGTCTCCGTCCGGCGGGTCTTGCGGGTTGGTGGTGCCTATGCCGTGCTGGGAGGCGCAGATCATGGCGATGGCTACGGCTCCCAGCACGAGCGCGATGAGTTCGGGTGCGGTCGGCCAGGTCACGGGGTGGGCGTACCTGCCTCGGTCTGCCGCGTGGCGAACTCGTCGGACCAGTAGTGGTTCTTCTCGGCGTTCCGGTGGTCCCCCCGATGGCGGACCGGCAGCGCACACTCCGAGGTGCCCAGCGATGTCGTGATCTCGGACGAGCAATTCGCTGCGCCCTCCAGCTCGGCAACCCGGGCACGCAGCTTCGTCTCGTCTTCCAAACGCAGGGTCCGCTCAGCACGCCAGTTGGCCTCCCACCGCTCCCGCTCGGCGCGCAGCCGGTCCAGCCCGGCAAGGACCAGCGGCACCGCACGGGCCAGCTGGGCCCCTGTGTCCGCCGTGCTCGCCACCACGTCGTCCGGGTCGGCGGCTCGGTCGCCCCATGAGGAGACGATCGACTCCGCTACGGCCAGCAGTTCGGCCGGGCTCGGGGCCACGTCCAGGCCAGCCGCGCGGGCCGCTTCCTGCGAGCACACCGGCGTGTCCGGCGTCAGGTCGGCGCTCACAGGGCACCGCCGAGGGTGTGGGCGAGCTCGGTCTCGGCGGCGGTGACGGCAGCCGTCTCGGCGCGGATCTCCAGGACGCGGTCGGCGTACCCGGTGACGTACGCAAGGTCCGGGTGGGCGTTCATGAGGTAGCCGAGGCGGACGATGAGGGTGTCGAGGTCGGTTCCGGCGCGGTGGTCGTCGTAGGCGTCGGCGCGGCCGGCGTAGTAGGCGGGGTCCTGGCCGTCCGTGTCGGCGAGGGCGATGGTCATGGTGGTCATGGCGTGGGTCCGTTCTGGGCGGTGGTGCGGAGGACGGGTGGTCAGGCGGCGATGCGCTGGGCGGGGACGGCGGCGAGGTTCTCGACGGCCTGCTTGGCGTGCTGGAGGACTCGAAGGACCTCGAACGCCTCCGGTACGACTCCGGTGAAGAAGTCCGGGGTGCTGGCCCAGGTGCGGACGTGCTCGAGGTGGTCATCGATGCCGGTGTCCGGGTCGTGCGGGGCGTCGGTGGGAAGCACTGCGGAGATCCAGGCGAGTGCTTCCTGTGTGGGCTCGTTCGTCTCGATCAGGAGCTCCGCGGTGTGCGGGTCGCGGGTGAAGGCGTTCGGGATGCGTCCGGTGACGGCGCGGAACACGGCGGCCTCGATGCTGAGCGCTTCCCGCCCGGTGTTGATGAGGTCGGTCCGCTCGAGGCCGAAGTAGCTGAGGAGCTGACCGGCGACGTTGAGGATGGTGCCGGTGCTGGTGCGGGTCAGGGTGCTGGTCATGGCGATCTCCCGTTCCGGGCGTGGCGTGGAGGGCGGGCACCCGGCCCCGGGAGCTACTGCGCACCCCTTCGGGTGTGGTGCTCGACTCGGGGCCGGGGAGCTGGGGGTTACTCGTTGCCGGTGAGGCGGTGTTCGTCGGCGCAGGTCTCGCACTGGACGAACTCGATGGGGCCGTCCATGTAGGTGCGGGCCTTCGCGGCGTCGAAGATGGCGCCGCAGTAGCAGTTCTGGCAGCTGCACCGGGCGAGTTCACCGGAGGCCGGCGGACGGATCCCGATGAGCTGGATGGCCTGGCGGTGGAGGAGGGCACTGGCGGCGAGTTCGAGGTGGTCGGCGTGCCAGTCGGCCTTGTTGAGGAGTTCGTTGACCTGGTCCGCGATGGGTGCTGCGAGGTGGTGCGGGTGGATCTCGCGGGGCTGTGTCGGGGCGTGCGTCATCACGGCGTTGGCCATCGTGGGCCTCCTGGGATGGGGTACTCCGGGACGCTGTGTGCGTCTCCGTTGTCGGCTACGCCAGACTACCCGAATTCACATGGTCAGCACAATAGGAATGTGAATGTGTGAGGGCATGAGAAAACCCCCCACCGCCGGGCTGGGGCCTAGAGGTGAGGGGCGATCAGGTGACGGCCGGCGAGTCAGTTCTGGCTGCCGACGTGCTCCTGGTGAGCCATCAGGATGTCGCTGTACGAGACGTAGACGTCGCGTCGGTACTTCTCGACGTACAGGTCCTGCTCGCGTATCCACCGCTCGATGTCGTCGGCGGTGACCGGGTGCCCGGTTGCTTTGAGCTGGTCCCTGATCTCTTTGATGGACAGCATGTCGCTGGCGACCGTGTACGGGACGACCGTCGGTATGGCCACAGGGTGCTCCCAGTCTCGACGGCCATCGTTCGCAGCTCCGGCGGCCGATACAGGGGGTGGATTCATAGAATCCGCTTGAGGGTTTCGTGTGATGAAGTTGTGGTGCTGTTAGGTAGACCGCCAAGGGGGCGGTCAGGTTGCACAGCGCGCTACGGCACTTTTTCGGGCGATGTGGTCGTGTGCGAGTCGCTTCAGCTCCCACATGTGGGAGACGCCGTCGTCGTCGACGCAGTAGTGGTTCACGCAGACCGCACGCTGCGCTGCCTCGCGCCAGTACAGGCCCCAGCAGCCGCACTGGGGGCAGGGGTGCTTCCGCACGACGGTGGTGTCGCCCGCAGCGATGGCGTGCTCGAGACCTTGCCGGTAGATGATCGCCTCGCGGGCGTTCTGCTGCTCGGTCTTGAGGTGGGCGGTGTGTTGGCGGGCCCAGTCGTAGACGCGGGATTCCTCGCCGGTGTATTGGCCGGCGTCGGGAGTGATGGTCCGGGTGTGGTGCTCAACCTCGTACACGGCGGCGCGGATGCGGTCGACGACGCCAAGGTTCACGGGGGCGGGTGCGTGGGTGGGGCGTGATGAGCGTCCGTCGCCGGGTCCGGATCGGACGGGCTGCACAAACTCCTGTTGCAGGAGGCGGAGTCGCTGTGCGGCAGTGTCGTCGGCTCCCAGACCCATGGTGTCCCCGTCCCGTAATCCGGCCTGGGGGCGCGATGCGTGACTGTTCGTGAGCCGGGCGCGCGCCGGAGGCCGGAGGCTGTTACTCCGGGTTATTCCGGACGCCCCAGTCTGGCACGACTTTGTCGCGAGTTGAACAGAACGTGGTAAGTGATCAACGGTGCGCAAGGGGCTGTTGGTGAGTTGTCCCAGATCAACCCGCATTGGTGTTCGGCATATTCACAGGGCTTCGGGTGCGCCGCGCATGCCGTGGAGCATCCCGGCAAGGTGCCGGTACGCCTCCTCCCCCACCAGGTGCTCCTCCCGGGATCCGTTGAGCATGAGGAGGACGGCGTCGAGCGTGACCTGGAACGCCTCCGCGGTGGGGGCGTCGGTCAGGGTCCTGTCGTTGTGCAGGAACATGGCCTCAAGGGTGATGGCCAGCTCCTGCTGCGGTGTGCGAGCCGCCGCAGGTTCGGGCGGGCCCGGCTGCGATCCCACCCGCCGGCCGCGGCCACCGCGCGCGGCGCGGCGGTCGAACCGGATGACCGTACCCGGGGGGCCTGGGGGCCCGTCGCTGGGATGTGCGGGCTTGGCGGATGGGGGCATGGGGCGTCTCCGCTCCTCCGGCTCTTGGGAAGGGGAACCCGTGGTCGCAGTCCGCGGATCTCCCCCTGGTTCGGCTGCCGGTGGCCTACCAGGGAGTGCCCACTGTGACAGCAATGTCGCCATGTCGGTAAGCCGTGCCTGAGTTTTGATCCGGTCGTGACTGCGGCGGGGGTATTCTCCCGGCCATTCCCGTTTTGGGTACTGGGTCGGGGCATGAGGGAGCCCCCGACGGATTTGGGGGGCTGGAGTTTTGCCGACAACGACCCACCAAGCCGCGGGGGCTTGAGACCTCACGGGACATGCCCGCCAGATGACGGTGATTGTAGTCCGCGGGCTCACCGCTCCGGGAGGGGTTGCGGAAACCCGGTGATGGGTGGGGGTGCGGGGGCGGAGGCGCTGCGATCCCGTGAGGGGAGACCTCCGCCCCCTGCGGCCGGCCACCTCGTGGGGCGGCGGCCCCTCCAACCAAGTCGATGGCGTGTGCATGGGGAAGGGGCGTGACGTCCTATCACTCGGTCGGGTGACTGAAAAACCCCGGCACAGCGAGACTTTTCGACCGGATCTGACCGCGCATGACAACGGCCCCGCCGGTCTCCCCTGAGCTGGAGTGGAAGGGCCGTTGCCTGATGGTGCTACGCGTCGCTGCGCAGGTGCTCGAGGAGTGCCTGCCGGTACGTGGGTGACGCTGCGGCCTTCAGATCAGCGGCTGCCGCCTCAGGGCCACCGACCATCTCGAGGTACTGGCCGATCGCGTGTCGCCGCTGCTCCTCGTCAAGCTTCCAGAACACGATCTTCATCGCCTCCGCCCCGTCGTGCCACGGCATCTTCACCGGCGGCCGAACCAAGGGATCGACGTGCTCCTTGCCCACCTCGGTCTCGTCGGCTCCGTCGGGCTGCGGACGCGGCTCAGGCAACGGCGTCTCCGGCACGCCCACGGTTTGAACCACGTCGGGCCGAGGTGCTGGAGGTGCCGGGGGCGAGCCTGCGGGCGCAGTCGGCGCCGGCAAGGCGGTCGGTGCCGCACTCTGGTTTACCGCGGTAAACCGACCCGGCTCGGGCGGAGGCGCTGGAACCAGCTTGCGCTCAGTCTTGCGTTGGCGCGCCCGCGGCAGCGCCTTGGTCTCCTGCCTGCGAACTGTTTCGTCCGCCCACGCGGCCGCCTGCTCCCCTCCGGGAAGGCCAGCGATCTCGCGTCCGACCCGGATGGGGAGTTCGCCTGAGCTGACCAGGGCCTGCAGCTCTGGGGTGAGCTTGAGGAGCTTGCGCTGCTGGCTCACCCATCCCTTGGACTTTCTGTAGTGCTCGGCAACCTTGTCCGCTCCGCCGAGCTCGCTCACCATCGTCTCGATGCCGAGGGCGCGTTCGATGGGGTCGAGGTCTTCGCGGTCGTTGTTCTCGGAGAGGACTGCGTCGAGGAAGTCGGCCCGGGTCTTGGCGACGTCCTCCTTGTGTACGACCTCGAGGGTGGTCAGTCCGATCGCTCGGGACGCGCGGAAGCGGCGTTCCCCGTTGCCGATGACGTACTGCGCCGACCCGACTGCCTCGCTTTCGTCCGGCCAGAGGTTGAGGTACGCGCTGCGCGAGACGACGACAGCGGGCTGAAGCTGTCGACGCTTCAGGACGAGACCGAACTCCTTGAGGTCCTCTTCCGTACCGAAGTTCCGCCGCGGGTTGAACCGGGTGGGGACGAGCACGGAGAGGGGCAGGGTCAGGAGGAGGGGGTCGCTGCGCCCAGGTACGTCGTCGACCTTCTGGGCGGCGAGGGACGCAAGGCTGGTACGGCGGCCTGCCATCAGGCACCACCGCCGTAGCCGAGTTCAATGGCGAGGCGGTAGAAGTCCTCACGGGCCTTGAAGGAGGGCTTGTTCTCCTCGTACTGGGTGACAACGCGGCCCTCGACGGAGGCGCGGGTGTGGACCTTGTAGCGCCTTATGACGCTCTTGAGGCTGGTCCACCCCTGGGCCTCGATGTACGCGCGGGTGTCGACGAGGTCGAGCTGGCCGTCCCGGGGGTCCCAGTTGTTGATCAGGACGTTGTACGGGAGTCCGGTGGGCTCGATAACTTGCTTGATGGTGCGGGCCGTCGGGTCGAACGCGAGGCCTTCCGGCGGGATCGGGATGATCACGTCGTGGGCGTACTTCAAGGCTTCGAGGAGAAGGTTCTCGTCCTGGAGGCTGCCGGGGGTGTCGATGAAGACGTGCTGAAGGGTTTCGGTGCCCTTGAGAACGTCGGCGACGACGGCGGCCAGGTTGAGGGTGACGGTGGTCTTGCCGACACCGCCCTTCTGGTTGGCGATGACGTGGACCTTGGCTCCTGAGTCCTTCAGGATCGCCAGGTTCTCAGGGGTCTCGTGCTCCTGAGAGAAGTCGAACGGCAGGTCGGTGATCCTGTTCGCCCACCAGACCGTTGAGGCTTGGGGGTCGATGGACACGACGTGTACAGCTGCTGGCATGGGTGCTCCGTATGCTTTCCCGCGGGTTCCGGTACTTCGGGCAGAGAGCATCATTCCAGATCGGTGCGTCCGGTTTGTTCACCATCCCTGTGATGGGCGGGCGGGCGTGGGGCGATCTGGTTTACCGCGGTAAACCATCCGTCACGCTCACGCCGTTCTGCCCCGGCGGCGGCCCTGGTTTACCGCGGTAAACCGCTCAGGCGTCCATAGGGTCGGGCCGGGCGTGTATACCGCGGTATACGTCTCAGCCTCAGTCCTGCCCCTCGAGGTCGTCTTCTATCAGGTGCTCCGGGAAGCGCGGTTCGAGGAACAGCCCGCAGTACGCCGGCGTCGGCGGGGTGCCTGCGTCCCGGGCGGAGGCGGCCTCTCTGGCTGTGCGGTGGGGGAGTTCGGCCATGGTGTGGCTCCGTTTAGGTTGCGGTGGTCATGCGACGTCGAAGGCGCGGCGGACAGGCTTGTCTGCGCCGCGGTGCTTGTAGGCCGTGGCGGCCTGGATGCTCGCAAGCATCGGGTCGGGGTTCTCGGTGGCGGCTGCTTCCTCAAGTTCCTGGCGGGCGGCCACAGCGTCGGTGAACGCGTCCTCGGGTTCGCGGACCATGGCACGGGCTTGTCGCTGCATGGCCTTCACGACGCGGGCGTCGACGGTGCTGGGGGTCTTCGGCCGGATCGCGGAGAGCGCAGCACAGTAGCCGGGGGATGCGGTGTCGCGGGTCTTCACCGGGGCTGCGGCAGGAACTGCTGGTGCCGAGCCGGGCGGGGGAGGGCTCGAGAACTCGGCGGCTACGGCACCGACGGACAGGGGTCGGATTGCGCGGACGACTTCGCTGCCGATCTTGTCGTTGATCTGCTTGGCGAGCTGCCCGCCGAGGAGCCGCAACTGGGCGGCGTAGGCGGGGGAGCAGGGTCGGAGGTCGAGGACGCGGCGTTCGGGGTCATAGTGGACGGGCTCGATACGGCCGACGTACTGCGGGCACAGTTCGGGCCACCGGTCGGTGATGCTGCCGGCGGTCAGGCTGGTCTCCCAGCCTTGCTCGGCACTGACCCGGCCGAGGAGGGCTCCGAGGCCGACGGGGTCACGGCCGCTGCCACGGTCGGCCCGGCGCACGCGGGTGCGGGGCTTGGGCTTGGTGCTGGGGCGGGCGGTGCTCTTGTACGCGGCAAGGGCCTGGCGGGCAAGGTCGGCGCCGGACGCGGGCTGCTCGGTCACGGCTGAACCTCCGGCGTGGCGAAGTAGTCCTTGGAGGTGACCCACACGCCGTCCGTACGCATGGCCATTTCGCCGGATGCCAGGTCGTCGGCGAGAAGGCGGGTCAGTTCCTCCGCACTCAGTGGCGGCTCGCCGTCAGTGGCGAACTCGGCGTTGAGGTGGTCGCGCATCCGGTCGTAGGTCAGTTGTCGTACCTGCCCGTCAGAGCAGAGCACGGAAAGGTGGCCGACTGCGAGGGCCTGCTTGAACGCTTCGAGGGCGACCGGGAGGCTTGCCGCTTTCGGCGAAGGCGTGCGGGTGCTGCGTTCCGCGCGGGCCTTGGCTTGGCGACGGATCTTCGCGGCCCTGGTGTTGTTCTTCTTGCTGCTCATGATGGTCTCCGGTCAGAAGGCGTTGGCGAGGGCGGGGTGGGCTGGTCGTTCATGCGGTGATCCTCCTGACGGGAATGCCGGCCTGGGATGCTCGGCGAATGCAGTCAGCGGTGCCGCGGCTGTTGTCGCGCTGGAACGCGACGAGGATGTCCGCCCCCAGCTGCACCATCGCTTCGTTCCTTCGTGGGCCCGCAGTGGGGCAAGCTGTCTGCCCGTTGGCACGGTTGAGCCGGTGACCGTCGGGGCATTCCGGGGCGCACGGCGCGGTCCAGTCCGCGGGATGCACCTCCTGGCGGATGTCGTTCGCGACGGCCCAGTGCCGGGCGAAGAAGTCGGCGCCTTTGCGGCAGTCGCCGTGAACGATGACCACGGGGTGTTCGGGTCCGAAGACCTGAGTGGCGTCGTGCCAGATGTCGCGAAGGGTGTCGTCGAGGACCTGGACGTCGTCCCAAGTGCGTGACCCGGTGACAAGGATCCGAATGTCGCGGAGCTTTGCTGCGACCGCACGGACAATGTCAGCGCCCAGTGCCGCGTTTGCCTTCTTCGCCAAAGACATGCCGGTGAGGCGGGTCTGGAATTGGTAGGCGTAGCTGACGCACTCAACGATCAGTAGGCCCTGCTCAGGGTCGTACGAGCGCGGCCTGACTTGGCCGTTGGGGTAGGTCGCCTGCCAGGTGGCAACGATCTGCTGCATCTGGGCGTCGGGCTGCTCGGTCATGCCCATGCCTCCTGCCGGTTGCGGGTCTTGCTGTCCATGCGGACGGCGTAGGTGCACAGGCGGACGCCGTACAGGTCGAGGGCGTCGTCGGGGTCGGTGGCGTAGTGGTGGGCGACGTCGGGCCAGGCGTTCCAGTCGAGTCGGGCACGGAGACGGTCTTCGTCGGTGCGCTCCGGCTCCGTCTCGGTCTCGGTCTCGGCGGCGGCAAACAGGGCGGCGAGCGATGCCCGGTCGGCGGCGGCCCGGCCCGCGGTGCTGTCCTCCCAGGCCACCGAGTGCACCGAGTCCAGGTCGGTGTGCACGTCGTCCTCGAGCTGGTTGTCGCTACCGGTACGGAGGGCGGCAGCGATGAGCCGGTGCGGGCGGTCCGGGTTCCAGGCATATCCGGCGGCGTGCTGGTGCCCGGCCTCGACGGCGAAGCGAATGGCCTGGTCTTCAGTCCACTGCTGCTCGCCCATGTCGGCGCACACCCACCGCAGCTGGTCGTGGGTGGCTTTGCGGGTCCAGGGAACTGCGCGGCGGACGGCACGGGCGAGCTTGTCGCCGAGCTGCATTCCGGCGGCGGTGATGGCCGAGCCGAGGATCGTGGCCCGCTTCTTGTTGCTGCCTGTCTGTGCCGTGGCCTTCGAGGAGGGGATGGGGGCGGTCTTGTTCGGCCGCGTCGCGGTAGTAGTTACACCCCCCACCATCTTCAACTGACCCTCATAGGTAGCTGAGGTAAGGGAAGGGGTCGCAAGAGATCGTTTAGCCGAGTTGTCCACAGGTTCCGAAGGGGCGTTATCCACAGGGGTTTCGGGGGTGGCCGAGGGGCGGGTGTCGGGCATCTGCCGGTAGTCGCGGACGATGCGCGCCCCGTACCCGTCACCGACGATGCGGTGGCCGAGGGCGTGGTCGTAGGCGGCAGGGATGACCGCGGCGTACACGGTGGCGGTGGCCGCGTATCCGGGGAGGCCTTGGGTGCGGCGGACGTTGCGGCGGGTACCGCGCTGAGCCCAGACGAGGGAGCCGAGCTGACGCAGGTACTTCACGTGCCGGGCGACGTTGGACCGGTGGATGCCGAGACGGTCGGCGGTGCCTTCGAGGTCGTAGCGGACATGCCCGGTCGAGTAGTCCATGCGCTTGGCGAGGTCGCGGGCGACGGCGAGCGTTGTCTGGTTGGCCTTGGGGTGGAGGCCGGCGGCGATGAGCCACTCGACTGAGCGGAGCCAGCTGCGGGGTCCGGTGTGCCGGGAGACGGTGGTGTTGACCTCCATGTCGGCGGCACTGACGGGCGCCCACGGGGTGGTCTGGGGGCACGGGGTGCCGAGCTTGGGGGTGGACTTTTGCCGCGAATCGCCATCGTTTGCGCGCTCAAGCTGACAAGCAGGTGTGCGGTACTGCACTATGTACCCGTCCAGTTCTTCGGAGTGGATGTGCTGAAGGCCCCGCTCGCGGGGTGAAGGGTTCGGAGAGAACCTGTTAGTCGCTCGACCTGCTCGGCCCCGGTCGCCAAACCGGATCTGAGAGTCGGGCCTTAGCTCGAAGCGTCAACTTCGAGCCGTAGGAAGTGGCCGCGCACGGTGCGTCAACACCAGCGGCCGGCGGTAGAGGAAGTGCCCCCGTCAAAGGGCACAGGACCTCCCGCTCAGAACGTCACTACGTCACCTGATCTCCCTTACTGGGTGAGGTCTGTGCACCCACGCGAATCACGCGCGGGGAGTCAATGGAGGCGCGGCGCTCAAGCTGCTGCGCCCACGCCTCATCGGTGGCCCGTCGTGCAATCTCTGCAGCAACGGCGGCCTCAACGACCGCATCGGCGGCCTCATCGTGCCGCCGACGAGCAGTAGCAGTCAGGGCACGCATCCGCAGGACTGCGTCACACAGGGCCTGGCCCATCGTGATCGCGGGACGGTAGTGGTCGAAGAGGCGACCGACCTCCCAGGCGATCTCGCCCCAGTTGCCGTTGCGTGCGGCGCGCTGAATGTTCCGGCGCATTTCCTCAAGGGCACCCAGGTTGCAGGCGTCGTCGTAGCGCTGCCCTTCGAGCTCGATGACCCAGAGGCTGCGGGCGCGGCCTGCTGCCGGGCGGTCAGGGAAGGCCTGACGGAGACGGGCGATCTCCTCAGTCAACAGTGGCCGTGCGGCCTTCGCTGCTTCGGTGGCCAACTCCTCGAACTCGACGTCCTCGGCGAGCGTGGACCAGACCGCGTCCGGGTTGACGTGAGCGAGCCGTTCGGTCGGCGTGCAGAAGGTGCGCACCGAGTACTCGGCGTTGGCCTGCCACTCCTCACGAGACGGCCAGGCGCGGGCGGTCACGCGGTGGGTGAAGTAGTGGTGACAGGGCCCCTGCGCTGCGTCGGCGGTGTGATGTTCACGCCGGATCGCGGGGTCCTACTGTCGTCAGGGGATAGTCCCCGGGTACTCTTAGCCATCGGTCGGCACCTTCGTAGTGGTTGGTGTGTCGGCTCGGCCCCGCTCCCTGGTGTGCAACCACCTGGGACTCCAGCGGGGCCTTTCCTTTGTCTTGGTGCGCCTTCCGAGCGAACCCATTTCTGAGTACTCGTCTGGTGCAAGGCCCAGCCTACCTTTTGAAGTCTCCACTTGTCTGCGTCCTCGCTGATCGTGTTGTGGGTGGGTCTGTTTGTCGGATCGTCAGGTCATCGCACGGCTGTGCGGGTGTCCGCTCGTGTCCTATAGAAATCCGTCGAAAGTAACGTGATCTTGCAAGCGTGGCCGGGTACCCCTTCAAGAAGCCCTGGCCAGCAAAAAGGAAGTAGAAGGACTCGGCCCGGTCCGGAGGTTGAGGACTTCCGCCGCCTCCCCCTGACCGTCCTCCGGCTGGTCGGTGGTGCGTCGCCCGGCGCGGGCGCGGGTGGCTGCTGTGGTGCATGTCTCGCACCGGCAGCCGTGGCAGTTGTACCGGTACTCGCCGTGCGGGATGTTCTCCTGCCGGTTCTTCTTCCCGATCGCTTTGGCGTCGGCGAGGGCGCGGCCGAAGTCGGGGTCGGTGCGGGCGTAGCGGGTGGGTATGTCGACGCTGATGCCCACTGCCTCGGCGGCGGGGCCGAGGCGCATGCCGCTGGTGATGGCGGCGAGGTATTGCTCGCGCATGCGGTCGTCGAAGGTGAGGGGGCGGTGTGCGGGGCGGCTGTTCGTCACGGGTGCCCTCCGTCTCGCACCAGGCCGGTCTCGGGGCCGAGGATGTCGTCATCGGCGGGGTGCCGGAGTGAGTGGATGGCGGCGGACCGTGCGGCCTTGCTGCCCATGGCCGCGTACCCGGCGTCATTGAGGGCGGTCCGGAGCCTGTCGAGCGCGTCGGGCGTCCAGCGGGGTTGGCCGGCGAGTTTCCCGGCCCGGTACCCAACAGCGAGGGCTGCCTCCCACACGGCGCGCACCATGGCCGGGTCGTGGTCGGGGAAGAGGAGCTCGGGGAGTTTGCGGGGGGTGCCCGCGGCTTCGAGGGTTCCGGCGGCGAGGAGTCCGGCGAGGTAGTCCCCGGACGTCTGGCACCGGTCGGCGAGGACCTGGTCGGCGAGGACCTGGTCGTCGGCGATGGCGTGCCCGGCCGTGAGGTCCGTGACGGGGGCGGCGGGGGCTGGGGTGCGGGGGGTGGTCATGAGGCGGGCTCCAGCACGGTGGTCGGGACGAAGGGGATGCGGGGCTGCAGGGCGGTCCGTACAGCGGCGAGGCGGCGCAGCCCGGCACGGCGGCGCGGGGAAGGGCCGGAACCGGGGCCGCGGCCCGCAGGCGGCCGGCCGGGGCGGACCGGGAGGCGGCGTCCGCGGGGCATGTCTTCCAGACCGGGGAGGATCAGCTGGACGGGGCGGCCGGGGGCGATGCGGCGCTGCCGTGCCCCGTCCGTCGTCGGCGCCGCCGCATACGCCCACGGGCCGTCGGGGCGGATCCGGGTCGAGCGGGGCAGCAGCCCCTGGTCGACGGCGGCGGTCAGGAGCTGGTCGCGGGTCGCGCGCCCTTTGTCGAGGCCGAGCATCGTGACGAGTGCGCTGCGGTGCCAGTTCGCGGTACGCAGGTCCATCCCCGCCCGGTACGCGACCAGTTCGGGGTCGGTCTCGCGGGCGAGGGCCTTGAGGAGGGCCTGCTTCTGCGGGGTGCGACCCTCGGACAGGTCCCGGACCACCGCGGCGGCCGGGGTCTCCGTGGCGGGGTCGGTGCTGACGGTGGCGGCGTGACGGCGGGCGATCAGGGCGCGGTGCCGGGACAGGGCCAACTCCCCGCCCATGACGCCCTCGGGCTCGGCCAGGTGCTCGACACCCTCCTCGTCGACCGTGGTCGTGTTGGCGTAGGTGCGGCACAGGGCCAGGACCGGGCAGCGGCCACAGATCTGCTTGGCGGCCTTCTCCCGGTCGATCCGGGTCTTCTGCGCCTCCGCGCCGTCCCCGGTGTACGGACCCCACGCGTCCAGGGGCACGTCCGGGTCTGCGGCCGACATGGTCGGGTTCTCTTCGTCGGGGGCGCACCCGCGGTATTTGTAGTGCCGGTCGTCGACGAGCTGCTGCCGGGCGGCTATCGGGTCCGTCATGGTGTCTCCCCTTCCTGCGGGTTGCGGTGTGTGGTGCGGGCGTACTCGGCGGTGATGATCTGCTCGGCCTCGGCAAGGACCTGGTCGCGGTCCTCGGCGGCCCGCTGCTCGGCGACCGCGGCCCGGATCCGGCGCTTGAACGCCTCCATGTCGCGGTGGTGGGCGGCATCCGTCAGACGGACCGTGGCCCGCTCCCGCCGGATCAGCCGTTGCAGGGCGCGCAGCCGCCACCACGCCAGGCCGGCGCCTACGGTCAGGGCGGCGAACACGGCCGCGGCTATCGGGTACACGGTCATCGCCTCCTCCTCATCGGGGCGCCAGTGGGTGGGTGTCATCGGGCGGGCGGCCCGAACAGGGTGGGGGTCTCGTACAGCGGGGCCAGGTCCCGGTAGGACTGCCGGACTTCGAGCTCGGCCCGGACGACGACGGGGTGCAGGTGGTCGCGGTATCGGGTGTACGGCTCGGGCAGCTTCCGCGGACGGGCTCGCAGCGCGCCGATGGCGACGACCACGGCACCGGGGACCAGGCAGAGCAGGACGGCGATGCCCACGGCGGGCCTCCTAACAGGGGTGGGGACGACTGCGGCCGGCCCCGAATGGGACCGGCCGGTGGATCAGGCGGCGGGCGGGCCCGCTACTACTTGAGCCGGGCTCTGCCGGCGTCGGTGATCTCGATGAGCGTGCTGAGATGCGGGCCGTGGATGATCCGCACGTAGCCGGCCTTCTCCATGGCGTAGACCAGAAGCTCGGTGGTGCCGTGACCGTCGTGGCTGCCGAAGGCCCACAAGCCTCGGCGGGCGCCGCCGTACGGGCGGACGGGCTGCGGCAGGGCGGCGATGACACGAAGGGCGCGGATCGCTGCCGGCGACTCGGGGTTCGGAGGCTTCTTCTCGCGCTTCGGCTTGGCCGCGGCGGCAGCGTCAAGCTCGGCGAGCAGCTGGCGACCGGCGTCGGTGATGCGTACCGGTGCCTCGTCGTTGCCGCCATCGTCCACGAGCCCGTGCTTGTACAGGGGGCGGAACGTGCCCTGGTTGTACGCGGCAAGGGTGTTCGGGTGCGAGTACCGGCCGCGGCCGGCATAGCGGAATCGGACGCCGGCGCCCTTGTCGCAGCGGGCGATCTCGCGAAGCAGCTTTTCGGCTGTGGGGGTCAATGCGTCCATCAGGCGGCGCTCCTTTCGCGGACGTACCAGTCGACGGCCAGGCCGGCCGTCGTGCATGCGGTGCAGGGATTCTCGTGGTGCTCGGTGTGCCACTCGTAGCCGCTGCGCGTACCGCAGGCGGGCCGCATCTCCGGCACCGGCACCAGCAGCGGACGGAAGTTCCTCTTCTTTGCCGCGGCGCACACCGGGTCGACTTCCTGGCCGTGGCGCACGTGCCGCCGATGCGCGGCCTTGGTCCCGCATGACGCCAGTACGCGGGGAGGGCGCGGTTCCTTGCTGGTCTCGGCCGCGCAGCACGCGAAGCACTTGCAGCCCTTGCGGTACGTGCGGCGTACCCCGTGCTCCTGCCCGTCGTCGGGTATCGGCTGGGGCCTGCGCGGGGGGCGGTGACCACGCTGCAACGCGTACCGCTCCCGACCGTCCAGACCACCGCGGATCCCCTCACGGTCCGCGGCGCTGACACCCTTCTCCGTACGCAGCGCGTCATCGAGGCACAGGCGCTGGACCGGGCAGCGGGCGCACACCGCCCGGGCCCGTCCGGCCTGGGCGATGGACGCGTTACTGACGGGGCCCGGCTCGAACAGGCGGGGGTTCAGGCCACGGCAGGCTGCTCGCGTCTCCCAACCCCCCGCCATCAGGCGGCGCTCCTCTCCGCGTCGCCGCCCTGGGAAGCCCTGCGCAGGATCTTGCCGCGCTCCTGGATGTGCGCGCCCAGCGTCGTCGGGTTGCCCTCCGGGTCCATCATCGGAGCACCCTCAAGGCGCCTTGCGCGCACCTTCTTCATGAGCGCCCCCAGATCCTCGAACGCAGCGTCCGGGCGTAGCGCCTCGGTGATCAGATCTTCGACCGGCTCGACCGCGGTCCCGTCCTCCAGCCACTCCTTGATTTGCTGCCCGAACTCGATGCCGGGCTCCTTCACGAACGCCCCGGTCAGCGAGCGGGCGCGGGACTTCGTGACGTGGAGGTTGTTTTCCCAGTCCATCGAGCCGACGATGTCGAACTCGTACTCCAGGCCCTCGCGCTGCTCCGGCTTCATGCCAACCTTGCGCGGAACCTGACGGCCGCGGTCGTTGGTCTCCAGCACGTAGTCCGTCTTGGACCGCATCGTGACGACGACGTGCCCCGGGTAAGCGACCAGGGCGTCGACCATGCGGCGCTCCATCGGGCGGGCTTCCTTCCACCCACCGAAGCTGTTCCCGCCGAACGCCTTCTTCGCCGCGGTGTCGACCTGCTCCAGCATGCCGCCGGAACCAGACCAGAAGTGCGACAGGGAGTCGACGATGACGGCGTCGTACCCGGCAGACCCGGCGGCGGCCAGCGCCTCGACCAAGTCGTCCGGGGAGAAGTACGACAGTTCCAGCACGTCGAACGCGAACTCGTTGGCGTACTTCCGGGCCGAGCCGCGCTCGGTGTCGATCAGCGCGATACGCGAACCGAGGGCGGAAGCGATGGTCAGGGCCGTGTACGTCTTGCCCGAACCGCTGGGCCCGTCCAGGGCGACGCGCGCCTTGGACTGCTCCTTGGTGGCCTGGGTGAACTGAAAACGGGTGTGCGAGGTCCGGCCCGCCGCCATGTTGCTGGCGGGGGCCCCGTTGGCCGTAGCCATGAGGTCTCTCCTATGGGGTTGTTGCTGTGCGGGGGTGGGCCCGGTTGTCGGCGTCCAGACCCACCCCCGCAGGGATGTCTACTGGCCCGTGCCCGGGTCGATGGCGTACTTGTGCAGCAGGTACGCGATGGCGACCTGCATCGGGCGCAGCCCCTTGGCGGACGCCACCTGAAGGTGCAGGTCGTCGTTCGGGTTCATCCGCAGATTTACCATGTCCGACGTGTCCGACCACGCGAGGGTGAGCGGAGTGAACTCGCCGTCCAGGTACTTCCGGAAGCCCTCGTTGACGTCGTCGGTGACCATGCGGTCGGCGGCCTTGGCCCGGGCACGGATCTCGTCCCGCACGGCACGCGGAACCTGCGGGTTACGTACCGCGCCAGGAGCAAGCGGGGCGCCTGCACTGTCCGCCGCGTACGGGCCTGCCCCGTACTTGTGCATCAGGTAGTCCGCCGCCACGTTCGCCGCGGACATGCCCGTTGCTTCCTCGACCCGCTGCATCAGCGAAAGGGCCGGGGTGACGTTCAGGTTGGCCTTCTCGGCGGCGCCGCCGTACCGGGCTCGGACCGGCTTGCGCGGGGTGTACTCGCCAGCCAGGACGCTGAGGTACCCCTCGTTGACGTCGGCGGTGACCGACGTACGGGCGGCCTTCGCGGCGGCCACGATCTGATCCCGCGCCGCCTTGTCCATCGAGACCGTCAGGTTGCCAACGGCAGGCCCGGCAGGGTCCGTGGTGCGCAGAGCGACCCAGCCCCTGGGGGCGAGCGCCTTGTCGATCCATGCGGCCAGGTCGGGTGAGTTGACTTCCCGAAGGCGGTCGGATGCGGCGACGAGGCCGGTGCGCAGTTCGCGGTTGGTGGTCACGGGGCTGGGTCCTCTCGGCGAGCGCCGGTCGGGCCGTTGGGTCGGCGGGCGCTTCTTGGGGGCGTTGGCCACGCCAGTTTCCTCCTTTTCTAGTGCGGGCGCCATGTGTGTTGGGGTAGCGCCTGCCGCCGGGGCTGTCCCGACAACAGGAACTCTACCCTGATCCCCATTGTGTTCACAAGGGAAATATGGAATGGTGGTCACACACCAACCACACAGCGGGGGCACCGAATGAAGAACACCAAGAACAAGCAGCGCGCACTCCGCCAGCGGATTCGCGAGCAGCGCGCCACCCGCCGCGCCATCAAGGCCGTTGCCACCAGCACCCCCCAGACCGCCCGCACCCACCTGGTCGCCGCCGGCATCGACGACGCCACCGCCAATCGCTTCGCCCCCGCCTTCTCCCGCAACGTCACTCCCACCGCAACCCGCAGGACCACCATCAAGCTGCGCGGCCGCCACACCCGCCTCGTCGACGTCAAGCTCTACGACCAGGCCACCTTCGCCGCACGCCTCATCACCTACCGCCCGACCAACGCCGCTGCTGCCGCCCGCTTCGGGCGCGCAGCCCACCAGCTCGCCGCCTGATAGGACCTCCTTCAATGATTTGTGCTGACTGCGCAAGAGTCTCTCGGTGGCCTCTCGCCCGAGGGCGCTGCCGCACCTGCTACCCCAAGCACATCCGGAAGCTGAAGCAAGCAGGCACCTACCAGAAGCTCATCAACCGGCCCGCCATAGACCGAGTTCTGGAGCGGGTAACGCCCGGCTGGGGCGGCTGCGTCATATGGACAGGCTCAACCGCAGCCGGGTACGGGCAAGTCAATGAGGATGGCACGCACCGCGTGGCGCATCGCATTGTCTACGAAGTGCTCGTCGGCAAGATTCCTACTGGCCTCGAACTGGACCACCTCTGCCACACCCAGTCGGCCACATGCCCGGGTGGAGAGTGCATCCACCGGCGGTGCGTCAACCCGCGGCACCTGGAGCCGGTCACCCCGCATGAGAACAAGAGGCGTAGCCGCAGCCCGATTCAGCTGAACGGACTCAAGACGCACTGTCCGCATGGGCACGAGTACACCCCCGAGAACACGTACGTACCGCCGAGCGGGCAGCGAGTGTGTAGGCAGTGTCGCCGTATGCGCGTCAAGATCTACAAGAAGAAGCGCCAGGTCAAGGTGGAGAGAACTCACTGCAGGAACGGGCACCCGCGAAATGCGGACAATGCCTACGTGGATTCCAAAGGCAGTCAGGACTGCCGTGAATGCCGCCGGGAAGCCGATCGCCGGTACAAGGAGCGCAAGCGCCAAACTGGCACCTCCTGACCCCAGGAAGACCGAAAGCCACCGCCCCGAACCGGGTGGTGGCCTCAACTCTGCGGGCGTACCCGTCAGATGACGGTGATTGTAGTCCGCGACCTAACCGCCCCGCTACCGCTTCCAGGACACTGGCCCTATGGACCGAGACGATCGGAACCAGCAGCAGCTCCTCATCGACGACCAGGCCACCGGGTACCGGCACCGGTACTGCCGCAAGTGTGGACGCCCGCTTACTAGGGACTCCTCGCGCTTCAAGGGGTTCGGTGAGCACTGCGACCCCAACCGGCTACCCCAGGCCGCCGCCGTCCACCAGGTTGAGCAGGAACCGCTTCCTGGCACGTGAATCTGGCTACGCCCGCTAGCCTGCGCCTGGGATGATCCCGACAAGCACCCAGAGCCGAGAGAGGCCACATGGACACCCCGAGACCCACCCCACCCAGCGGCATACGAAGCGCCGGCCGCGCACTCGGCAAAGGGATCGCCTACGTCGTCGGAACGCTCGTCGGTGCGTGGCTGCTCATCATCATCCTTGGCAACATCATCTGGTGGGACGTCAGCGACGACAAACCCGAGGGCAAGTCCATTCCGCCGTTGATACCCTCACCCACCGCAAACCCCTTCCAATGGGTGTTCGCAGGCCAGGCGTGTCAAGACGGCTGGCACTCGCCATCCATCGGCCAACAGGGAGCCTGCAGCCACCACGGCGGCGTCGTCACCTGGTACCAGTCCAACGTTGGGAATCTGACCACGAGCTGCGATTTCCTTCACCAAGCCGCGACGCTGGAACGCGCTCGCCAACTGGCCGACGGCAACGGCAACGTGGCATGCGACTTTGAGAATCCCCGCTTCGAGGAGCAGCTCCCACAGGAGCGTCCGTAACCAGGGAAACCCGCCCTGACTGCCCGTCGGCATCAGACGGCCGGAGGCTTCTCCAACGGAACCGCCTCGACGGAGCGCCGGATCTGCTCCATCGTCGTCGGCAACGGCTCCCACCCGTACTGCCCGGCCATCACCCAGTTCAGGGCGGTGATCCCCCGCGCGTACGCCTGCCGCAACCCCTGCGGCCGAAGCGGAACCCCCGGCGGGCCCGCCTTCGACGGCACCAAAGACACCCACAGCGCCGTCTTCGCACCCTCCAGTGGCAGCGAGTCCACCAGCTGCTGCCGCACCTTCAACCAGCGGCGCACCGCCACCCGCGAACCCTCCCGCAGCGGATACCACTCCACCTCCGGCAACGGCCCCAACTCCTCGACCGCGGCCAGCACACGCTGCCGCGTAGCCTCCGAGTGCTCATACTCCTGCCCGGCCAGGATCCGCTGCACCGTCCGCACATCCACCTCAGCCAGGGCGGCCACCTCATCGGCCCGGTTCGTCGCCCCGAACTGGGCCCGTCGCCGCACCGCCACCGCAGCCTCGCCCGCGGCCAGATCCGACAGCGACTGCGCGGCCAACTCCCCGGACCGGGGCGCGGCGTCCAGCAGCACCGCCACGATCGCGAGTAGCCGGGTGCGGTCCTCGTACGACAGGGCCGTCCCGTCCCGCTCCAGCGGACCCCGGCCGGCCAGATCAACCATCCCCCGGTACAGGGCATCCAGCGACCGGCCATCGACCGTCGGCTTCGGCTCCGGGTTCGCGACCGACGGCAACCGCACCGTCTTCCCCGCAGGCAGGACCTCACGGGCCAGGATCTTCAGGCAGTCCCGCACAATCCGCAGCGTCCACTCCGGCAACGGCTTCCCGACGTCCTTCTGCACATGCCGCAACTGCCCATCCACTGCGAGGTCCCAGAACGGGCGCAGCGCAGCCCACGTGAACAACTGGGCCGCGGTCCGGGAAGCCCGGCCCGGCATCTCCTCCCGGCCCACCGCCCGGTCGAACATGCCGACCACCATGCGCAGCTGACGCAGCCGACCCTCCGACACCCGACCGGCCATCCCGTCGACCACCGCGGAGAGCTGCCGGACGGACGGGGCGCTGTACTGCTTTGAGGTCACGGAGACTCCTCCTGCTCGGGTGCGGCGGCCTTCTTCGCGATCTGCGTCAGCGGGTTCCGCTCACCCTGGCTGTCCTCTTCGTCGATGTACCCGATCAGGGCCTTCGACCGGTCGTCCCAGCCGCCATGCCGACCAATGTCCACGATGTCGGCCCCGGCGGCACGAGCCGTCTTTACCAGTCCGCGGCGCAGCGAGTGCGACGTCCACTTCCCTGGCATCCCCGTGCGGTGAATCGACCGACTGACGACGTCGGACGCGCCGTTGATGCTGATCCGCCCGGTGGGGTCACCGATCGGTTTGCCGTCGCGGGTCATTTCGGCGCCCATGTATCCCCACTGGTCGATCCGCACGAACAGGGGCCCGTAGGTGTGTCCCTCATGGGCGAGGGCCTTCACCAGGGCTCGTACAGCGGTGACGGTACACAGGTCCTGGTCGGGGTCGGGGACTACTTCGACGTTCTGCCACTTCTTCCGCTTCTTCCGGTACACCCGTACCGTGAACCCGCTGCCGGGGAGGTCGGTGAAGCTGCCCGGCCAGTTGAGGGGGGCGAGTTCGCTGCCGCGGGAGGCGATGGCGTGGCCGAGCAGCATGAGGGCAGCGTCCCGTTTCCCGACGAGGGTGGTCCGGTCAAGGTGGGTGAGTGCTTCACGCAGGACGGCCCGGTCGGCGGCCGTGGCCTTCTTCGGGGTGGCGGCAGGGTCCTGCGCCTCGGACAGTTCCTTCCGGTACCCGACGACGACCTTGCGGGCCCCCATGGTGTCCGGAGACTTGTACCCGGCGGCCCGGTGCGAGGAGCGGATCGACGCGATGATGCGGTCCATCGTCGCCGGGCCGTACGGCTTCCCGGTCCGCTCCCTGGGGGTGCGCTTCAGGTACGACAGGTACGCGGTGACGGTCTGCGGCGCAGCGGGCATCACCCGGCGGCCTACCGTGGCGCACCAGGCGGCGAAGCGCTCCATGTCACCCTCGTAGGCCCGGCTGGTGTCCTTTGGGATTCCCGCCTGGACATCCTCCTGCGCTTCCGGTGGCAGCCACGCGTCGGGGTCCTCATCGGCCTGCAGAACGGCGGGAGTTCGGTCCTCGGGGATGGCTGGGAGCCGGTCCTCCTCCACCAGCTCCGCGTCCACCACCTCGTCGTGCTGGGTCACGGTCGCCAGGCCTCTTTGTAATCCGGGTGGTCGGCGTATGGCAGGAGCTCGTACGGCAGTAGAACGGACGCGAGGTCGTAGGAGTCGTGCCCTGCTTCGATGGCTTCGGACAGCGCGGCGAGGCGCTTGCGTGCAGCGTCCACGTCGCGCAGCACACGAGCCGGGTCATGGCGGACGATGTGGCAGGCAGCGAACAGACCGTCGTAGGAGCCGCTCCACCGCTTCCCCAACCTCCGCCTCATTCCCGGATGCGGGTCACCGGCAATGAGGATGCGCCCGTCGGTCTCCTCGTCTCCGAAAACCCAGGATGGCGCAGGCGGGTGGCAGCCGCACGGTTCGGCAGCCTTGCCGGCCGCCTGCTCGTCCTCGTCCAGCCGGGCCCGCCAGAACGCGAGCATCCCGGCTTCGTCGAGGACCTGCTCACATGCGTCAGATCTTGGCTCCATAGAAGGAACATTATCTGGAGCGAGACGCGATGATGCCCCCGCCGCGACCATCCGGAGGGGGCATCGTTCGAATCAGTGCGATTGTTGGCTGTGCGCGATCCTAAGCCTTGGCGCCATGCTTCCTCATCGTGCGGAGCGTGGACAGGCCGATCGTTCGCGGGTAGACCCTTCCCCACAGGAACATGTCTCGAAGGGCAGCACAGCCGTCCGCGATGGATCGCGGCACCGCGCGCACATACTGCGTGATGATCGTCATGGCGACCCTTCCCTTGACTTACCTCGGATAACGAGAGGTTATCCGAGGTAAGAAGCGGCCATGCCCCCGCCGCGACCGTCCACAGCAGGGGCATCACCCCCACCACTCGTATCTACGCTGGGCTCATGACAGGTCACTACTTGCAAGCCTGGACTGGAAGACTGGCCATACCGCACGCAACTGGAGTTCAGTACGCGCCCAAAGGGAATCTGGTGCACGCGGTACCGGAGACACGGGACACCTTTGGCAGGAGCGTGGCCCTCTGCGGAAAGCATGTGAACGTGCTCTTCGACATTGACTGGCCGCCACGCGTGCATGCCGAGTGTCCGTCCTGCGCCGAGGCGATTGCTCTTGGCGGGAAGCAGGCTCCGGCGGAAGACCTACCGCCTGGGTGGATGAAGCGACGCATGTGAGCTTATCAAGCATCAGAAATACGGACTATGGTCCGTTTCTTCGCTGAGCGCGATCCTAAGCTCAGGCACGTTTCGCGGTGACGGGGGTTCAGGAACTCAGGAGGTGGAGCGTGGCAGGTTCCATGCCGGGGTCGTCGTCCGCGTTGTCCAACCAGCTGTTCAGATCCTCTTGGCAGAGCGTCGTTGTGCCGCCGTGGTGATGTGTAATCCGGGCAACCGGAGCGTTCGGACAGTCCTGCTGACGCTGGCCGTTGATGTCGAAGATGGTGATGCCGTCGAAGATCTGGCACCAGCCGAACGGTGCGGGATGCTGAAAGGTCATGGCTTCAGCGTGGCACGGACGGGGGCCGACGCTACCCCTGCTTGACCGCTACGGGTACAGCAGCCGGAACAGTGGTGCGGGTCCGGGCGCCCGGCTCGCCGGCAGGAGCGCGGGCCACTGCCCGGCAGCACAGCTTGCGGTCCAGGCACTCGTCCGGCAGGTGGTAGTCACCGCGACAGCCGCACGGGCATCCGCCCAGCAGCTTCCGGTCGCACAGGCGGCGCGCCTTCGCGAGGAACAGCTTGTACGGGACGGGGCCGATGGCCGCTTCGAGTTCCTCTTGGACGTGCCAACTCAGACGCCAGCGCTCGGCATTGACCTCCGCGGTGCGCTTGACCGCGCCGAGGAACACGGAGTCGGGGATGTCCTTGCACTGCATGCGCCGGCCGTCGATGAGGCGGATCCCGCCGGTGTCGTCCATGCCCTCACGGTCCCACGGGCGTGGGTGGGTACTGCCCCGGCCCCACTGCCTTCAGCGCCCCGAACGGGGAACCCTACGATTAGTCAATGAACTCAGAATCTGCCGTTGCGATTGCTGCTGTCGTTGTCGCTGTCGCCGTCCCATGGATGGCATTTCGTTTCGCGCTTCAGCAGGAGCACGCTCGCTGGCTACGGGAGCAGCGAGCCCTCCTATACACCGACATGCTGGTCGAAGCTCAGGCGGAGCAGGAGTGGCTGCAATATGAACTGGCCGATCCTGCAGTGCAGCAACGCGCAGAGTTCCATGACCTGCGGCTTCCCCGCCTGGAGCGTGCCCGCCTTGGAGCCAGGGGAACGGCCCTCGGGAGTCCAAAGATCAACCGCCTATTCAATGAGCTGATGGGCGTTATGGCGAGATTGCATCTATCGGCCATAACTAACCAGACGGGCCGAGAAACGGCTCAGATGATGCTTCGTGTCAACGCAGGCAGAGCATCCGATGAGCTACAGGAGGCCGTCCGGGACGAGTTGGAAGCAAATCGGTCAACACGAAAGGTCTGGCGCCACAAGTCCTCGTAACCCGGTGTCCGCGTACGTTCTTACCCGCACCCCTGGTTCGCCCGGTACCCGCCATACTTCCGACGGGCCCGACGTCGCCCACCGCTCACCCAGCTCCGCGACCGCGGCCAACGCCGTCTCCTCGTCGCCGGCCGCCACCTCCACCACGACCAGGCCCGGCTCGGACACATGCACCGCATCGAAAGACCTCATGCCCATACCGAGGCGGACGAGCCAGGCCCCGGTTCCTGACCAGCGGGTCGTTCACCAGGACGGGTCGAGGTGGCGCGAGAAGGGTGATGCCGACGGAGCCTTGTGGTGGAGCAAGATCACGTTACTTTCGACGGATTCCTATAGGACAGACCCTCTACGGAGGGCCGACCAGCTTGCCCTTCACAGAGGTCAGCGAGGTCTCCGCAATACCGCAGCGGTCGACGAGTCGCTGGTAGGGGTCGTAGGCGCCGGGGTGCTGGTGGGCGTGCACCGGTACCGGGGAGTGGTCGGGTCGAAGCCGTCGACCGGCGTACACCGGTAGGTGACCCCCGAAGGATCGGTGTACGTCCACTCGGCAGGCGGTGAGCCGTCCTTCCCGCTCGAACCGTCCGTACCGTCCCGCCCGTTCGTGCCCGGCGCTCCGGTGGCATCCTGCCCGGGAGGGCCGCTCGGTCCGGGAACGGTCGAGTCGGCGCCTACCTGACCCGACGGCCCCGACGGACCGGGGCTCGGCATGATGGTGGGCGCAGCCTTACCCGAAGCCCCAGTCGGGCCCGGTGACCCTGGCGCCCCCTGCGGTCCAGGAGGGCCGGTCCTGCCCACGACGGCCTCACCGGTCTTGCCTCGCGAACCGGGTGGGCCCGCAACAGGCTTCTCCCCCAAACCCTGAACCTGCCGGGCCAGAGCATCGCGGGCCTGATTCGCCGCGTCGAGCTCGTTGGAGAGCACTACGAACGCGGTGACGACAACACCGAGAACGAGCGCCGCGAACAGAGCGGCCACGGCGGCCACGTAGTCACCGCGCTTGCGGGCTTTTCTGGCCTCAACCCTGGTAAGACCGCCCATCACTTGCCTCCCAGAAGGAGGGCCACGATGGGGATGATGAGCCCCAGCACCGGAATGACGACCGACGCGAACATCCACCGCCGGGTCTGGGTAACCCGCTCGGCGTCCGCGGTCCGCTGCGCCTGCACACTCTCCACGTCCTTCTTCACATCGGCGATCTCTCGCTCCAGTGCCGCCTTCTCCACCCCGTACACATCGGTGGACACCATGCGGTCGAGACGCGAGTTGATCTGGGCCATGTCGTCGCGAATGTCGCCACGCATGAGCTGGATGAGCCGCCCCAGCTCTCCCAGAGACGGCTCATCGGCCATGTCTTGCTCCGTAGATCAGGAAGAGTTGGTCAGGCGGCTGGCGAGACGGGCTTGGCCGCCCCTGCCGGTACGGGCGCAGTGACCTGCGTCCGGACGAACCACTGGGCGCCGACCATGACGCCGGCCATCCATGCGGCCTGCTTGTCCGTCGACCAGTCCAGGCCCAGGTTCATGCCCAGCGCGAGGGCTGCCGCCGCGAAACCAGTAATGGCGGCGATGAGACCGTCGTGAACCATCCACGCGACGGCGAGGCCGACTGCGGCAGCGGCCACGGCGTTGACGAGCGTCTGCGTGTCCTGGCTGACTTCCATGACGAACGCGGAGAAGAACTGGACGACCACGGCAGAAAGGCCGAGGATTGCGGACGGCTCGCGGCCGCCGATTCTGGGGGTGCTCACGGGGTTCTCCTTGCGGGGTGGGTGATGAGTGGGTGGTCAGGACTTCGGAACGCGCAACTGGTCCCAGCTGGCCTTGCCGGGGATGCCATCTGCCGCGGCGCCGCTGTAGCCCATCTTTCGCTGGAACGCGGCGTAGGAACTGCGGTCGGCGTTTGTCCAGTTCGGCCCCGGGCCGGAGCGATATTTCCCGCAGCCCTCCGCGACGAGACGGCGCCCCATGGCGGTAATCAGCGGGGAGTGTCGGCCGCCGTGGAAAAACGCGGCACCCGGGAACGGGGCCAGCGGCTGCGCGGACGGCTTCGACACCGCAGCGCTCGAGACCTTCAGCTTCTGACCGACGGCCAACTTGTTCGGGTCCTTCAGACCGTTCAGCTTCACCAGGGCGGCGACGGTCGTCTTGTGCGCGGTGGCGATGGAGGAGAGCGTGTCGCCCTTCTTCACCGTGTACGTGCCGCTCGAGCTGGTCCCGCCCCCGGTACTCGGCGGCGGCGTACTGGTCGGCTTGCCGGGGACGACGCTGGTGTCGATCGCACCCGGATCCCAGTGGTCGTTGCCAGGGACCTGGGCGTGGGCGAAGTGCCCACCCTGTGACTGCCAGGTTGTTCGGTTCCGTCCGGCTTTCACCGCGGCGGCCGAGGTGGCCGGCGGATTCCCGGCGGGCCAGACGTCGGGGATGCCGTGCGCGCGCATCGCGGCGAGCACCTTCTGGAAGTTCGGCTTCTTCGCTGGGTCGAAGTCGTTCGTCCACGGCGAGGCGGCCCGGCCAAGGACCTCGACCTGGATGTTCACCTTGCCCTCACGGTTGGTGCGGCGGCTGCCGTCGTTCTTCAGCGCGCGGCCGCTCGAGGTCAGGGGCCCGAACTGACCAAGCTTGTCGGTGACGGGGTCGTAGATGACCTGAGGTTCCGCGCCGACGCGGATCAGGTACGCAGCGATCGACGTGAAGTACGAGCCGCCTGCCGGGGACTCGGTGGTGTGCCAAGTGGCCCGCGGCGGGTTGCCGGGGGTGTCCATGGCGCCGCCTATGGACTGGTTGCCGAAGCGGACGACACCGTCGATGTACGCCGGGCCGGATGCGCCGCGCGGCAGAGGGACGTACTCCTCCGTCCCGCCCTCGCCGACTGTGACGGTGCTGCCAGCCGCCAGGGGGCCTCCGGTAGCGAACCCGCCCTTCGGTGCCGGGTCGGGGTCGTACACCCGGTACTCGGCGGCGTCGGTCGGTACGTACACGTCCAGGTCGCCGTCGGCTCGGGCGACGCAGAACGCGCCGTCGAGACGCGGGTGCTCGAGGACGTGACGCTCCGAGTCGGGCAGCGCGGCGATCGCGCGGACCTTGTCGACGTGGTCCTGGTCGACAGTCCCGCAGTAGGTGGTGGTGGTCTCGAGGGTGTCGGGGCCTATGTGGTCGACCGCAGCATGGAAGGTGGTCACGGGCGGACTCCGTCGAGTCGGGGCTGGATGAGGTCGATTTGGTCGCGCATCTGCTGATAGAGGGCAAGCGACATTCGGAAACTGCCGCCGTCACCCCAGGAGGCCGACCAGCTGTTCTGGACGCGCAGCACCGTGTGCTCGTAGACGAGCTGGTCACCGTCGTGAGCGACGGACTCGAGCGCGGTGATGCAAACCTCGTGGCCGCCAGCGACTGGAGAGGACTCCCACCCGGCGATGTCGTCCAACAGGGCGTTGTCGCCGACCGGGGAGAAGAACGCGTCGCGCCACGCCATGCCCATCAGTACCGGGCCGGTCTGCAGGAGCGTGCACAGCTCTTCCGCCGTGGTGGCGTGCCCGTACTGGTCGATGAGGCCGCGCCCGCGCAGGGCCTTGGCGACTCCGAGGCCGGAGGATCCGCAGTCGGCGGTAGGCCACGTGCAGTCGAGCCACTGGTCGCTGGTGGTGGCATCGGCGTAAAGGCCAATGGCCCACTGCTCGGCTGCCGCGGGGTCCGCAAGGTCCAGGCCTGCGACCGCGCAGGCGTCGGCATTGAGGAGGACGGACAGTGCAGCCGTCGCGGCATTCGCGGTGCAGGAACCGAGAGCGTCCACGTCGTCGACACCGTCGAACATCTGCGAGGTGTGAATCCCCTGTGCGACGAGGTTCTGCTGGTTGAGCACAGGAATCTTCGGCGCCCATTCGACGGGCTTGATGGGGTCGCCGCTATAGGTCCGCCGGTAGGCGAGGCTGCGCGGGTCCAGGACCATGTGGCGGCCGAACTGAGGCCCTACGTCGTACGTGCGGATCGTGAGGTCGGTGGGCACTCGCCCGCGCTCCTGAACTCCCCGCGCCCAGAGCAAATGTGGTTGGCGTGCTGCGCCGGCCGGGGCCGGGTGGCAGTCCCTCGGGGTGGAGCGGGGCGGAGGGTCGCCCTACGGATCAGCGTACGTGTGTGCGGGGCGGGTACTGCCCCTGGTCAGGCTTCGCGGTACCAGCCGGTCGCCGTGATGATCGTCGATGTGGTGAGCTGTGAGCCGACGATGTTGCTTCCGGAGTTCAGGGCGATGCTGTCAACGGCGGCGCTTGTGCCCCCGGCGGCGATGATGGCCATGCAGTTCCCGAGTGCGCCTACGTGTACGGGGATGGCTTGGCGCCGGTTTGCCGCGCCTCGGTACGGGGTGGATGGCAGCGTGAACGTGACGTTGGTGGAGCCGGATCCGGTGACAGACGGCACGATGTAGGCCTCAAAGAACACGAGACCGCCGAGCTTGTAGTACCAGCCGTCGCGGGTGCCGTATGTGGCTGAGCCGCCTCCGGAGACGGTGGGGGTGTAGGTGGTGAAGGGGGTGTTGGAGACGTCCAGCCTCCCTGTGACATTCAGGTTGCCGAAGATGTCGGCGTAGCCTGCGGACCCCTCTGCCCGTAGTCCCAGAGGGCCGATGTTCCACTGCTGCTCGCCGATGGGCCCGATTGCCATGGTGATTTCGGGCGGGGTGGGTCCGTGTGTGGGCGGTTTCAGCACGAGGTACCCGAGTTGCATCTCGCCGTCGGAGCGGATCCCGGATTCAAGGCTGCCGGGGGTCTCTCCGCCCGTGCGGCCGGAGTAGAGGGCCATCGTGCCGTCCGGGAGCAGCGCGATGCGTTTGCCGGCGGTGGCGGTCTGGATGGTGGAGCCGGTGACCGTGCCTCCGGTGATCGTGGTTCCGGTGATGGATCCGCCACTGATCGTTTTCCCGGTGATGGCGTCGGCCTTGAGGGCGGTCGCGTCGACAGATCCGGCGGCGAGTTTCGTCGTCGTAACCGCGTTCGCGGTGATGGCGTTCGCGGTTACGGCCCCGTCGACGATGTTGACCGAGTTCACCGCGCCGGTGGGCACGGTCTCGACCGTGACCTGGTCGACCTGCATGGTTCCGCCCGTGGCGCCGTTGAGGAGGCGTAGCAAGGGGCGGACGTATCGGACGCTGGTGTGGGCGACACCAGGGGTACGCGGGTCGGGGCGGGCCGTGGTTGTTCCGGTCGCCGCGGTCCCTTGCACGTATCCGGTCAGGGTCGTCCAGGCGGTGCCGGTCGGGATGCTGAGGTTGGCAGCGGTGACGTAATGCTGACTGCCGACACTGTTCGCCCCGGTCGCGTTCACACGGGTGGTGCCGTCGGCGGCTATGCCGGTAAGGCCGAGGTAGACGAGCGGGTTACCCGCGGTGGGGGCGGTGGTGGTGCGCAGCCGGACCGTGATCCGGTACAGGGCGCTGGAGTCGTAGGGGATGTTCTCTGTGCGCTCCATGGAGGCGGGCCCGGAGACTTCCATGACGGTGGCGCCGGCGACCGCGTCGGATACGCCGGTGACGGTAGTGAAGGTGCCGGTTTCCCCGACCCGTGCCCAGGTGGTGGTGTCGGCCATCGTGTCGGTGAGCTTCGTGGCGATCGTCTGGGACAGCCCGATGGTCAGGGACTGTGCGCTGACCGCCCCGGCTGCGATCTTTCCGGCGATGATGCTGTTCGCTGCGATCTTGTCCGATGTCACGGCGAGCGCGTCGAGTTTCGCGGTGGTGACGGCCCCTGCTGCGATCTTTGACGCGTTAACAGCCTCTGCGTCGATCTGCGCAGCCTGCACGGCAGCCGCGACGATCTTCGGGGTGGTGATCGCGTCGTCGGTGATCTTTGTGGTGCCGATTGCGCCGGTCGCGACCTTCGCGGCGGTGACCGCATCGTTCGCGAGTTTCACCGTGGTGACGATGCCGTCGAGGATGTCGGTCGCGACCACGGGAGTCGGTCCGACCGGTCCGACCGTGATCGACGGGATTGAGGCGGTGCCTGAGGTGCTGCGCGCCACCAGCTGTACGTACACCAGGTCAGGTGTGGCGACGACGACGGTGCAGCCCTGGGCCGTCTCGACCGTGGCTTTCAGCGTGGCGGCGGTCGGGGTGTAGACGGCTGTGGGTGAGGCGTGGACTTCCACCCTGGACCAGTCCAGAGGCAGCACCGCCCCGCCGGCGAACGCCCCGTCCCACGACACGGTAACCCCGCCAAGGACGGACACGACGACCGGCGCCGAAGGCTGCGGGGGCGGCGGCCCGTTGACGACGTTGACCGCGGTCGTGCCGTCCCCTTGCTGCCCGAAGACGCCCCGCAGGGATCCGCTGCTGTCCCGGACCTCAAGGGCGGTGTCATCCAGGGATGCGTAGGAGAGGCGGGCGGCTCGCTCGACACGGTCGAGCCGCTTCTCAATTCTGGCCAGTGCGGCACCGATGTCCGTCACGAGACTCCTCCGTACTGGAATGAAGCGGCAGGCTTCAGGGAAATGACGGCCTGGGGGCCGCCGGTGGCGTGGGGTTTCACGGTCCAGCCGGTGATGCGGCACCAGCCGGTGTAGGACGTCCACGAGTTGTGGACGCGGGTGTACACGTCGTCTCCGACCTGCCAGGACCCGAAGGGGGCTGCGGCCGTGTTCCGGATGGTGATCTCGGAGACGGAGCCGAGGGTCTGCCGCCAGGCCCGTTCGGCTGCGGCGCGGGTGCCGAGGATGTCGGTGCCTTTGACGTCGGGCAGGTCCAGGGCGGACTCGAGGCGGAGACGTCCGTTTCGGACGGCGCTGATCGCGCGGCGTTTCGCGGACCCGTCACCGGCGCCGTTCGCGATGACGACCTGGGCGTACTCGTCGGCGGCGAGCTCGACTTCCGGGGGTTCGATGATGTTCTGTCCGGACGCGAAGGAGATGTCGGTGCGGCGTGCGCCGAGGCGCGGCCAGCCGAGCCGGATTCGGCGTACTGGTGCGGTCTTGGCCGTGTTCCAGGCGGTGGTGCAGGTGTAGTCGGGGGTGGCGTCACCAGACACAAGGTCGTCGACTGCGTCCCCGAGGACGGGTAGCTCCCACCACAAGGACTTGAGCGGGTCGGCGGGGGTGCCGACGGTCGACGTCGAGGTGGTGGAGTCGACGACGACACCAAGGTCCCCGTCGGTGACGGACTGGGCGTAGGCCCAGATGTCCCGGATCACCTTGCACCGGTCCGTGTACGTGTAGGGGCCGCGGCCGCCGTAGTTCCCGTCGATGTCGTGCCGCTTCTGCAAGTACGACGACCACCCGGCAGCCTCAAGGGTGAGGGTGTTGTCCTGGGTACGGACATCCCACACCAGACCACCCCACCGCAGCTGCCCGGCAGACTCCACGTAGATGAGGGTGGTGCCCGGGTCGGTGAGCGTCGGGTTCTCGGCGAGGAGGCGCGGTTCCAGCTTCCCGGAGAGGCTCCCGGGGCCGTTGAGTTCGTCGCCGTACTCGATGTCACCAAGTGGGAGTGCGAGGGACTGCCACTCCCCCGTCAGGGCGTGCTGGGTGAGGATACGGTCGGGGACGGTCATCGCGGGGCCTCTTCGAACTCCACCTGCGCGATTAGCGTTGTCGAGCTGTCGACTCCGACCTTGCCCGTGTTGCCGGTGTACCCGGCGGCCTGGAGGCGTAGGAGCTGGCTGGTGCCGCGGTAGGCGTCGGGGATGGTGAGCGTGTCGGCGGCGGCCACCGTTCCCCGGCGAATCCCGGTCTGGTTGTCGTCCAGGTTGACGGGCTGCACAGTCAGAGAAGCGCCGAAGGTAGCCCGCAATCCCCCGTAGTAGAGGGCTGTTGAGTACCGCAGCTGCGAAGCGGTGATGTTGATGCGGACAGTGCTCGCCCAGGACGGGATCGCGAGGGTCCAGCCGGCCGCAGTCGTGAAGTAGGAGAAGACGCTTGCGCCTCCGGTGATTTCCGTCGACAGCGACGCCGGGGACTGTGTCCACAGACGGCTTTCCCGGCGGGGTGACGCCACCTGCCGAATGTCCTTGATCATGGCGTTGGTGATCGTGGACGTTGATGCTGGGATGTCGATCCGGGCCAGGGGTATTCCTGTGCGGCCGTCCGGGATAGTCGTCGCGGAGCTTGAGACGTTTGAGATGACCTGGAAGTAGTTGACGTTGTCGATGGCCGGGTTCAGGCTGCCCTCGTACTCTGGGTCCTCCACGCGAAGGATCACCATGTCTGAGCGGGCGGATCCGCCCGTCGCAGCGATCGGAACGGTGGCCGATCCGATGTTGCAGACGGAGTACGTGCCCTGGAACGAGGAGACGCGGCCGCGGACGACTCCGGAGCCGTCGCCGACCTGGATCGAGGCGCCTGGGGTGCTGAGTTGGGCGACCTTGAGGTCGGTGCCTTGAGTGATGCCCTCGGCACCAGAGACGAGGTCGCGGACCATCATCCGGAACTGCTGGGCGGAGTGGGTGGCGCCGTTCGTGAGGATCGGCACGGGGAAAAGGGCCATGGTGTGCGCTCCTCAGAGGGCGGTGTAGGCGTCGCGCCAGGTCAGGCGCATGCGGGCAGAGTTCGTGTTGTCGAAGCCGGTCCAGCGCATCTCGGACTGTCCGGGCGGCAGGGAGAACAGGTCGATGCGGGACGCCGGGGACAGCAGCGCGGACGCGTTGCCGCCGTTCTCGCGGCGAACGGTGCGGTAGCCGGGCCGGGTGTCGATCTGGATCCACTGGCTCGGGTTGGTGAGGTTGAGGGTGGGCAGGGTCAGCTTCCGGCCGGATGCGACATGGGTGACGGTGATGTTCGCGACCGGTCCGGTGATCCTTATGACTGGCCATGCGCTGCCGGTCCCCGCGTTCGTGACCCATCCCGGCCGGTCTGCAGCCGTGGTTCCGGACTGCACGTAGATCGGGGCGACGACCGGTGCGGCGAATCCTCCGCCGGTGAGCCACCCGAGGGGAATCTCGGTGGTGGTCTGCACGTCGGCGTAGAACGTGGGGTCGGTGGCTGCGAACTCGATGTCCAGGGGGACGTAGCCGTGGATGACCTGGGCGTACTCCGGGTCGACTTTCCTGAGCCGGCCGTTGAGGCGCTTGACCGGGCGGCCGGGACGCTTCATGCGCAACGCCATTGTCGTCCCGCCCGCGAGGCGTACAGTCGGGTCGTCGGCGGCGGCCTGCAGGGCTGCGACGACATCATGGCAGGCGGCCGAGTCGCCGGGGATGCGCACCGCGGCATCGAACTGCACCTGCCGGGTGCTGTAGTAGTCCGGGCCGGCGAACGCCCCGTCCATCGACGGCTGGTCGGCGTCGCTCTCCCTGGACGGCGGCCGCCCCAGGCCGGTCGTCTCGATGACCTGGATGGTGGTGTCGGCACCCATCAGGACGCCGCCCAGGTCGTACTGCCAGTCCGTGAGCTCAGGCAGCGGCACGGGCGTTCACCCCTCCCCTGCGGACTCGGCGTATCTGCCGGCCGACCTGCGATGCGATGTCTGTGGCGGTAGCGCCGGTGCGTACGGCGGTGACGTTGACGTTGGTGTCGCCGCCGCCCTGGACGATGACGACCGGGCGGGTCGCGGATACGTCGGTGAGACCGACACCGAACCGGGCAGCCACGTCCCGCAGGACGTTCGTGGCCGCGGTCCGCTTGTTCGGGCCGAGCGGGATGAATGCCTCGCCGCCGGTTTCCGGTTCGGCAAAGGTGACGGCGCCGCCCTGGGTGGAGTAGATCCCGGACCGGATCCCGCCGTTGGCATAGCTGAGTCCCTTGTTGGCGCGGGCGAGGTCGCCGAGGAACTTGGTGGCGCGGGAGCCGAGGGAGCTCTTGATCTGGGTCTGGGCTTTGGTCGCGGTGGCGATGATCTCGTCTTCGCCGAGCCCGGTGGTGCCAGCGACATCGTGAATGCCCGTCTTCGACGTCTTGACGGCGGCGATGATGGCGACGAGCTGCTGCACCTGGTCCGAGGTGAGCGCCGTGTTCGACTTCTTCGCCGCCGCGTTCGCGGACGACGCCTTCTTGCGGTCCTTCACCGCCGCGGCCGCGAGCTCCTGCGCCGCGGTGTCGCCTTGTGCGGCAAGCTGCGAGGCAAGGTCTCCGTAGCCCCGCCCGGCAAGCATCGACAGGTTCTTCGTGAAAGCCGCGTCGGTGCTGTTCGCCTTGGTGAGCTGCCGGGTGTAGTCCGTCAGCGACGCCTTGGCCACCTTGCTCAGGTCGCGCAGGGCCTTGGCCATGTCCGCGGCGTATTTCTTGGAGCCGGTGGCCATCTTGTGGGCAAGCTTGATGCCGTCCTCGCCCATGCCTGCTAGGGCTTCGGCGACGTCGCCGCCGAGCCGGTCTGCGACCCTCTCCAGGTCGGTGTTCCAGGACCGGGTGGCCTTCGCGGTGCTCTTGATTTTCTTCTCCACCGCGCCGAGGTCGAAGTAGTCGACTTCCTTGGTGGTGGTCTTGCCGTTCTTCCCCTTGACCTTGACCTTCTTGGTCTTGTGCCCGGCCTGCCCGGCGTCCGTGGCCGAGTACAGAGATCCGGACTGGGGGTCGTACCGCCAGTCGGTGACGTTCCCGTTCGCATTCCACTGGATGGCGCGGGGGTCCCCGCCGAGGCGCCGCACGGTCTCCTCTGCGATGACGCGGGACCGGGGACGCTTTGCCGGGCTGAGCGGGATGTAGCTCTCGCCGCCGGTCTCGTCTTCCGCCCATACTCGCCAGGCGCCGGCAGGGGCGATCTGTGCGACGTGTCGCTCCGCGGGGCTGTTCATGCCGCCGCGGGCGTAGAAGGAAAGGACAGAGCCGTTCGCCTGGTGGTTGGGTGCCTGCACCATGTCGGGGATGCTGTTGGCGTCCTTGTCGTACACGGTGCGCTTGACGTACGTGGTGGTGATCGTGATGCTGCGGTCCTTCAGCCCGTCGCGCGCCCGTTGCACGGCCCCGATACCTGCCAGTGCGTCACCTGTCTTCGCGGTGACTTCGACTCGCCCGTCGGGGAGTGTCTTGGTCTTGTATCCGAGGGCGTTGAGGAGCGAGATGGCGGTGTCGGTCAGTGCATTGACCTTCACGGACTTGGCCCCGGGAGTGGCCTGGATCTTCGCAATGACGGCATCCAGTCCCGCGATCGCGTCTTCCCGGTCCATCTCGATCCGGGTCTTCTTGTCGTCCGGAATGTCGAGGATGCTCGCGGCGAGGGATTTCGCCTGGTCCTTGTTCAGGCCCATCTGCATGGCTGTGCTGATCAGGGCGTCCCGGCCGCGGGCGTAGATCCCGTTGACATGCTCCCAGGACTTGCCGGACTCGCGTGCAGCGGTTGCAGCCGCGTCGGTCTTCGAGCCGAGGTCCTGCAGCGCGGTCGCGGCGGCCTGGGCCTTCGGGGAGTTCAGGTCCAGTTCACCATTGATCATGCGGAGAGAACCGGCGTTCTCCCGCGCAGCCTTCGCTGCGGCGTCGATGCTGGCCTCGAACCCGATCATTCCGCCGAGAGCTGCCCGATTGACGTCGTTCAGCGCGACGATCGACTGCCGCAGCCCGTCCGTGGACTGCTTCTGAGCGTCCAGCTTCGCTTTCGTCGCCGCGGCTTGATCGCCGAAGACACCCATCCCTGCGGCAGTCAGCTGCTGCTCCGCCTTCAAGGAGGCTAGAGATGCCTTGTACTCGGGGAAGAGATCGTTGATCTGCTTCGTTGACCAGCCGGCCTTCTTCCCGGCCGCGCTGAGCATGTCGAATCCGGCGGCGGCTTCCTTCGTGTTGCCGCTGGACGCCAGCTGCGCGAGGGCCTCGTCGACGCCCTTGAAGTCGTCCTTCAGGGCGTTGAGAGACTTCTCGCCCTGAGAGATGTCGTTGGCCTTGTCGCCGAACCAGTCGGCAATGTCGTCAAGGACCGGGATGCGGAACCCGAACGCGCCCTCGGACGCCTTCTTCGCCTTGTCCGCTTCGACCGTGTACTTCTTCATCGAGCCGATGAGGCCCTCGAAGCCGCCGAACGTGGCCTTCAGCTCGCCGGTCATCTTCCCGGTGAGGGCGAGTTCCTTGAGTGAGGTGGTGAGCCGGTCGACATCCGGGGGTGCCCCACGCGCCTTGTCCGCGAGCTTGTCGATCCCGACCGCGACCAGCCCGAGGACCCCGAGGCCGACCGCCACCTTCTGCAGGGCGGACATGCGCTGCACCACGCCGGTGATGGCGGGGCCGACCCCGCCGAACCGGGCGCTGCGAACGAACGCGGCCAAGCTTGCGGCCGCGGCCCCGCCGGATACGGCACCGACGGCTGCGATGCCCAGAGTGACGAGCTTGAGCGCCGCGTACAGCTGCAGGAACACGGACAGGGTGGATGCGGGAACCGCGTTGACGAGCTTGGCCAGGGCGTTGACGGCGCCCAGGACGCTGACGCCCATGTCGGACGCAGCGACCAGGAGGTGCAAGACGGCCTTGCTCAAGTTGCTGAGGGTGTCCGCGACCAAGGGCCCGTTGGTGCGGGCGTAGTCGAGGAACTCCTTGAGGTTGCCGCCGATCTTCCCGGTGTCGAGGGCCCGGGTGAAATTGATGAGGCCGGTCGTGCCGCGGGCGAGGGACTCGGTCGCGAACCGGGTGAAGCTGGTGACGAACCGGTCGAAGCCTGGTGTGGACATGCCGCCGGCAGCAACGGTCAACAGCCGGTCGAGTTCCTTCGAGGTGCCCTTCACGAGCGGAGTCAGGCGCGGCAGCATCGCCCCGAACAGCGCCATCGACTTGGTGACGACCGGCATCGTGTCCCCGGCCAACGAATTCGACCACTCCTTGTACTGGTCCTTCAGCGCAGCCAGACCGGCGGCGGCCTCCCGGGTCGCCGGGGGCATCTCGCTGATGGTCCGCAGGTACTCCTTCTCCGCCGTTGCGGCCTCAGTGGATGCCTGACCGTGCTCACGGACCGCCTTCTCGTATTTCTCTTCCGCATCGGCGGACTCGGTCAGGGCAACGATCTGGCCGGCCACGGCAACACCGAACGCCCCGACGGCCACACCCGCCGCAGTCATGCCGGCTGCGATCGGCACCACAGCGGATGCGACCGGGATCAGGGCAGTGGCCAGCGCCACCACGCCGAGGATCAAGTTCTTGGTGTCCTTGGACGCGGACCCGGTAGCCGAACCCACGCTTCCCACGGATCCGCGCAGGCTGCCCATGCGGCCGTCAACCCGGCGCAGTGAGCCGTCGAGGTCGTCCAGGTCACCCCGAAGAGTGCGGGTCCGACCGGACAGGGAGTCGAGACGGCCATCAGCCGTCCGGACCGTGGTGTTCAGCACCCGAAGCCCCCCAGCGGCAGTCAGGGCCCGGACACGGAGTTCGTCCAAGGCGCCTGCTGCGGCGGCAGCGCGGCCGCGGAGGGTTCGCAGAGTGCGGGCCAGCGCGGCAGCGGCCTCCTCCGTGGCGCGGAGGGCAAGGGCCGCCGCAGCACCGCGGGTCGTAAGGGCAGTCAGGGCGGCATCGGTCCGGTCAGCGTGGGTACGCAGATCGCGCATGGCTGCTGCGGCCGCCGCGACCTGTGCGGGGTCGCCGTCGAAGTGGACGCGGATCCGTACGGGGCTCAGGCGCTGAATCTCGGTGATGGCGGCACGGAGAGCAGCCCTCCCGGGGCCGGTCTCGTCATCGAGACGGGCAGTGATGCGCACGTCCCGGAGGGCGCCCTGCAGGCGGAGCTCGGCAAGTTCGGCGGCGCGGGCCAGGTCCCGGAACTCGCCTGCTGCGTTGCGGGCCTGGCGGGCCATTCCCACGAGCCGGTTGCGGGCCTGGTCGGATGCCCGGCCGACACGGGTGATGGCCGTCTGTGCGGCCTGGGACGTGCCGGCCAGGCCCCGGATCTCGCCCTGGGCGTCGCGGACGGCGCCGGCGAGGTCGCGGGCGTGGCGGGCGCTGGTCTGCAGGGTGCGTGCCAGGTCGGCGCCCTGGCCACGCAGGTCCACGCTCAGGTTCCAGTTGGCCACCGGCCCGCCCTCCTCTCCGTCGGATACTGATCAGGCCGTCAGGCCAGGTGCTGCTGCTGTACTTCGATCGCTGCGGCCACGGAGGCCGGCAGGAGCATGACTTTCATTCCGGCGCCGGCCGCACCGTCGGGGATGCGCTGCTGCTCGCGGCCGATCTCCTCGCAGCCGAAGCACTTACGGGTCGAGGCGACGTAGGCGTACGGGTCGCCGCCAAAGTCGGGGTCCCATTCGGATTCGCGAGTGCCACACTGCGGGCACAGGGTCCGCTGGTACGCCTGGTAGGCGAGGGCCTTGGCCCGGTCCTTCGGCGTCCACGTACCGTCCCCCGCACCTTTGAACTGGGAATGAGGAATGCCGAGCTGGTGGCAGAGTTCCAGTTCGGTACGCAGGACGTCATCGGTGATCAGCCTTTTCCCAGGTCCATGCGCTCTTCGCGCTGCACCCCGAATGCGGTGTTGAGGAGGGCTTCGGCTTCGGCCTGCGACCAATCGTCGAGGTACCCGGCCGCGTCCTCTTCGGTGATGCCGTCCAGTGACGACGCGGCGACGATGACCGGGCCGAGGGTGTCGAGGTTGAACGCGTAGCCGTCTTCGGCCTGGTCCTCGGTCGGCGGGTGCACGGCGAGGAGTTCCTTGTACGTCTTGCGGTCCAGGGCCTGGAAGCGGAGCACGATGGACGCCTCGTCGACGGCGGTCTGTGCCTGGGCGAATTCGTCCGTCGCTGCCCGAAGGACAGCCTGTTCGACCTTGTTGGAGGGGTCGCGTTCGGCGTTGTCCTTGGCCCGCTGCTCGTTGAACTTGGCTTCGGCCAGGGCCTGCTTCGCGTCGCGGTCGTCGCAGATGGTGAGGCGGACGATGGGCCGGGTCCGGTTGCGGAGCCGTTCCCGGGTTGCCGCCCAGTGGGCGTCGGCGGCGACCGCGGCGGCGGGCGGCTTCGGGGCGGTGGTCTTGCGTGCAGTGGTCATGAGGTGGGTCCTCCGTCAGGGGAAGGGGGCCCGGCCGGGCGCCGTGCGGCGCCCCTTCCCGAACACCGTCGGGCCCGGCCGGGAGCTGAGAGGGGGCAGGTCAGGTCGCGGCGGGGACTGCGGCGCCCTGGAGCGGCCGGGAGGTGATGGAGCACGTCACGACGAACTTGGCGGCCTCGTTGTCCGCCGTGTACTGCGGCGACTGGGAGGCGACACGGATCGGGAAGACGTCCATGCTCTTGTTCGTCGGGACGTCGCCCTTGCGCAGGATGACGACATACCCGGTGGTGCCCTTGGCGAGCATCTCCTCGATGTCGGAGTCGACTTCGTCCTCGTAGAACGTGAACGTGCTGGTGTCGGCCTTGTCTGAGCCGGGGATCGTCGAGTCGTAGGTGTCCGCCATATTCGGCGTCTCGATCTCGTTGTTCTGGACGGTCCAGCCGTCCATCGCGGCGATCTGCTCGGAGAACTCGGTACCGGAGGTGATCTCGGCACGGGTCGGAATCATGGTGCTGGCGGTGATGGTCTCGAGGAAGTAGAACTTGCTCGTTCCTCGCCGCATGTACTTCTTGACCGGCATGGGATGGGCCCCTTGTCCCGGGGCGATCCGGCGGTGCGGACCCGGCCCCTTACACGTGGTGTGTGGGTGCGGCCACCTGCGTGGTGGCGTCCGCGTGGGGTCCCGCCGCGGTGCGGTAAAGCCTGACCAGAGGTCACGTTGAGGTCAGGTCGAACCTGAACCTCTGTACGTAACTCATGATGGCATCGGCTGGATCATTCGTTCCCCCCGGTTCGGTGTCGAGGCTGCGCCCGATCACCTTCACGCTGGGGATGGTGAGTTCGTTCAGCCACAGCCTGGTCGCGCGGTCGCGGCCGAGGATCGCGGTGCGGGCGATGTCAGCCATCCACTCCGCCTGGTCCGCAACCCCGTGCGAGTCGGGCGTTGCGGGGTTGGGGCCGGACACGGACGTCACCTGGTAGACGAGGACAGAGTCTTCGTTGGCGTCGGTGAACGGTGCCCCGCTGTATGTCGCGGGCAGAGCGTGCAGCAGGTAATACGGCGGGGCGGTGTCCGCCGGCTTGCTGCCGCGGCCGACCGGAATACCGGTAGCGGAAGTGAGCAGCGCGGACAGGGCCATCGTCACGGGCAGGCGTGCAATCACGACAGCACCTCCGAAACGGCGCCCAGCATCTGCTCCCGCAGCACCGCCTCCATACGCGGGATGGCAGGACCGACGTGCGGGTACGGCGGCTGGTAGAAATGCCGACCAATGCTGTCGGTCATGTCCCAGAACCCGAACTCGAGACGGCGGCCCTGCGGCGCGTTCGTGCCGATGGTGCACTGCGCGCCGTACGGAAGGGTGCGGCCGACGACCTCCCAGGACGAGCGGTACTTCCCGGTGATGACGTTCGGTCCGGGCCGGCCGGTGGCGTTGGCCCGGATCATGCCGCGGCCGAGCTCGGCCGTGTGCACGACCCGGCGGGCGATGGCGTCGCCGATCTGGTCGGCGGCGTTCTCGAGTCGGTCGGCAAGTTCGTCAGGGGTCACGGCGCACCGCCTGCGGTCGACGGCAGCATGTTCTGGTCCAGCGGGGTCTTGCGAACCACTTCGACGGTGCTGGCCATGCCCGGCCCGGAGCACGTCCACGTCCGGCCGATGAGCGCGGTGCGGGACGGATCGTGTACGGCCACGACCGACGCCAACGCGTTCTCCGGCGGGATGGGTGCTGTCAACGGTGTCAGGAGGAAGTAGGCGAGCTTCGCCTGCTGCGTCCAGGGCTGCACGGCATCCTGGATGGCTGCTCGCTCCGTCGTTCCGCTGGACGGGATCACCGCGCCCGGGCCCTCGTACAGGACGTCCCCCTCCGGGTACTCGAGCTGACCGGTGGTGGTATTCAGGACGGGCTCACCGGTGGCGGGCAGGGTGATGCGCACGGTGTCGATCAGGAGGGTCTTCCCGATCCACCGTGTGACACCGGCGAGCGCCTGGTCGAGGCCGGCCATCAGGGCTTCCCCTGCGCCCAGTCGGCGAGCTGCGCAAGGATTGCCGCGGTGACCCCGTGCTTGCTGTTGTCGAGGTCGTCGCGGTTCAGCGCGGCCTGCTGCAGAGCGCCCGGGTCGACGTTGGCGAGGAACGCTGCGACCGCCGGGCCGGGGTCCTGTTCGGTGCCGATGGCGACGTGGGCGAGCCCCTCGAAGGCGACGCCCTGGTGCGGGCTGGTGTACAGGACCAGGAGCGGCGCGGCACCGACACGGGCTTCGAGGTTGTATCCCTGCACCTGGGCGCTGATGTCAGCGCCGTCGACTTCCACGGTGCCGGACAGGCCGTTGGAGGTGAGGCGGACCTGGTGCGGCTGGTCGGCCATGCTCGGCTGGGTCATGCGGGAGCTCCCAGGAAGTTGGGGCGTTCGAAGTGTGGGAGGAACTCGCGAATGCAGTGGCTGTGAGCAGTGGGGTGGGCGAGGGCGTCGTCGATGTCGCGGATGGTGCCGTCGGCCTTGTCCGGGTCCCCGTGATTCCGCCATCCACAGCCCGACCCATCACGGACCTTGACCTGGGTGCAGGCGAGCTGCTCGTAGGCGGTGGCGACGGCCCCAGCGTTGGCGGTGGTCACGGCCTGCCAGGTGAGCGCCGCTCCCGCCCACGCTTCGACGGGGTGCCTGGCGTCGTTGGCGTAGATGACCGTTCCCAGCGGGTGCTCGTCGCGCAGGGTGTCCCTGTTGAACGATCCGTACTCGAACCGGCTGGCCCGTGCGCGGGCGGCGTCCACGGCGGCGCGGAGGAACGCCTGGGCGCGGCGCAGAGCTTCCTGCAGGCGGCCCATGAGGTCGGCGTAGTACTGGGAGGACAGGGTGGTGATGGCGCTCTGGTGGCGGGCGGTCCAGGACCACATGCGGCGGGGCCGGTCGGCCCGGTCGAGCATGCCGAAGGCGCCTTCGCGGTAGGCCAGGGGCAGATCGGTGGCGGCCCAGCGTTCGGTGAACGCTCCGACGGCCCGGTTGAAGTCGGCGATGCTGCGCTGGAAGACGAGTTGCGCAGCACGAATTCGGGCGGATGCGCTGCGGCCCGGCCGGATCGCGGCAAGGGCGTCCAGGAGCCGGTTCTGTGCGGTGGTCAGGATCCGCCACGCGGCGGTGATGCGGCTGGTCGCGTCATTGATGAACGCCATCAGGCGGGCGCGGAGGGTACGGCGGCGCGTGGGGGTGGTCATCGGCGCGGCCGTTCCATCAGGTACAGAACGTCGAACCCGTCACCTGCGCCGTCCGGGTCCTCGGGGTCGTCCGGGGCAGGCGGGTCCCCAGCCTCAAGGGATTCGATCTGCCGCTCGTACGCGGCGATGTTCGCCGAGAAGCTCACGGAGACGACGCCGGACACGGAAACGGTCCCAGGCGAGGCCAGCAGTGCGGCAAGGCGTTCGCGCACCACCTCGAGTGCCACCGCGCGGGCGGTGCCAAGCCGGGTATAGCGCTGCTCAAGGTCCGGCATGTCTGTGTCAGTGCCGAGCTGGGAGATGAGCCAGGCGCGTACGGCTGCGTCCACCAGGTCCTCCGGTCAGGTGTGGGGCGGGAAGGGGTGTGCAGGTGCGGGCCCGGCCGCTGGCGCCCCACCAGGAGGCCGGGCCCGCCACTACTTACTGACCGCTGGTGCCCTCGGCAGCGGCCGTCCGGCCCCGGGCCGGCTTCTTGGCCGCCGTCTTACGGGCGGCCGGTTCGGTGTCCTCGGAGTCGTCGCCCGTCACGGCGTCGACTTCCTCGGACTTGGTGGCGTTGTCCTGCGCGCCGGGGGCCTTGCCGTCCTCCCAGCAGTCCGGGTTGGTGACCAGGGCCGCAAGGTGCGGTGCCGGTTCCTCTCCGGGCAGCAGGAGAACGGTGCGGTTGCGTTCCGGGTCGCGTACGTGCACGGCCTTGCTGAGCTTGGCCATGACGGTCACGCCCCGAGAACGGTCGCGGAGATGTGGATGTCCGGCACGTAGAGGACGGGCATGCCGATCGCGGCACCGCGGGTGTAGATCTGCACCGGGTCGTCCTCCACCTTGGTGACGACGACGATTCCGGGGGCCTCTTCGCGAGTGAGGGCCGGGTTGGTGCCGGAGGTGAACTTGGCGGCCTCGCGGGTGACGCCGTACTGGGTCTCCGCCCACTCCGACGCCGGGACGTCCGGGATGAGGATCCACTTGTTGTCGGGCAGGACCCGCTGGTAGGTGTCGTCGTTCCACACCTGCACGTCGTATTCGACGATCGGCGGGAGACCGTAGCGGGCGCGGACCGCGTTGACCTCGTTCGGGGCGAGCGTCGCCGTGGGGGTGGTGGCGGTGGAGTAGGAGCCGTAGAAAGCACCCCGGTACTCGGCGTTCGAGGCCAGCAGGCGAGCGGCCCTGCGGGAGGTGACGACCTCCTTCGGCGCCGGGGCACCACCGTCGACGAGGAAGTCGATCCAGGCGCGTTCGTCGGACAGCGGGGTGGCGTCCGGGTCGTCCCACAGGATTGCGGCGGTCGGCTTGTTCGCGGCCGGGACGTTCCAGTTGACGTCGAGGCCGATGCCGGGCAGGTTGACGGTGCCGTTGGCCAGGAGTTGGCCGACGGCGAGTTCCTGCGCGGTCTTGACGGACTCCACGTGCCGTTCGACGTCGCCATAGAGCAGGTCGATGTAGGCCTGGGTGTCGGCGCCGCGGCCGACGTCCAGGAGGATCTGGTCCATCTCGGAGACGGGCAGGGTCTGGCCGAGGGCGGGCAGCATGCCCTCGTTGACGACTCGCTCCGCCTGCCGCTTGGCAAGCGCGGTCGGCGCGTCGTAGGCGCGGAACTTCGCCGCGTTCACCCTGCGCTTGGCGCTGGTGGTGCGGAAGCGGACTCCCTGGATGCGCCGTTCGGGCAGGATCTCCCGGGTGAGGCGGTACTTCGCGGGGGTGTCCATCTCGCGGGCGAACACCGTGAGGTCGGTGTCGTTGGTGTCACGCAGAAGGAGCTCAAGGGCTTCCATCGTCTGCTCCTCCTGTTACCGGTAGTGGAAGTTGACGCCCGGCGCGGCGGTGACGCCGGTCGGGTTGAACGGGACCGGGGTCTTGGCGGGGAAGATCTCGCCGTGCCAGAGCAGCGCGCCGGCGGCCTTGGTGGACGTCGGGTTGAAGCTGATCTGCGAGACGAGGAACCCGGCGAGGGTCTCGGTGCCGTCGGAGGCGCTCGACTTGTAGGGGGCGTACAGGCCGGACGCGGTCACCTTGCCGAGCGGGATGCCCGACTTCATGACGTTGCGGCCCTGGAGAGCGGGGTTCGCGGACACCACGTAGTGGGTGTCCTTGGTGAACTTGCTCAGGTCGAGGGTGATGGTGTTGGTGTCCTGGACTCCTACCAGGGACGCGAGCCACGGCCGGTCGGCGGTGACGGTGTCCGTGTAGGAGTAGGGCTGGAAGTCGTTCACTGCCTTCTCCTCATGCAAGCGGCGTGCGGTGACAGCTGCACCCCGTGGGGTGTGCGTCCACGAGGAGAGGGCGTGGTCCCAACCCCGGCCAGTGGGCCGGGAAGTCTGTGCGGTTAGGCGGCGGGCTTGTGACCTCGGAGTCGGGCCATTTCGCGGCCGCGGTCTCCGGGCTTGCCGGTGGGGGTCTGGCGTGCCGGGGGTCCGCCGGCGGGTGCGCCGCCGGGGGCCGGGGGGAGCTGCGGTGCGGCAGGGTCGACGGCAGGGCGGGCGACGCCGAAGAGTTCGGGGCGGCGTCCCTTGAGCGCTTCGGCTGCGGCGGTGATGGTTGCGTCGTCCGCGTCGTCGGCCACACGCAGGAGCGCTGCGGCGTCCTCGAGGTCCTCACCGGTGGAGCCGAGACCTACGAGGACGGCGCGCCGGTTCGCGACGCGCTCACGGTCCGCGGCGGCCTTCTCGCGGGCGTCGGCGCGGGCTTCGCGGTCGGCGAGTTCCCGTTCGCGCTTCTCCTGCTCGGTCAGGGCCGCTTCCTGGGACTGGCGGGCGGCGGCGATGAACGTTTCGGCGTCCTCGATGGTGGTGAAGCCGTGCTTCTCCGCGAACTCCTTCGCGGCGGACCGCTTGCCCTGGGCCTTCTCCTTCGCGGCGAGCGCTTCGACTTCGCCCTGGGTGAAGGTGCGCTGCGCGGGCGGGCCGGGCTTCGGCGGGTCTGCCGGGTTCGGGTCGCCACCGGCGGGGGGCTGGTCGCCGCCGTCGTTGTAGAAGACGCCGAGCCCGGTGGCACCGGTGTACGGGTGCAGCCACGCCGACTGGGTGGCGGGGATGCGGTGGTGCTGCGTGGGGCGACGCATAAGCGCAAGTCCTCCCGAACTTGTTCCAGGCCCCGCGCCTTGATCCAAGGAAAGCATGGGATCACTCATTCGTTCCCCCTGCTCCCCCGGTGCCCGTGTCTGCCGGGTTGGCGGCCGGGTCGTCGGCGGGTACGGCGGGCAGCTGCACGGCGGGCGCGACGGGCTCGTCGGGGGCTTCGCGACCGAGGTAGGCGGCGACTTCGTCGGGGTTGCCGAGGGCGTCGGCCAGGTGGCGGGCCTGCTCGAAGGCGCGGGACTGGATCTGCTCGATTTCCTTCTCGATGTCGTCGATCGGGAATCCGGCGTCGGCGAGCATGCGGACACCGGTCTCGAGACTGATGACACCGTTGGGGACCCCGGACGCGACCTGGTCGAGGATGGCTGCCTTGTCGGTGGGGGTGTAGGGGCCGCGGACGAGTTCGGCTTCCTGCGGGGTGACACCAGCCCAGTCGGGGTGTTGCCCGGCCAGGTAGAGGCGCTGCACGAATTTGAGGAGGAGCCGTTCCTTGTGCTCGCGGGCCAGACGCATGGACCCGATGAGGGAGTCGAGGGGACCGAGCGACACCTGCATCGCGAACCCGGACGGCACTTCGGACGGGCTGAGCGTGCCGAGGGATACGGCGGGCAGCCGCACAATGTTGGACGCCCGGTCTTTCAGGTCACCGACGTGGTTGCGGAGTTCGGCCAGGGCCGCGGACGTGTCCACTGCGGTGAGGCGCCCGGACTCCCCGAGCTTGAAGACCATGCCGGGGCTCGCTGCGAGTTCCTGCCGGCCGTCGGTGACGCCGGACACGGCGAGCATCGGCAGGCCGGTCGTTGCCGAGGCGCGCGCGGAGTCCGTGTCGGAGCCGGCGAGCTCGTCGAACACCTGCAGCGCCTTCGCCAGGCTGGACTGCCCCCAGTGCTCCTCGGCGGGCGGGACGGTGTTGGGGACGTGGACGACCGGGATGAAGTCGATGAGAAGGTCGAGGTGGTCGAGGACTTCACCGTCGGACCGGGTCGCGTACGTGGCGCCGGCGGCGGGGAGGGAGTCGACGTCCACGTTGCCCTTGAGGTCGCCGATGATCCACGTGGCGTCGGTGAGGTAGCAGGTGAAGTAGGAGGGTTCGTCGTTCCACGCGTACTGGCGGGCAATGGCCCCGGATTCGGGCTCGACGACGTCGCCGGGGGTGAGTACCGGGCCGGCAGGGTCCGTGACGTCGCTGGCGTCCGGGTCGGAGTCAGGGGTGGGCGGCAGGGCGCGGACCGCCCGGGTTCCGGTCTCATCGACTCCGGCGACGGTGAGGGGGCGGATCCAGTCCAGCTCGTACGTGATGCGACGCAGCCTGGCCTTGAGCCCGCGCTTCGGGTCCTCGGGGAGTTCCCATGCAAAGTGGACGCGCCGCGGGTACTCCCCGCCGTCATCGTCCTCACCGATGACAGGGAAGTAGAACCCCGGGTCGGTGACGCGCAATGTGGGGCGCTTCTTCGCCGGATCCCACGCCATGCGGTACACGCCGTCCCCGAGGGCAACGGTCTTCCGCTCGCACTGCTGGAGCCGCATCGGCAGGAGCTCGGCCTTGGCCCAGTCCCGCAGGAGCTCCTGGACGTGTTCCGCCGCGGCGGCGGACACTGCCCCGCCGTCGGTGGTGCCGGTCTTCTCCGCACCGGGGACGACGATCTTCTGTTCGCGGCCCAGGACGTTCGCCACGAGGGTGTCGATGAACATCGACGGGTCGCCGAACTCGCGCCGGTCGCGGGCCCGCGGACCGTCGACAACCTCGGCGATCTCGGCGGCCTGGTTGTGGTCGTACGCGGACAGCAGCTTGTACGCGGCGAGACGCCGTTCGTCCTCGGCCGGCACCCACATGGCCTGGGCCTCAGGGAACGCCCGACGGTTGGGCATGCCCATCGAGTCGGAGTACACCGGCTTGTAGTTCAGCCAGCTCCACGCGTGGATGGCGATCTGCCTGAGACCCACCAGAACTCCTCTGTACCAGGCCCCGCGCCATGATCTCAGCGTACGGTCGCGGGGCCTGAGTGCTGCCCCCGGTTACCGGCGCCCGGCCAGGCGCTGGTCTGCGTACGGGGCGCTGCCCGTTCCGGCCGTGGCAAGGTTGGCGAGCTCTGTGAGCCCGTGGACGGCGGCGTCGAGCCGGTCGGGTGAGTCCATGCCGGGGAGCCAGGAGATGTACTGGACTTCAAGACCGGGGAACTCGCCGACGTGGTGGACGTGCCCGTTCTCGTAGAGCTGGGCGATTGGTTCGGCCCGTAGCCGTTTGCCGACCTTGGCGGTGACCTCGATGATGCGGGACATCAGCAGGCCCTTGGTGAGGCCTTCGCGTTCGAGCTCGGCCCATGCCTGGCGGATGATTTGGGCGGCCATGTCTCCGCCGAAGTTCGACTCGACGACGAACGCGTCGGCTTCAAGGTCGATGGCCAGGAGGCAGGCGGCGCGGCCCCATTCCGCGGCGCCCATCTTCGCGGACCGGTCGGCGAGCAGGTACATTTCGCCCGCTGCGTCCCGCCCGGCGCCGATGATGCCGACTTCGTCACTGTCCTCGCGGCCGCCGGCGGTGTCGATGGAGACGATGGTGCGGGTGAGGTCGATGCCGCGGAGTGCCTGCGGGCTGATCCGGTTCTCGGTGATCCATGGCCACTTCCACACGCCGCCTTCGAGGGGGCGGGGCTGCTGCTGGTAGAGGGCCCACCAGCCGCGTTCTCCGACGTCCTTCTTGAACCGGTTGAGGTGCTTGCGGCGGAACCTCTCGGGCCAGAGGGGGTCGCCGACTTTCCGGCCGAGGGGGTCGTCGTCGCTGAGGGCAAGGGCGGGCAGGTCGAGGACGGTCCACCCTTCGGCGCCCTGCTGAAGGATCCGGCCGGCGAGGTCGTTCTCACTCCATCTTGTCTGGATCACCACGATCGAGCCGTTGGGTTCCATGCGGGTGTTGATGACTTGCTGCCACCAGTCCCAGAGGTTGGCGAGCTTGACGGGGCTGTCGGCCTCTTTGGCGTCTTTCAGAGGGTCGTCGACAATTGCGACGTTTGCCCCCATTCCAGTCAGTGAGCCTCCGACGCCTGCAGTGACGAGGCCGCCGGGGGTGCCTGCCAGGTCGAACCGGTTGGCGGCCATAGACCCGTAGCGCAGCTCAATGCCGATCTGCGGTCCGTGCTCCTTGATGCCGTCACGGATCCACCTGCCGTGCCCTTCGGCAAGCTTCGCCGCATAGGAGGCGATCATCACCCGGTGGTCCGGGTGCCGGGCCAGGTACCACAGGGGCGCCCAGCGGGCGGCTCGAGCGCTCTTCCCGTGACGTGGCGGCATGTTCAGCAGGACACGCATCCGCTCACCGTTCGCAATGCGAATGAACGCCTTATCGATGAGGTCGAGGTGCCGGGCCTGCCACTCCCGGCCGCCGGTGAGAACGGATGCCATGGAGCCGGGCGAGCGCTCCAAGGCCATCTGCTTCTCCGCCCAGAACAGAACCTTGCGGAGCTCGACATCGGCAAGGCCGGCCATCTGCATGCGCTGGGCGGACGGGAGAGTTCGGTAGTGGGTGACCTCATCCTCGAACCTGGTGGTCACCCCTGGTCGCCCTCGTCCTCTTCGTCGGGTGTCGACGTCTTGGAGTTGTCGGGCTGGTCTTCGTCGAGGCGGCTGGTCGCGGCGATGAGCGCGGCCAGGTCGTCGGGGCTGGCGGTGGTGAGGGACAGAGGTCCGCCGTCCGCACCGGTGACTTCTGCACGGACCGGGGCCTTCCAGCCGTTGAGGTCGCTGAGGTCGGCAACGAGCTTGCGGGCTTGCTCGTTCGCGCGGACGTCTCCGTCCAGGGCGTCGGGCCAGACCGCGGCAAGGAGCCGCTCGTAGCGGTCGGTCTGGAACTTTCGCCAGACCTCGGCCTCCGCCTTCTCTTCTTCGATGTACGCCCGGTAGGCGCGGGTGAAGTCCTTGGAGAGGGTGCTGCGGCTCATGCCGAAGGATGCGGCGATGTCTTCCATGGACTCGCCCGCGGCGCGGCGGCGGAACATCTCCTTGCGGCGTTCGGCGGTCAGGGCCTGCTTGGTCTTCGATGCTGGCATGGCGGTCGGGGCTCCCGCTTGTGTGGTTGTCAGGCCCCGCGCCTGTTACTGATGATCCCTGATGTGGGGGTTTTCCTTCCCCCTGCCCGGTCTGGGTGGCATCCTGCGCGGCATGAGGCATATGCGTGGGGTGGGGGCTGCTGTGGCGGGTATCGCTGCGGCGGTCGTGTTGTCGGGGTGCGGTGGGGATGGCGGTGATGACGCGAAACCGGCCGCCAGCCCGTCGGTGAAGTCGAGTGCGCCTGCGGCGGAGCCGACCGTTGAGGAGCCGGCAACTCCGGAGGACGAGATCGACCAGCTGGCAGACGAGAAGGGCTGGATGCCGGACGAGTCCGCGTCGGCGTATGTGGCGGACATCTGCGCGTCGCTCCCAGAGCGGAAGGGCGTGGACAGTGATCCTGCCGAGTGGCTGATGATGCAGAAGCCGGACGCGGACCATGCGGCGGTGCTGAGGGTGGGGGTTCCGAAGCTGTGCCCGGACTGGTCGAAGACGGTGGCGAAGGCGCTGGGTGGCGAGGCGGACCGGTCGTATTCGGGTGGTACGTACAAGGTGAAGGCGGATCCGGGGACGGACGACGACGCGATCGCGCCGGGCACGTACCGGACGACGGGGGCCCTCGAGGACTGCTACTGGGAACGGACGTCCAAGGCCGGGAAGATCCTGGACAACTCGTTCTCCTCGTCGGCGCAGGAGATCACGGTGACGATCCGGGCGACGGATGGTCAGTTCACGACGCGGGACTGCGGAGTCTGGAAGCCGGTGAAGTAGACGGTCCCGGACATGGCTCGGCCCCGCCGGCTCGGGGGTTGGCTGGCGGGGCCGGGTTGAGCCCTGTGCGGCGGGGGTTGCCGCGGGTGGGGCTCGTGGGGGTGGTGTGTGGCACGGCCTGGCCGGGGAGTGGGCGCGGGGACACCGGGGCTCCCTGGCCGGCCGTACAAGTCAATCGTGGCGCATGGGTGGGGGTTTGTCCGGGCTGCTCCTCCCCCGGTTCCCCCTCGGGTCGTCGGCCTGGAGGTGTGGGGCGGTGCGGAGAGCTTGGCGTAGGGGGCTGTGGTGTTCGGGGACGTTCGGGTCGAGGCTGGCGATGAGGAGCCGCCCGCCGGGAAGGCGGGCGGCGACCAGGGTGGGGCGGGTCACGGTCAGTCGTTCTCCGTGGACGGGGCGGGGCCGATGCCGTAGTACCCGCGGACTTCCTTGCCTTCGACCATCTGACGGTGGACTTTCCCGGCCTTGCAGAGTCGGGTCAGGGCGTTGCTGAGGGTGCCGTCTGATGTGCCGGTGGCGGCGGCGATCTGGTCCTTGTGGACGTAGAGGATCTCTTCGCCGATGGGGTCGGCGGACTCTTCGAAGGCGCGGAGGACTTTCTCGTCGGTGCTGGCCGGCTTCTTCGGGGCGGCGATGTCGGTGAAGAGTGCGGTGGCGCTTCCGCTGCTGCCGCCTTCGTCGTCGCCATGGATCGGGGTGTTGGCGATCTCGTCGCGGTTGTGCCAGTCGGGCCAGTCCGCGGGGTATGCGACGGCCGTCTCGTCGATGTGGGGGGCGGCGGACTCGAGGTCGAACGTGCGCATCATCTCGGCTGCGCCGCCGGGGCCGAGGGTGTAGCCGAGACCGAACGTGGTGCGGGGGTCCTTGAGGGCGACGGTCTCGTCGTAGATGAGGGGCCGTTCGACGTCCCATGCGGCGGGAATCTGGCCGGGGTCGACACCTTCGAATCCGGTGGTGGCGAGGTGCTGCTGGCCGGAGTCGGTGCGGAGCATGACGAGGGATCCGCCCTGGATGACGTTGGTACGCAAGGTGGTGGATCCGCCGAGTTTTTCGGCGTTCACGGCCTGGTTGACGACGCACAGGATGATGCCGAGGGAGCGGGCCTTCGCTGCGAGAGCTTCGAGGATGATCAGGGCTTCCTTCTTGTGGTCCTCCAGTTCGGACAGGGGAACGTGGGCTTCGTCAAGGATGACGCGAACCCAGGGGCGTTCGGGTGTCGCGACGAAGTTTTTCATCTTGAGGCGGGCGGACTCGGCGATACGCCACCGCAGGAGGCCGTAGGCGACGCGCAGGCCCTGGATGGAGCCTTCTTCGCCTAGGCCGGAGTATGCGGCCATCGTTTCGACGTCCGGGTTCGAGGAGCCCTTCGGGTCGATGTAGATGATGGCGTGCCCGTTGACGTGGTCGGCGAGGGCGATGATCTGGACGAGGCCGCCCTTCCCGGATCCGGTGACGCCGGCGATGAAGACGTGGCGGGCGCCGAGCTTGGGGTCGGTGAGCTGGATGCGGGCGGGGAATCCGGAGACGTGGCGGCCGATCTGGGCATACCCGCCTTCGCTGATTTTGAGGACGTCGGTGCCGGGGAAGGAGACACCGTCCTGGAGCGGGTTGTGCTTCATGAGGCGGATTTCGCCACGGCGGGGGTTGCCGGGGGTGGGGCTGTACGAGCAGAGGAGCGTGTTCGTGCGGAGGGCGCCAGCGAGGCTGGCACGGTCGGGGGTGGGGAGCCGGTCGAGGGTTTCTCCGGCGACGACGTAGGCGACCTGCCCTCCGGTGTTGGGGTCGTCCTGTGCGCCCTCGAGGTAGGTGCCCGCCATGATCCCGTTCGTTTTGGACACCCACTTCTTCCATGCTCCGACGAGGGTGGTGGGGTCGAGTTCGGCGGGGGTGACGAGGTTGACGGTGATGAGGCTCTGCCCGGCATGTGCGCCGGGCGTGATGGTGATTTGGGCGGCGTCGATCTGGTAGACGGAGGAGACGGTGTTCGGGGTGACGGTGACGGATGCGCCGGTGGGCGCGGTGATGATGCCGGCGAAGCGGGTCGGGGTGAGGGTGGCGAGGGTGAGTTCCTGGCCGCGGTGGGTACCGGTCTTGAGGTGGGAGATGTGCTTGTACCAGTGCCGGACGATGGCTTCTTCGACGGATCCGGCGGGGGCGGGCAGGGACGCGGCCGGGCCTGCCTGGCTGTGGGGGGCGGCTTTGCGGGGGTGGCGCAGGACGTTGCGGAGCTTGAGGGGGACAAGGGCGACGGCGGCCCACCAGCCGAGGGACACGATGCCGGGGACGGACAGGGGGTCGAGGATGCCGGCCATGAGGGCGTCGGAGCCGTCGGAGCCCAGAAGGGTTCCCATGGCGAGGGCGGTCCCGGCGGTGACGGTGCTGATGAACAGCGGTGTGCGGTGGGCTTCGAGAATGTCGGCGGCCGGCAGGTGCTGTGTGAGGCCGGGTGGCAGGCGGTTCATGTAGTTCGCTGCCATGAGGCTTGCGGTGCCTCCGAATGCGAGGGTGACAGCGAACGCTGCGCCTCCGTCGAGGAGGGGGGCGAGGAGTCCGGTGGCGAGGGGGGCGGCTGTGGTGGCGAGGGCGATACCGCGCTCGGTGGATGCTGAGCGGGGGCGGGTCGTGGCGGGGGTGGTGTTCATGGTGGTCTCCTGGGCGGCGTGGTGGGCGGCTGTGCGGGCGGGGGGCGGGAGGGCTATTCGGGAGTGATCCAACTGCGGTTGAGGCCGGACACATCGACGGGGGACCGGCTGACCGCTTCGTGGATGCCGTCGTGGGAGGCGCGGGCCTGGGCAACGGCGGCCTGCGCCATGCGGGCGGTGTTGTCGGACGCAGAGGAGTAGGCGTCGGATGCCTGCCCGACAGCCTCCATGGCCTTGGCCAGGTCGCGGGTCTCTCCGACTGATTCCGGATCGACGCCGAGGCCGGCGATCTGCTCGGCGACACGGCCGGTGTCCTGGGCGTCCTCACGGATCGCGAGGGCGGCATTGCGAATCGCCTCGGCGTCCCGGGTGACGCTCTTGCCGAGGGCGGTGATGGCCTGCTGAAGCTGCTTGTTCTTGATCTGGGCCATGGTGGTCATCCCTGGTAGAAGTCGAGTTCGGCGGGGCTGGTTTCGGGCGAGTCGACGACGGCCTGGTAGATGCCCCCGTACCGGGTCTGGACGTTGGCGAGAGTGGTGCGGCAGTGTTCCGCGCCGCGCATCGACTGCTTGTGGATCTCGTCGGCTTTGACGGCTTGACCCTTGGCGGCTTCCTGCAGCCTGGTGAGGGTGCCGATGTACTTGTCGCCTGCTTCGGCGCTGCGGGCGGCGTCCAGGAGCCGGGTTGCCTGCATGGCCTGCTCCTCGGCGTGCGCCTTCAAACCGCGGGTCTGCTCGGCCCTGTTGGCGAGGGTGGTGGCGCGCTCTTCGAGGCGCCGTTCGAATCCCTTGAGAGACCGGACTTCGCCACGGGTCATGGATGCCCGGCTGGAGCCGTCACCGAGGAGCACATGGGTCTTTGAGACGCTCTGGACTTCGATGGGGGTGGGGTCGGTGTTCTGGTGGTCGGCGCTGGTGGCAGTGGTCACCGGGGTCTCCTGACGGGCGTTCTTGCGGTCCTGGTGGGCCTGGTCGAGGCGTGTCTTCTCGCGGTCGGCGGCCTCGATGGTGTCGGCCCAGCCGTCTTTGACGCCGTCGCGGTAGGCCTTGGCGTGTGCGGTGGCGCGGGCGGCGCGGGTGCCGTCGCGGTAGCCGGTTTCGCGGGACGGCTTGGTGGTGAACGGCTTCCCGTCGGTCGTGGTGGTCTTCTCGCCGGCCGGGGTGTCGATCTTCTTCTTGCCGTCGGGCGTGGCCTTCTCGTCGGTTGCGGGCTTGTCGGCGGGCTTGTCCTTGCTGGTGCCCGGCTTCTCGCCCGCGCCCGTGTCCGTGCCGGAGGACGTCTTGTCGTTGGTCTTGGCCGTCTTGGTGTCCTTGATCAGCGACAACTTCTTGCGGTCCTTGGGGGCCGGGGAGTCCTTGGCCTCCTTCGCGGCGGCCTTTGCGGGGTCCTTCGTGGCCGCGGACGGCTTCGGGGATGCCCCGTCCTTGCCCGCCTTGCCCGCCGTACCGGCAGATCCTTTCGCCCCGCCCTTCCCGCCCGTGGAGCTTGTGGACTTGCCGTTCTTCACGTCGGTGCCGTTGCTGCTCTTCGGCTGCTTCGGTGCGGTGGTGTCGGGCTTCGCGGGCTTCGGCTGCTTCGGGATGGGACCGTTCTTCGTACCCGCGGCACCTCCCCCGCCTCCTGCGTTCCCGCGACCGGACGGGCCAGGGCCGGTGTTGCCGGAGCGCCCGGCCGGGCCCTGACGTGAGTTGTCCTTCGCGCCGGGGCCGGTGTTCTTCTGTGTGCCCTTCGTGGCACCGTCCGCCCTGCCCTTACTGCTCAGGCCCTTGCCGCCTGCGGGGCCAGAAGCGTCGGAGCCCCGGCCGCCGGCGCCCCCGGCGGGGCTGCGGTTGACGGTGACCGTACGGGTCTCCTTTACCTGCTGCGCCTGGGCACGCGCCTTGCGCATGTCGAGGCGCTTGTTCGCCGTCCCGCCACCCCTCCCCCAGCGGGTGGCACCGGCAACGAGCCAGGCACGCCAGATGCCGGTCTGCTGCTTGCTCGAGCCGGTGTCCTTGGCGTCGCTGCTGGCGCCCTTGGGAGTGCTGTTTTCGTTGTTGAACGAGGCGCTGGAAACCCCCTCCGTGGGCAGGCCCGTGCCGCCCCCCGTGTCGGCCTGCCCGACGGTTGCGGGGGTGAGGTCGAAGGTGGGGCGGGCAGGCTCGACAGGGGCGACCATCGACGCGAACAGGCCCGGGCTGGGGGTGTTCTGAGGGGTCGTTCCGGTAGTGGTGCCGGGGTTGTTGTTCGGCTCCGGAACGGCTGCGGGGACGGTGCTGGCGGACACGATTCTCCTTGGTCGACTTGTTCATCACCTCTTCATCCACCCCGGAAAAGCCCTGTTCGGAGCCCTGAGGCGGGCTCAGGGGCGCCTGTGGGAGCTTTTCCGGGGGTGATGAGGAAGTGAGGAGGAACTACTGGGTGGCGGCGTTCCGGGTGCCCTTCCTGGCCCCGAGAACGGCGACTGCGCCGAGGGCGAGAACGCCGAGCAGTGCACCGTTGTTGATGCCGCCGCCGCTGCTGTCGGACGTGGTCTTCGTGGACGCCGCGGCCTGCATGTCGTCGCTCTTCTCCGAGCCCGGGTACTGGGCCTGGCAGTCGTCGACGATGTCCCGGTAGGACGGTGATCCGTAGCTCTTGCCGACCTGGTCGGTCTTGCTCTTCACGCAGGTGTCGACGGACGCCTGACGGGCTTTCGCCTGGCTTGCTTCGACGGTCCGACCGGTCTCCGCGGCACGGTTCCTCTCCCGGAGTTCTGCCAGTTCGAGGGCCTTCACCTTCAGCTGGAGTTCCTGCGCCTTCGCTTCGGCGGCGGCGACGTTCGCGGTGTGGACCTGGTAGCCGATGAGGCTGCCACCTGCGATGACGGCTGCGCCGATACCGAGGGCGGCCTTCCCGCGCTTCGTCAGGCCGGCCTTCTGCCCCTGGACGGGGCCGGTGGGGGCAGTGGGGGCGCCGTAGGGGTTGGTGTCGAGGTGCTCGGGGGCGTTCATCGTGAATCCCTTGATGATCTGGCTGAACTCGTCGTCGGCGGGGGCGGGCATCTTTACTCTCCGTTCTCTCGGGCAAGGCGGGCGGCCCCCGTCAGGAGGGCTTCCACGGCGGAAAACTGCTGGTCAGGGAGGTCGTTCCAGGCGAAGAACTGCATGGTGATTCCGGCCTGAGCGAGGGCTTCCTGCATGTAGTGGACGGCCCGTTCCCGCCCGGCCGGGGTGGTGCGGCCGGTCTTCTCGAGGACGTTCTGGGCGCCGCGGATGCAGAGCCGGCCGGTGGGGGTGGTGTCGAGGGACTGGCACCACCCGTACTTGCGGAGCATGGCGAGGGTCTGTTCGAGGTGGACGGATGGGGGTTGAGGTGTCGGGTCCTGCCACCAGCCGAGGTCGGCCAGTAACCGCCGCACGGCCGGCGGCAACAGCCGGTGGGACCAGGGCGGTGTATCCGGCGGCCCGAGTTCGACGGGAGGGGTGCGGAGCCCGGGAAGCCCGCTGGGGCGGATGTCGGGGCTCGTGAACGCGGAATGAGCTGTGCGGCGGATGTCTGTGAGGTTCGTGTTCATGCCTGCTCACCCCCGTTGACCTGGGCGTTGAAGGTGTGGAGCTCGGCCCCGAGCTGGTCGAGTTCGGTGGTGTCGAGGCTGATCGCCAGGCGGACGGGGGCGGTCTTGGCGGCCTTGTGGCGGCTGAGGCTGTCGGTGGGGTGGGCGACCTTGAGTGCGGCCTCGATGCGCTGCCGGGCAGCTTCGATGAGGTTGAGGGCGGCTTCGGCGGTCTCGGCGTTCCACTGGGTCATGGCGAGGCTCCTTCGAATTCGGGGTGGCTGGTGGCTACGGGTTGTTGCCGGTGACCTTGGTGTGGACGTCCTTGTAGAGGGCGCGGATGTCGTCGGTCTTCAGGCCGTATCCCTTTTCCCTCCATGCCTTCTCGAAGGCGTTCTGCGAGGGCGTCTGGCCGCCCGTGCGGAGGTCGAAGTAGAGGTCGAACGCGAGCGTGCGGCGGTCCGTGTCGCCCCCCACATGCCCCTTGTTCGCCTGCGCCTCGCCCGGGTTCGACTCGGTCGCGCCTTCACCACGCCCTGAGGTGCGCCCTGCTGCGCCCTCGCTGGTCAGAGCGCTTATGTCGTCGGGTGCCGCTTCCGGTGCGCCCTGGGGTGCCGTGGAGGGGCGCAGGGAGCGGAGGTTGTACTCCTCGGCCCGGTCGGGGAGGTTCTTGAAGGCGCGCATCCGGTCGATGCGGGTCGTGATCCGCATCTCGACACCGAGCTCGTCGAGGGTGTCCCCGAGGCCGTGGAAGGACGCGTCCCCTGCCCGCATGAGGGACTTCTCGTAGCGTCGCTTCCCCATGATCAGGGGCTTGCCGAGAGTGACGAGGGTGACGAGCCGGTCCTGGGCGTTGCGGCGGCTGATGGACTCGGCGTCCGCACCGCGGGAGCCGATGCCGAGCTTGGATTCGAGGCGCTTGAGGCGGTCGCGCCAGGCGCGGGCGAGGAGCCCGTCGGACTTGATCTCGACCTTGCCGAGTTTCGCTTCCAGGCCGAGGAGCTTGTGGAGGCCGTAGGCGAGCATGACCGGGCCGACGATGCGGACGAGGGCGGTCCCGAGGTCCTCGTTCTCCTGGCGGACGACTTCGATGGCGCCGACTGCCTGGGCGAGGACAAGGACGTAGGCGGTGCGGGTGGCGCCCTTGTCGTTGAACGCCCATGCATAGACGGACAGGCCGAGGACGATGGCCTCGAGGACGAGGCCGACCGTCATGTGCCACGGCGACTCCATGTGGAGGCGCTTCTGGGCGAAGCGGGCGGAGGTGTTGGTGGACAGGGCGAGGCCGGCGATGACGACGAGGCCCATGCCGAGGAAGCCGATGAGGCTGCGGCGCTTCTTGGCGTCGCGGGGTTTGCGACGGCCGGCGCGTGCCCGGATGTTCGGGGCGACGATGCGGTAGGCGAAGGGGAGGATGACGATGGCGAGCAGGGCAGCCCATGCCTGTACGGGCACTTGCTCGACTGCGTTCTGCACTTGGGAAAGCATGGGCCGGGTCCTTTCAGGTGTCGTAGGTGGTGGTCAGGCGTTCGGGACGGCCAGGCGGCGGGTGCGGCTGCGGCGGACGAGGCCGGCGTTGAGGTAGTTGACGGCTTCGGTTTCGGTGATGCGGAGCTGATGGCGACCGAAGACGAGGGCAATGAGGTCGGCGGCGTCCAGCTCGGCATCGGTCCGGCCGTAGATCAGGTGGTCGGCGGCGCGCATGAGGCGGGTGTGACGTCGGCTGGCGTGGCGGGCTTCGCGGAACTTCTTGAGGTTGCTCATCGGGTTCGGTTTCCTTTCCAGGTGAGTGCGGTGGCGGCGAGGCAGAAGAGCGCGGGCCAGGCCTGGTTGGTGCAGATGGCGAGGAGGGTGAGGGCGGCGAAGCCGTAGCCGGCGAGGTGGCTGCGCATCCGCCGGCGGGTCCGGGGCCGTGTCACAAGCCCAGGAGGTGGTACGGGAACGGGTCGTGTTCGATGCGGACGCCGAACGACTTGATCCAGTACCAGTGGAACGGGAACGAGGAGATGCCGAGCTGCATGAGGGCGATGGCCCGGTGGTGCCCGTCGCCGACGTACACGTCCGGGTATCGGCTGGAGACGCCCAGGAGGATGGGCTCCTTGAGTCCGCGCTGCGCGATCGACTGCTTCAGCTCTTCGACCTTGTTCCGGTCTTTGTCGCGGCGGTTGAACTGGCGCTGGGCGTCGGCCCATTTGCTGAATTCGATGGGGTGGATCTGGCGGTCGTTGAGGAGGGTGGTCTGCATGTTCCCGCGGTACTTCATCGTGTTCCTTTCGTCTGGTCGGGCTGGGTGGTCAGGTCGCGGTCCGGGAGGGCGCGGGGTTGGGGATACCGATCAGGTTGGAGACCTGGTCGCCGGTGAGTTCGCGACGCTGGTCGGCGATCAGGCCTTCGGCGACGGCGGTGATCTGCGACCACAGACGGTCGACCATGTCGTCGGCGGCGGTCTCTGCCTGGGTCCAGGTGGCCCCGTTCTCCGGGGCGGGTCCGTCGAGGACCAGCGGGTATCCGACCTTGGCCAGGGCGGAGACGGCCATGTCCCGGTCGTGGGGGGCTGATACAGCTGCGGCGGTGCTCAGGGTGAGCAGGTTGCTGTCGCGCAGGTACCGCGTTCCTGCGGCTGCGCCTGCCGCAAGTTCGATGGCGAGGTTGAAGCAAAGGACGTTGCTGCTGTTCCAGGTGGTGGTTCCGGTCCAACCCATGTGTCCGTCGACGTCGACGGTGTGGACGCGAGTGCGGGCGAGGCTCATGCCGAAGTGCATGCCGGTGACTGCGTGGGCGGCCTCGTGGTAGGCGATGCTGGCGATGAGCTGGCCCGTGGTGAGGGGGTTGATCCCAGGTACCCGCGTGTCGGGAAGGGAGTCGAAGTCGACGTACATGGTGATCGGGTCCTTCCGGGTCAGGCGGCGGTCGGGGTGGCGTTGCTGGCCCAGCGGGCGGAGGTCGTCTTGAGGGCCTCGTGCCAGTCGCCGGTGAAGGCGGCGGGGGCGTCGGGGTAGATGTCGCTGCCGATGATCTGGAAGACCCGCATGCGGGCTTCGGCGTCGTCGGTGACAGGCTGGCTGGGGGTGGTGGCGGCCATTGCGGGTCCTTCCGGGTCGTGCGGCGGGCGGTGAGCGGGAGGGGTGGGGTCCGGTCGTCTGTCGGCTCGGCGACCGGACCCCGGCGAGGGATGGTCAGACCATGTCGCGGTACTCGTCGGCAATGTCGCCGACGT
>NZ_JBHVSY010000032.1:0-83282 GCF_042884935.1 Streptomyces sp. NPDC058092
TCGTTGAGGAAGGCCAGTTCCTCGGTTTTCTTCCACGCCGTCAGCAGGGCCGAGGTCTGGTTGTAGTTGACCCGCTCCTGCCGCGTCCACGCCTTCGTGCGGGCCGCAAGCGCCAGGTTGTAGACCCTCCGCACGCATCCGAACGTGCGCGACAGCTCAGCCGCCTGCACATCCGTCGGACAGAAGCGGTATTTGAACGCCCTCTTCACATGGTTCGTGGCCATGCTCACAAACCAATGCGACCATGTAAAGATCAAATCTGCAGGTCAGAGCACCGTGATCCGCCTGGCGGCCAATCGCAGCCCTTGCCCCGCTCCGCAGGAGTCCGCTTCCTCTCCGCCCCGAAGCGCGGAGTATCCACGGAGGAATCAGATGGGTTTCTGATCGCTGTCGTGCGGAAGCGTGTTAGGACGGTTGGCAACCGTCCCATATGGCAATGGAGGTCCACTTGTTGATCCGCCCTCAGACCATGTGTGTACGCAGATCCGTGCTCGTCACGGCCGCCGTGTCCGCCGCTCTCGCACTGGGCGCCTGCGATGCGGGAAGCGGTGACAGCCATACGAACACGCAGGCGAGCGGGGGCCCTTCGGTGGTGGCACCCGGCAAACCGGGAGAGCCCGCGCGGACCCTGTCCGCGGAGGAGGCGGTGAAGGCCGCCGGAAACAATGCCCCCAATTCGGCCGACTTCCGGTATGTGCAGATGATGATCCAGCACCACGCCCAGGCATTGGAGTTGACCGGTCTCGTCACCGCCCGCTCCGACTCCGCCGCGGTCAAGCGCCTCGCCGAACGCATCACCGCGGGCCAGAAGCCGGAGATCGGCGCGATGGAGGGATGGCTCACGCACAACGGCGGAGAGAAGCGCAGGACCGGCCACGATCACTCGGCGATGCCGGGAATGGCGACCCCGGCGCAGCTGGAGCAGTTGCGGACGGCGGACGGCGCGGCCTTCGACAAGCTCTTCCTGAAGTTGATGATCACCCACCACCAGGGGGCGATCACGATGGCGACCGACGTGCTCTCGCAGGGCAACGACGTGCAGGTCGAGGAGATGGCCGGGGACGTCGTAGCCCAGCAGACGGTGGAGATCGACCGAATGCGCGCAATGTCGTCCTGACCATGCCCCGGGCGCGCCTCTCCCCCACCCGGACCGCCGGTGTCATGCTGGAGACATCCTGCGGGAAGAGGTGCGCCGTGCTTCGTGTCGCCGTCGTCGGCTCCGGTCCCAGCGGGGTCTACACCGCCCAGGCCCTGGTCGGGCAGGACCGGGTGCCCGATGTCCGGGTCCATGTGCTGGACCGGCTCCCCTGCCCGTACGGCCTGGTGCGCTACGGCGTCGCCCCCGACCACGAGAAGATCAAATCGCTGCAGAACAGTCTGCGGACCGTCCTGGAGCACGAGCGGATCACCTTCCTCGGCAATGTCGAGGTGGGCGGAGACGGGATCCCACCCGAACGGATCGGCGAGCTCTACCAGGCGGTCGTGTACTGCGTCGGGGCCGCAACCGACCGCGGCCTCGCCGTCCCCGGCGAGGACCTGCCCGGCAGCTGCTCCGCGACCGAGTTCGTCTCCTGGTACAGCGCACACCCCGACGCCGCCGCCAACAGCTTCGCGTTGCAGGCCCGTTCGGTCGTGGTGATCGGGGTCGGCAATGTGGCGGTGGACGTGGCGCGGATTCTCGCGCGGAGCGCGGCGGAGCTGCGCCCCACCGACGTACCGCATGGGGCGCTCGGCGCGCTGGCCGGAAGCCGGGTGCGCGAGGTCCACATGGCGGGCAGGCGCGGGCCCTCGCAGGCCAGGTTCACCACCAAGGAGCTGCGGGAACTGGGCGCGCTACCGCAGGCGCGGGTGATGGTGGACGAGGCGGAGCTGGCCCTCGACCCGGCGTACGTCGATCCGTCCCTCCGGTCGGCACCGGCTCTGTCCTCACCGCCGAACACGCCGCCCCTGACCGCGGCGGCGCGGCGCAATGTCGAGGTCCTGCGCGGATGGGCCGCGGCCGGCGCCACGGGTGCGGACGCGGAAGGAGACCCGGTGCGCAAGATCCACCTGCGGTTCTTTCTGCGTCCCGTCGAGCTGCTGGAGCGGGACGGCCGGGTGGCCGGGGTGCGGTTCGCCCGTACCGTGCCGGACGGCAGCGGGGGCGTACGCGACTCCGGTACGTACGAGGACATCGACGCCCAGCTCGTGCTGCGGGCCGTCGGCTACCGCGGGCTGCCGCTGCCCGGACTGCCGTTCGACGCGGTGCGCGGGACGGTGCCGCATCTGGCGGGGCGGGTACTGCGGGACGGGGTGCCGTCGCCCGGGGAGTACGTCGCCGGGTGGATCAAGCGCGGGCCCACCGGGGTGATCGGTTCGAACCGGTCGTGCGCGAAGGAGACGGTGGGGTCATTGCTCGACGACGCCCCGCTGCTCGCCGCGCGCCCGTCGGCGCCCGACCCCGTGGCCGCGCTGCGGGCGTGGGGACTGCGCCCGGTGGAATGGGACGGCTGGCTGTCCATCGAGCGGGCGGAGGCGGCGCTGGGCGGATCGCTGGGCCGGGGACCGGTGAAGATCCCGGACTGGGCGGGACTGCTGAGCGCCGCGCAGGGTGGCGACCCGGGCGGATCGTGAGGCTACCGGCCCTCGCCGTCGCGCCGCGCCTGCCGGTTCGCGGCGTCGAGGACGCTGTTGAGCAGGCCGGGGAACAGCGCTTCCAGATCGTCGCGGCGCAGCCCGTTCATCTTGGCCTACCGCGGTAGATCTGCTCGACGATGCCGCTCTCGCGCAGCACCCGGAAATGGTATGTGGACGTCGACTTGGACACCGGCAGGTCGAAGCAGGAGCAGCTGAGCTCGGATTCGGCGGCTGCCAGCTCCCGGACCACACGCAGCCGCCATCGGGTCGGAGAGCGCGTGGAGCACTCCCTCGATGCGGATCTCGTCGCGCGTGGGGTGGTCGAGCGCGCGGCCACCGACCGCAGCGGCGCTTGTGGCGGGGGCGCCGGCTGGGCTCATGATGGCTCCGCTTCCTGGTCCGGTCCGGCATCCCGTAATACGAGACCCATCGTAGTTCGGGATCCGCCGTACGCCGGATTCGGCAGTCGGTCAGCCGCTCAGCAGGTCCGGGTTCTCGGCGAGTGAGGCGAGGTGTCCCGCCGGGTCGGCGATCAGTTTGCGGGCCGTCAGGTCGAGCAGGCCCGCCACGCCGGTGACCTGCGCCGCGACCGTGCCGTCCTCCTTGAGGATCTGCTGCGCGATCTCGAACGTCTTCCCCTCGCCGTACACGAACTGACAGGTCACCCGAACCCGGTCCCCGCCGCGCAGTTCCCGCAGGAACTTCACCGTCGTCTCAAGGGACACCGGACCGACGCCACTGGCCAGCAGCTTCTCCTGCGGCAGGCCGGCCGTGCGCAGCAGTTCCCAGCGCGCGTGCTCTGCGTACTGCAGATAGACGGCCTGGTTCAGGTGCCCCTGCGTGTCGAGCTCGTAGCCCCGGACGGTCACGTCCACAGAAAAGGTCATGGCCGTACCAACATCACCGCGCATTCCGGCATTCCCGTCCGGCGTCGCGGCATCCGGGCCCCGACCGGGTTCGGCATGAGGTGGGGAAACCTGAACTCGGTGCGGCTGCATGCGACTTCGCCGGGATGCGGCTCGGTGCCGGGGCGGTCGGGGCGGCGAGCCGGGCGGCCCGGCGCAGGGTGGAGTGCGGCCCGGGCTCCCGCAACGCGTCAGGTCGTGCGGGGCTCCCGGGGCGGCGAGGTCCGCGCGGTCGGACCGCGCGTCGGACCGCGCGTCGGACCGCGCGGAAGTACTGCTCAGGCGTACGGACTTCGCCGCCCAGTTCGCGGGCCGCGTACTGGGCCCACGACGGGCTCCGCAGCAACTCGCGGCCGAGGAGGACCGCGTCCGCCCGGCCCTCGGTGATGATCTTCTCGGCCTGTTGCGGATCGGTGATCAGGCCCACGGCCGCCACGGGCAGCGAGGTCTCCGCCCTGACCCGCTCGGCGAAGGGAACCTGGTAGCCCGGCCCGGTCTCGATGCGGGCGCGCGGGGCGTTCCCGCCGCTGGAGACGTCCGGCAGGTCGACGCCATGGGCCGGCAGGTCCCCGGCCGACCGCACCGTCTCATCGACGGTCCAGCCCTCGCGCTCGTCCTCGTCGTTCCCGTGAGCCGGTCCGTGGCGGAGATCCGGAAGAGGGCGGGCAGCTCCTGCGGCCAGGCCTCCCGCACCACGTCGACGACCCGCAGCGCGAAGCGGACGCGGTTCTCGGAGCTGCCGCCGTACTCGTCCGTCCGCCGGTTGCTGTGCGGTGAGAGGAACTGGTCGATGAGGTATCCGTGGGCTCCGTGCACGTCGGCGCCCTCGAAGCCCGCGTCGGCGGCGCGGCGGGCCGCCTCACGGAACCGGCCGACGATGCCCTGGATCTCATCCACCGTCAGCTCGTGCGGCACGGGATGACCGTCGTCGAACGGCAGCGGGGTGGGGGCGACGGACGTCCAGCCGTGCGCGTCCGGACCGACGGGGCCGCCGCCCAGCCAGGGGGCCGCAGTCGACGCCTTGCGTCCGCCGTGCGCAAGCTGAACCGACTATCAGGCAACAAACAACGCACCGACCAGCGGAAACACAAAGGCCCCCACCAGAACGGCGCAGGCATCAACCCGGCGGGACGGACACGGAGGGGAACGTTCAGGTGCTGTGCAGGGGCTGCCACAAACTCAAGACCGCTACGGAGTTCGGGGCTGCTGCGTGACGCTGCCTCGGACGATGGATGAACCGTCCGAGGCAGAACGACACCCGGTGTGCCGCTAGCTACAGCCACCGCCGCACTGACACGAGCCGCCGGACTGGCAACCGCATGAGCAGCCTGGGCCGCACTGGCAGCCACTCGCAAGGGGCTTGCCGACTGTGGGCGCTGCTGCCTCTGTCCGATTCATGACGTGATGACCTCCTTCAGGTCAGCCCGTTGCCGACCGAGCCAGAGCGCCGCATGACACAGCGTCACCGAATCATAACTTTCGGTAGAACGGCTGAGAACCGACAGGGTGGCGCAAAGGCACCGCCCTGTGCGCGCCCTGACCAGGCTCGCGCCACGATCAGCTCGGGCGCGTCACGGCCTCTGCGACGCGGCTCGGCGCAGTGTCGTACCTCTGGTGCGTGTAGGCGCGGGCATTGTTGCTCACCGGCGCAGCAGCCTCCTGGGCCACGTATGCCCGGGACGCCCGCGTTCAGCGCGCTGTACTGGCACATGGGCGCCATCCGTACCCCGTTGGGAATGACGAGCGACCGCGGTGCAGGGCTCGAAGAGGGCACTCGCGCCGGACTCGGTTTCGACGGGTACGGAAGAATCGTCAGTACGACACCTCCCGTACTACGACACCCGTCACATTACGACGCTCCTCGTACAAGAGCGCCGCCGTTCCCGGCCTACCCGCGCCGCCTGAGCGTGATCGCGGTGTCCGCGTCGTACTCCTGGGTCCAGCTGCGTCCGGCGCCCGACTTCCAGGTGACCCGGGCGGTGGCGCCGTCGGTCCTGACGCTCTCCACCGTCATGGCCCGGTCGCCGTCCCGTACGTCCCCGCGGCGCAGCTCGCCCGCCTTCACGGTGACGGGCTCCGCCGACTGCGCGCTCTCGGCCTCGTCCGCCGCGAGGGCGAGAGCCGCCGCCAGCTCCCGGGCGCGGGCAGGGGTGCAGATCACAGCGATCTCTCCCGACGGTGCCACGCCCCGGATCCGGACCCCCGCCCCAACGGCGGTCACCTCCAGGGACGCGACGTGTCCGTCACGGTCCTCGATCCCACTCGTCATCGCTCTGCTCTCCCCTTGCCCGTACGCCCTTCGGCTCAGTTCAGCCGGAGGCTCTCCGGCGGGCCCAGGTAGCTGGGCTTGAGGCCGCCGGTGTCGACCACCAGGTTCTGCAGCACCACCGTCGGGTCGACCATCCAGAATTTGAGCACGTGACTCCGCCACCCCGTGAACGGGGTGGCTTCTCGCTATGCCTGGTTGGCGTCGCGGCGGACCAGCCCGGCCCGTAGAACGTTGGTTGCTCCAACGACGTCGGCGTGTGCCTGGTGGCCGCACGGGACGCAGTGGCCGGGCGGCGCTGGAGACCGCGGGACTGCCCATCGATCCGGAACTGATCCGGGAAGGCGAGTTCCGCCACGAGGCCGGCTACGCGGCGGGCCTCGAACTGCTGCGGCTGCCCGACCCGCCCACCGCCCTGTTCGCGGGCGACGGTCTCCAGGCCCTCGGCGTCTACGAGGCCCCCCGCGAACTGGGGCTGCGCATCCCGGAGGACCTGAGCGTCGTCGGCTTCGACGATCTGCCCCTCACCCGGCGGATCGGGCCGCCGCTCACCACGGTGGGCCAGCCGCTCATCGAGACGGCCGAGACCGCCACCCGTCCGGTCCTCGACCTCGCCCGGGGCGAGCGGCCCGCGACCACCCGGGGCGACCTGGCCACCAGGCTGGTGGTCCGCAGCAGCACCGCCGCCCCCAGCCGCTGACCCCGCACCCCGCTCACCCGGCCCGGCCTGCACTTATTTCCGTTGTGGGCCTGGCCGGACCCGCGTACCGTCCCCCGTCATGACAACCACCCCCACCCTGCACACCGGGCGGCTCCTCCTGGAGCCGTACACACCCGCGGACGAGGACGGCTTCGTGGCGCTCTTCCAGGACAGCCGGGTGTCCCGGTGGATGGGTGACGGACCGCAGACCGAGGCCGAGGACCGCGCCCTGTTCGGGCGGGTCTTCAGCAAGGTGTACGCACAGGAACTCTTCGACGTATGGGCCGTGCGCCACGGCGGCCGTCTGGTCGGCCACGCGGAGATCAAGCCCTCCCCGTCCCCGGATGTGGACGGTCACGAGATCGTCTACGCCCTGGCTCCGGCCGCGTGGGGGCAGGGGTTCGGCACCGAGGTCGCGAAGGCGCTGACCTCGTACGGGTTCGGCGCCCTCGGGCTCACCGAAGTGCACGCGACGGTGGCCGCCGAGAATGCCGCCTCGCTGGCGCTGCTGGGCCGGATCGGCTTCCGACACGTCCGGGACGCGGTGGAGGACGACGGCAGCACGACCCGGGTCCTGAGCTGCTCCGCCGGTGGTGACGGCGCCGGGGCCGGTCAGCCGCGGTAGACGTCCAGGCGCCCGCACATGCCGAACTTCCCGTGCGCGGAGGGCTGTTCGGCGTGCACGCGGGCGTCGGCGAGGTATCCGCCGTCACCGCGCTTCAGGGCGTCCAGCCGGCCGCCGGTCACCTCGGACGCGGCAGCGGCCCCCTTCCGCCAGCGCTCCCGCCAGTCCTCGGTCCTCGGGCGTACGAGGGCGGCGGCGGCCCGGTGGAAGGCTGCGAGCGGTTCGGGGTCGCCCGCCTCGGTGGCCCGGCGCAGCGCGAGGAAACCCTCGACGGCGAGGTCCCGGCGGGCGCGGGCGGCCCGTGCCTGTTCCGCTTCAAAACCGTCGGCAGGAAGGGCGACCGCCGCCCGGTAGGCCTCGGGGTCCGCCAGGTGGCGGGGCGGCAGGGTGAGTACGGCGTCACCGGCCTCGGGCAGTCCGCTGTTCTCCATGAGGACGACGATGCGCAGCCCGTCCTCGTTGACGAGGCGGTGGATCGTGCCCGGCGTGAACCAGACCAGTGCCCCGGTGGTCAGTGGCGTCTGCCGGAACCCCGACGTGGTGAGGGTCTGCACCGAGCCCGAGCCCCCGACCACCACATACCCCTCGGAGCAGGTGAGGTGGAGATGGGGTGTTCCGCCGCGCAGGCCGTCCTCGGTGGGCCAGTCGTAGACCCGCAGGTGGGACACGGCGATGGCGCCGGGCAGCCCTTCGAAGGTCGGCACAGGTGCTCCCAGGTCACTCCGCGAAAACGCTCGGCAAGCGCTTTCGACATGTGCTGCACCGTACCGTCGCCGGCCGTGGAAGCAACAGGGTCCGGGTGTCCGGGGCCGCCCTGCGGGTCTCTGTCAGTGGTGGGGTGCAGACTGGCGCGTATCCGGCACAACGGCGTATCGGGAGGTTCGGCCATGACCGACGTACTGCTCACCGTAGGCACCCGCAAGGGACTCTTCATCGGCCGCAGGCGCGGCGGCACGTGGGAGTTCGACGACCCGCATTTCAACGCCCAGGCGATCTATTCGATCGCCATCGACACCCGCAGGAAGGTTCCCCGCCTGCTGGTCGGCGGAGACAGCGCGCACTGGGGCCCGTCGGTCTTCCACTCCGACGACCTGGGCGCCACCTGGGTCGAACCGAAGCAACCGGCCGTGAAGTTCCCGGAGTTCACCGGGACGTCGCTGGAGCGGGTCTGGCAGCTGCACCCGGCGGGCCCCGAGGCGCCCGATGTCGTGTACGCGGGGACGGAGCCGGCCGCGCTGTTCCGTTCCGAGGACGGTGGGGAGTCCTTCGAGCTGGTCCGCCCGCTGTGGGAGCATCCGACGCGTTCGAAATGGGTGCCGGGCGGCGGCGGTGAGGGACTGCACACCATCCTCACGGACCCGAGGGACGCCCGGGAGGTGACGGTCGCGGTCTCCACGGCCGGGGTGTTCCGCACCAAGGACGGCGGTGCCAGCTGGGCCCCGGCGAACAAGGGCGTGTCGGCGGTGTTCCTCCCCGACCCGAACCCGGAGTTCGGCCAGTGCGTCCACAAGGTGGCCAGGGACGCGGTCGATCGCGACCGGCTCTACCTCCAGAACCACTGGGGAGTCTTCCGGAGCGACGACTCCGGGGACAACTGGACGGACATCGGCCGGGACCTCCCCTCCGATTTCGGTTTCGCCGTAGCCGCGCACCCGCACCGCGCGGACACGGCGTACATCTTCCCTATCAACGCCGACGCCGACCGCGTCCCGGCCGAACACCGCTGCCGGGTGTTCCGCACCGAAGACGCAGGCCGTACCTGGGAGCCGCTGTCGGCAGGCCTGCCCGAGGAGATGCATTACGGCACGGTGCTGCGCGACGCGCTCCGTACGGACGACGCCGACCCGGCGGGCATCTACTTCGGCAATCGCAACGGCGAGGTGTACGCGAGCGCGGACGACGGCGACAGCTGGCAGCAGCTCGCCGCGCATCTGCCGGATGTCCTCTGTGTCCGGGCGGCGGTCATCGGTTCGTGACCACCGGCGGTTGATCCACGCGGCAGGCCCGGCGGGCAGTCGGCGGCGGGCCGGCCGGAGCAGCACCGTCCGGCATGGCACGGCGTCGGCTCACCTCTTCTCGGGCCGTCGCACACGAGACCGATCGGCCGGTCATCGGCCCAACGCCTCCCCCTGGCCACACCGTTCCACGCAATCGCGCGGCACGAGGCAACCCCTGGGTGTCGCGCACAGTCCTCCGGGGGCGGGGCCCGAGGAATCGCTGCGGATGCGGCTGATCACCTATGACGACGACTGGGAGCCGCAGGAAGGACCGGTGCTCACCGGCACCGTGCGGGACACGCCGTGACACGGGACGCGTCGCGCGGGTGATCCGAGGACGTGGCACCGGCTCCCTCTCGGGGTCGGTGCCACGTCGAGGTGGAGGTCCGGCTGCTACGGCAACTGCCAGTCCACCGGCTGGGCGCCCTGGCCGAGCAGGAGTTCATTGGTACGGCTGAAGGGGCGCGAGCCGAAGAAACCGCGGTCCGCCGACATGGGCGAGGGGTGCGCGGACTCGATCGCCGGGAAGCCGTCGAGGAACGGACGCAGATTACGGGCGTCACGCCCCCACAGCACGGACACCAGGGGCTTGCCGCGCGCGGCCAGCGCCCGGATGGCCTGCTCGGTCACTTCCTCCCAGCCCTTGCCGCGGTGCGCGCCCGGCTTGCGGGGTGCCGTCGTGAGCGCCCTGTTCAGCAGCAGCACGCCCTGGCGCGTCCACGGTGTCAGATCGCCGTTGGACGGCCGCGGAAGCCCCAGGTCCGTGTGCAGTTCGCGGAAGATGTTCTCCAGACTGCCGGGCAGCTGACGCACATCGGGGGCCACCGAGAAGCTCAGGCCCACCGCCATCCCCGGTGTCGGGTACGGGTCCTGACCGACGATCAGGACGCGTACCTCGTCGAAGGGTTGCTGGAACGCGCGCAGGACGTTCGCTCCGGCGGGCAGATAGGTGCGGCCGGCCGCGACCTCCGCACGCAGGAAATCGCCCATCGCGGCGATGCGTCCGGCCACAGGGGCAAGCGCCTCGGCCCATCCGGACTCGACTACTTCGTTCAACGGTCGTGGTGCCACAGAACATCACTCTACCGGCGTACACGCCCCGCCCCCGACGGGCGGTCCCGCAGGTCATCCACACCCCCGGTCCGGGCCTGCGGAGCCAGGGATAGGCTGCCGCCGTCATTCCTCTTCTCCCTGGAGCCGGTTCATGAGCTCACGCAGGTATTCGCCGGAAAGCAGCGGTGCCGGTGTGCGTCCGGGCGCGGAGACGGGTGCGTCGGGGCCGTTCGTGCTCGGCGTGGACTCGGGCGGTTCCGGGCTGCGGGTGGCGCTGGGCGCCCTCGACAGGTCCGCGGCGGTAGGTACGACGGTCTGCGCCGAGCCGGTACGCACCGGGCCTGCGGGTATCGACGCGGGCCATCTCCTGGAACAACTGCTGCCCGCCGCCCGTCTGCTGCTGGAGCGGCACAGCTGCGGCAGCGGCAGCGCGGAAGGCTCCGCGATCACCGCCGTGGCGATCGGCGCCGCCGGTATGGCGACGCTCGGCGGGCAGTTGCGCGCCGAACTTCCCTCGGCCCTGGAGCAGGCGCTCGGGGTGCGCCGGCTGGCTCTCGCCGCCGATGCCGTGACCGCGTACGCGGGTGCGGTCGGTCAGCGTCCGGGGGCGGTCGTCGCGGCCGGCACGGGCATGATCGCGCTGGGTACGGATCTGACGAGCTGGCGCCGGGCCGATGGCTGGGGGCATCTGCTGGGTGACAGCGGTGGTGGCGCCTGGATCGGGCGGGCCGGCCTCGATGCGGCCATGCGCGCCCATGACGGGCGGCGCGGCGGGTCCGCCCCGCTGCTGGCCCGGCTGGAAGCCGTGTTCGGGCCGGCGCCGGAGCTGCCGGGGCTGCTCTATCCGCGTACCGACCGGGCTGCCGTGCTGGCCTCGTTCGCGCCCGAGGTCGCCTCGTGTGCGGGGCACGATCCGGTCGCCGCGGGCATTCTGCGCCAAGCCGCCGGACATATCGCGGAGGCGGCCGCGGCAGTGTGCCCCAAGGCCGGGGCCGACGACGAACCATGTGAAGTGGCCCTGACGGGCGGCCTGTTCCGGATGGGCGATCCGCTGCTCGTACCGCTGCGCGAGGAACTCTCCCGGCAGGTCCCGCAGGCACGGCCGGTCCCCGGTTCGAGTGATCCGCTGGCCGGGGCGCTGTCCATCGCCCAGGCGTTGGCCACCGGTGATCTGCGACTGCCCCGCCATCCGACGCTGCTCCGCGTACCCGGTGAAGGGCCCGGGAAGGAGCCGGGACAGACGCCCGGATAGGTACCGACAGAGCAGGATAGTCGGCCAGTAAGCCTCTCATCGGATAAATGCGGACAGATGACACCCGACTGCCCCCTCCCCGAACGGAGCGGTACCCAAAACCAGTAGCATGCGGCGCCATGAGCACCCCCACTGGGCCCGCTTCCGGCCTGCCTGTACGAATGCCGCGACCTCGCCAGTCCGGACGGCACCGCCGCCCGGAGCCCGTGGTCGCACCCGAGGGCGCTGCCGCGCTCGTTCTCGCCGTTCCCGGTACCCCCTCTTCGGCCACGCGGAGCCTGGCCGAAGAGGTGATCAGCATCGCCCGTTCCGAGCTGCCCGGCCTCAATGCCCGGATCGGCTACCTCGATGGCGACGATGCCGAGTACCCGACGCTGTCGTCCGTACTCACCAACAGCGCCGCCGAGCGCGTCGCGCGCTACGAGCAGGCGCTGGCCGTCGGCCGTGAGGTCGCCGAGCCCGAGGGGCCGTCCGCCGTCGTGGTGCCGCTGCTCGCGGGACCGGACAGCGCACTGATCCGACGCATACGGCAGGCCGTGATGGACAGCGGTACGCAGGTCGAGCTGACCGATGTGCTCGGCCCCCACCCGCTGCTCGCCGAGGCGCTGCACGTACGGCTCTCCGAGGCTGGTCTGGCCCGCGCCGACCGTGCCAGGCTCTTCACCGTGGCAACGGCCGCCGACGGCATCGTGCTGGCCACGGTGGGTGGCGAGGAGGCCGTGCAGGCCGCCGGGATCACCGGCATGCTGCTCGCCGCCCGGCTCGCCGTACCGGTGATGGCCGCCGCACTCGACGTGGAGGGTTCCGTCGCGTCGATCGCAGAGCAGTTGACGGGTTCCGGCTCGGCGCAGCTCGCTCTCGCTCCGTACCTCGTCGGCCCCGAGGTGCCCGGCGGGCTGCTGGACGCCGCCGCGAAGGAGGCGGGCTGCGCGACGGCCGAGCCGCTCGGCGCGTATCCGGCGATCGGCAAGCTCGTGCTGTCGATGTACACGACGACGCTCGGTATCGCGCCGGCTGCGCCGCAGGGTGCGCAGGCGCACTGACCCGGTGCCGGTGTGCCCGGGGCTCCTCGTCCGGATCGCGCCGGGCTCGCGGGCCCTGGCGGCGCGTGTGCCCTCGATCGCCGGGCCGGCTTGGATCTCCTGGCCCGTCCGGCGATCGCACGGTGCGTGGCGCGGTGGTGTCGTGATCTCAGGCGAAGATCACGCAGGACGCGGCCGGGGCCTCCAGCGAGCCCGCGCGGTGCGGAATGCCGGTCGCCGGGTCGACGGCGAACCAGCTGACGTTCCCGGACCGCTCGTTGGCCGCGTACAGCCATCGGCCGGTGGGGTCGAGCGCGAGGTCGCGCGGCCAGTGCCCGCCACAACCCACGGTCGTGACCAGGGTCGCCTGCTCGCCCGTCGCGTCGAGCGCGAGAACGGAGATGCTGTCGTGCCCCCGGTTGGCGGTCCAGAGAAACCGTCCGTCGTGCGAGACGACCACCTCGGACGGGTACGTCACCGTGTCCGCGCCGCCCGCCGGTTCCCCGGGAAGCACGGAGGTCTCACCGACCGGTTCGAGGACTCCCGTGGTGGCGTCCCATCTGCATGCGGTGACGGTCGGTTCGAGTTCGTTCAGGACGTAGGCACGGCCGCCCGCGGGATGGAACGCCAGATGGCGTGGGCCGGTGCCCGCCCGCAGCGCCGTCTCGCCGTGCGTCCGCAGCACCCCGCTGGTCGGGTCGAGCGCGCAGATCCGTACGGAGTCCGTGCCGAGGTCCACGCTGAGCACCCAGTTCCCGGAGGGGTCCGGCAGCACCTGGTGGGCGTGCGGGGCCTGCTGGCGGCCGGGGTTCGGACCGCTGCCCTCGTGCCGGAGCACGGTGGTGACATCCCCGAGGGAACCGTCGGCCCGCACGGACAGGGCGCTCACGCTGCCGGAGCCGTAGTTGGCGGTGAGCAGATGCCCGCCCGCGAGCGCGAGGTGGGTCGGACCACTGCCTCCGACCGGTCGGATCTCGCCGATCGGCTGCGGCACATCGCCGGTGATGTCGAGGGCGGCGGCCGCGCCGTGCTCGGTCTCACTGACCGTGTAGAGCACCCTGCCGCCCGGCCCCGGCCCGTGCCCCAGGACGAGATACGAGGGATCGGGGACGGTGTCCGTCGCGCCGAGGACCGTCAGCGCCCCGGTCTCCTGATCCACGGCGGCGACAGTGATTCCCCGCCCGCCCGCCGAGGTGAACGACCCGATGAATGCCCGCCCCGCGCCGTTGCCGCTGCCCACCGCACTGCTTGTCATCGCACTGCCCCTCTTCGCCGAGTGACCACGGCCGTTCTCGCCGTCGTGATCTTCCGGGGGCGACGGTAGCAGTCGGCCCTTCGAGGTCTAGACCAAGGCCGTCGACTGTCGCCGGCGCCCCGGGGCGGCCTCACACACTGATCAGCGGGGCGCGCGGATCGCTGCGCAGCGGGGTGGCGAGTTCGGCGAGGGCCCGCTCCAGACCGTGCAGATGGGCGAGCGCGGGTTCCGCGGCGGCCCGGTGTTCCGGGACGCTCGGTGAGCTCGCCCGGTGCGGCAGGTCCGGGGCCGTCAGCGCCTCCACGGCGGCCTCGACGCGCCAGCAGGCGGCAGCGAGGCGGGCGTCGTGGGACGCTTCCGGGTCCGCGGCGACGAAGGCCAGTCCGCGCACGTCCCGTGCGCAGGTGTCCAGCAGGGCGAGTACCTGCCGGGCACGGGCCTTGCGGGCACGCAGCGGACTCAGCGGGTGCACCAGCGGGGCCAGGGACAGCCGCACCCGTCCGAGGAGCGCCTCCAACTCGGCGATCCGGGGCGCGGGATCGGCGGTCGGCGTGCCCGAGAGACGCGCCGCGGCCTCTGCCGTACAGGTGTGTACGCAGCGCAGGGCCCGCTGGATCCACGCGTCGGTCGTGACGTGTGTGGTGACCGGCAGCACGAGGAGCACCGCGAGCATCGCACCGAGCGCTCCGGCTGCGGTCTCGGTGAGCCGCAGTACGAGCAGGGCCGGGTCCAGCACGCCGAGGAGACCGTAGAGCGCTCCGGCCATCACCGTCACCGAGAACACCATCCAGGTGTAGGAGACCGCGGCGGTGTAGAAGATCCCGAAGACGCCGATCGCGACGAGGACCGCGCTGGGCACGGCCGCCCCATGCAGCGGAACGACGACGGCCAGGCCGATGGGGATGCCGATCAGCGTTCCCAGGATCCTGCGGAAACCGCGTACCAGCGTCTCTCCGCGCGACGCGGTGTTCACGAAGACCCACCAGGTGGCGCCCACGGCCCAGTACCAGCGCTCCTCGGACAGGAGCAGTCCCGCCACGAGTGCCAGGGCTCCCCCGGTGGTCGCCTGAATCGCCTGGCGTGTGGTCGCGCGGGCCAGCCCCTTACCGGTCACCGGGGCGGGTACGGGGGCGGCGGGCAATCGCCGCTCGTAGCACCACAGTCCGAAGCGTACGGTCGACGAGGCGAGCAGGGAGAGGGCGACCGCGGAGTACAGCTCGGGCAGCTGTCCGGGCAGCGTGTGGAGGAACTGCGTGGTGAAGAAGGCCATGAACGCGAACACGCCCAGTGAGTGACCGCGCGGACCCCATCGCCTGGCGTACACGCCCAGGCCCATGACCGCGAGGAACGCCGTGTCCCGCGCCAAGGGGTGGTCGTGCAGCCCGGCGGCGAGGGCGAGCACGGGGAAACCGGCGGCCGGCAGCAGGGCGGTGGTGATCGCCTGAGCGCGCACCGTGGTGTCCAGCACCGTGAACAGGGCCAGCAGCGCGGCGAGACCGCCGGTGATCGCCGCGACGAGCGAGTGACCGGCCAGTCCGCACACCACGACGGCCGACCCGATGCCGAGGACGGCCCGGACACCGCTGCGCAGCCGCAGTCGGCCCGGGTCCGGGGAAACGAACATCCTCTTCAGCACCGCATGCTCCCGCTTCTGCACACCGGCCCTGCACACCGGCATGAAAAAGGCGCCGCGGGGATCCGCAGCGCCATCGACGGGTCCATCACAACATCTCTGCGACCTGTGGCTCAACCCGACAGGGGACCACTGGACCATTGGCCCAGATTCCAGGCGATTGTCCGCGCCACGGATAGGCCAACGGACCGGAACGGGACCGAACCCCACCCGTAACACCCCGGCATGAGTGTGGCCGCCGCGTGGCCGCATGACTCGACGCCACCTCGACCGGGCGGGTGGTCATCGGTACCGGGCAGGGGGCTGCACGGGCAGTATCGCGGTCACTTCGTAGCCGCCGTCGGGGGAGGCTCCCACGGCGAGTTCGCCGCCCAGCATCGCGGTGCGTTCGCGCATGCCGAGCAGGCCGTGGCCCGCGCCCGCCGAGGGCGGGGCGGCCCGGTCCGGCGGGGTGTTGGTGACCCGGACCGTGACCCCTGACGCGTGGTGGTCGATCTCCACCCGCACCTGCGCACCCGGGGCATGACGCATGGCGTTGCTGAGGGCCTCCTGCACGATGCGGAACGCCGAAAGCTCGACGCCCGGTGACAGGGGGCGAGGCTCTCCGATGGTCTCGGAGGTGACGGTGAGCCCGGCGCCGCGCGCATTGGCGATCAGTTCGTCCAGCCGGTCGAGAGTGGGCTGGGGGGCGTGCCGGGTGGCCTGAGGTGGGTCCTCGGAGCGCAGCACGCCGAGCACCCGGCGCAGTTCGGTGAGCGCCTCGACCGCGTTCTTGCGAATGCCCTCGGCGTTCTCCTTCAGCTCGTCGGACGGGTTCTCGACCAGGTGCGGAACGACCTGCGCCTGGATGGAGATGACCGACATATGGTGGGCGACCACATCGTGCAGTTCGCGGGCGATCCTGCTGCGTTCCTCCAGAAGGGTGCGCCGCGCGCGCTCCTCTGCGGTGAGTTCCTCCTGTACGACCAACTGCGTACGGGCCACTCCGAGACCGCGGAGCGCGGCCCCGACCACCACCGAGGTGATGAGGACCCCGACGGCGAGACGGATGTCGCCGTGGTCGGGCCAGCGTCGGCTCGCGCCGCAGGCGAGTCCGACCAGCAGGGTGATCGTCAGGGTCTCGGCCGCGATCCGGGGCCGGACCCGTAGGGCGAGCAGGAACAGCACCACGGTCTGCAGCGCGATCCCGGCCGCGTCCCAGGGGTACGTCACGCCGCCGGGCACGGGGACCGCGGCGAACGGACCCGGGTCGGAAGCCGCGGCGAACGGGGTGACCACGACCATGACGAGCAAGGAAGCCCACCAGGCCTGGACCGGGCGGAACAGCGCGGCGACGACCGCCGCCGACTGGATCCCGGCGAACAGGATGCCGAGCTGTATGCCCGTCCCGTAACGGAAGGCGAACTGGTTGGTCTGAACGATCAACATGCCCACCGCGACCATCACCAGTGGTACCGCGATCACCGGACGCCAGTCCAGCCAACGCGGCTGCCCCGGCTGCCCGTTCGGGTCGGCCGACGACGTCAGGAGATCCGTGCGCAGGGTATGGGGCACTGCCCGCAGCACCTGTGCCGACCGCTTGGCCATGTCTCCCCGTTTCATGAGCCGCACCTTAGACCGACCGGCAATTGGGGGGTGGGAGAAGGAGCGGGGCTGGGTGCGTGCAGTTGCGAGGCGGAGGATCGAGGCATGGCGGATGGGGCCTCCCCCGCTCGAGCGAAGCCGAGAGCTCGGGGAACACGGTGATTGACGACAACGCGGGAGGGGGTCCCCCTGGCCCTCAAGGCCTTGCGCGAGTGCGTGCCCAGCCCCGCGACGCCGCCCCCCAATTGCCGGTCGGTCTCAGACATGCCGCGCCGCCTCCGCCCGTGCGGGACGCCGTTCGCGGACGACCAGACTGTTCCTCCGTGCCCGGCCCTGCTCGTAACCGCGGAACGCCACGCAGCAGATCAACAGTGCCCCGGCGAACGCGGGCAGCCAGGCCGGCCGGGCGAGTACCCAGCCGGGGGCGTCGGGGACGGTGTGCAGGCCCGGCAGGGTCCCGCCCACCAGGAGGCCGGTGGCGGTGACCGCGATCATCGCGGTCTGGTGCCACAGGAAGATCGTCATCGCGGAGAGGTTCACCGTCGCCACCGCCGCCCAGAGGGCCGGGCGTCGCAGCGCCCGGCGCAGCGGGCCGAGCAGCAGCAGCGCCGCTCCGCACTGGGCGAGGCCGAAGGTGACCACGGCGAGCGTCGGCGGGTCGAGGTTGGAGATCTTCACGCCGGGCACTCCGACCATCGCTGCGGGGTAGCCGGCCCGGAGTACGAGTCCGGCGGTGGCGGCGGCTCCGCCGATCAGCAGCGCCCAGCCGGTCCTGCGGCCGCACAGGTCGCCCCGGGCCCAGGCCGCGCCCAGACAGTACGGAACCAGCCAGCCGGCCAGCACGTTGACCGAGGCGAACCCGCCGGAGGCGCCCAGGCCGAACCGGTAGAGGTCGGTGATCAGCACGACGGCGAACGGCCACAGCGGATGCAGCCTCGCCACGAGCGGGGTCGCCGCGGTCAGCACCGCGAAGACCACCAGGAACCAGAGCGGGGACCACACGAGCTTGCACAGCGCGCGCACGGTGTCCTGGTCCGCTCCCGAGGCGAGCATCGTGCCCGCCGTCACGGTCCATACGAGCAGCACGACGACCACCGGCCGCAGCAGCCGGGCCATCCGCGTGCGGAGCCACCGGCCGTAGTTCTCGCCCCGGGCGCGGGCGGAGGCGTAGCTCTTCGCACCGACCTGTCCACCGACCAGGAAGAAGACGGCAAGGGTCTGGAACACCCAGGAGACCGGGGTGAATCGGGGCATGTAGTGCAGCGGGCTCGAACCGTGCATGGTGCCGCTGTCGACGACCAGTGCGGTCACCATCCAGTGGCCGAGAACGACGCCCAGGATGGCGATGGCGCGCAGGGCGTCGATGGCGCGGTCGCGGTCGGCGGGAGTGGCGGATTCGATCCGCCGGACGACGTCACGCATGGCGCTCTCCCGAGGGCTCTGCGGGCATGGCCGTTGCGGCCACAATCCGGACCATGGCGAGGGTTCCTTCCGTACCGGACGGCTTGCGGTGCTTCGGGTACAGAAGCTATGGACGGGGCCTCGTAGTCCGCGTCACGCCCGGGTGTGAACCTCTTTCGTAGGTCTGGAGGACTACGGGTATGAGACGGGCATGGGACGGGAGCCGGGGCTGCGCCGGATCGGTGTGAACGGGCAGCCGACGGGCCGTTGGTACAGTCGCAGCCCGGATCGGCCTACCAGGAAGTGACGAACGGACCATGGCGGTGGACGCCCTCGACACCCGCATCCTGCGGTTGCTCATCGAGCAACCGCGTACCAGCGTCCGTGAGTACGCGCGCATCCTCTCCGTCGCCCGGGGCACCCTCCAGGCCCGGATCGACCGGCTGGAGCGGGACGGTGTGATCACCGGTACGGGACCGGTCCTGTCCCCCGCCGCACTGGGTCACCCGGTGCTGGCCTTCGTTCATCTGGAGGTCACCCAGGGGCACCTGGACGAGGTCGGTGAGGCGCTCGCCGGGGTGCCGGAGATCGTCGAGGCCTTCTCGACCACGGGCGGCGGTGATCTGCTGGCCCGGGTGGTGGCCCGCGACAACGGGCATCTGGAGGATGTGATCCAGCGTCTGATCCGGCTGCCCGGCGTGGTCAGGACGCGTACCGAGGTGGCGCTGCGCGAGCGGGTGCCGCACCGACTGCTGCCGCTGGTCGAATCGGTGGGCCGCTCGGTCCCTGCCGGCCCGAAGTGATCACCGTGTCGGCATGCCGGATGCCCTGAACTCGCCACACCTTCCGGCCTTTTCGGCCCTTTTCGACCTCGACGGCCCGCTGGGCCCCCTTCCCCGGCTCAGCAACCGTGAGGCGCTGACGGTCCTGCGCGCCGGCCGGTTCCGGCGCCCTGATCCTGCCTGTCACGTTCATCGGAAACCCGTCGGCCGCCTCGCTCCCGAGGATCTTGTACGGGTTCGAGCGCCGCAACCATGGTGCGGAATCCCCGGCACCACCGCCCTGCGGAGCACCTGAGAGAAGCGGGATGGCCACGCGGCGTGCCATCGAGGTCCGGCGGCCCGATATCCTGATCATGCCGCGCGCTCCCACCCCGCCCCGACCCCCGTCGGGGCGCCGCCGTGGCAGTCGAACGGCCCACAATTCGAGATTGGTGCACAGGTGCTGGTAGCTGGTCGGTACCGCTTGACGTCCCCCATCGGCCGCGGCGGCATGGGTGAGGTGTGGCGGGCCTCCGACGAAGTGCTCGGCCGGGCGGTGGCCGTGAAGCTGCTGCTGGGCGACCACGCGGACGAGTCGGCGACGGCCCGGTTCCGCCTGGAGGCGCAGACGGCGGCCCGCCTGAGCCACCCTCATCTGGTGGCCGTGTTCGACTTCGGGTCCTGGGAGAACCGCTTCTTCCTCGTGATGGAGCTCGTCGAAGGCAGAAGCCTGGGCGATCTGCTCGCGGCCGAGGAGCGGCTCGGTGCCGAGCAGGTCGCCCGGATCGCCGGCCAGGCCGCCGCGGGGCTCGCCGCCGCCCATCGGCAGGGCATCGTGCACCGCGACATCAAGCCCGGGAACCTGATGCTGGACGCCGAAGGTTCCGTCAAGATCGGCGACTTCGGCATAGCCCAGTTCGTCGACGACCCTTCCGCCGCGCTGACCACCACGGGACAGATCGTCGGCACCAGTCTCTATCTCGCCCCGGAACGCGCCCTGGGCCGTACGGCCGGTGCGGCGTCCGACATGTACTCCCTCGGCTGTGTGATCTACCAACTCCTGCTGGGCGAGCCGCCGTTCCGCTCCGACACGGCCACAGCCACGCTCTATCAACATGTCGATACCGCGCCCGTGCCGCTCGGGCAGCGCGGCGTCGACCTGTCCCCGGCCTTCGACTCCTATCTGCTGGGGCTGCTGGCGAAGCAGCCCGAGGACCGGCCCACCGCCCAGCAGGTCGCCGACTGGTTCCAGAGCGACGCGTGGCGGGGACAGTCGGAGCCCCTGCCGATGTATGCCCCCGCCCCTCCTCCGTTGGCGCCGAGCTTTCCCCGTCCCCCGGCGTCCGCTGCCCCGTTCCGCTCGGCCCCGGCGCCTGCCTCCGCGCAGCAGGCCGAGGGCGCGAGGACGTATCGCGTGCCGCAGGCCGGTGGGCACAGGCGGCGTGCGGCGGAGCGGGCCGCGCCCACCGTGCGGCGCACCGGTGCCCGCGAGGCGATCAGGCGTCGGCCCAGAGTGGCGAGCGCCATCGCCGGTACGGTCGCCTTCCTCGCGGCCGTGTACCTGGGGATGAGCCTGTTCTCGCCGGATTCCAGCTCGGCCGGCACGCCGGACACCGGCTCCACCGCGACCACCGGACCCGATGCACCGGCGCCCGACCAGCCGGCGCAGGACAACGGGAACGATGAGGGCAACGGGGGCAGTGGGAACAGCGGGGGCGACGAAGGCGACGGGGGCGACGAACAGGACTGAGGTTCTCTCCGGTGCCGCCCGGCCCGACGACCGCACTGTCTCGGCCGTGGCACCATCGAGCGACCGTCAAGCCGCCGTCAGGACCAGTGGATTCGGCGTCAGCGGTTCGTCGACGGACGCCGACGGACTTCCCTGACATCGCTGCCATGGGACGACGCGACCTCCGAGCCGTGCCCGGCCCTCGCACCGCACGATGCGACCGCGTACGACCACGGCTGGGCCGGCGACCTGCGGTTCGCGGTCCGTTGTGCCGTGACGCTCCTCGGGCTGCTCCTGGCCGTCGACGCGACGGCCGGTCACCTCACCTGGTTGCGCTCCCTGTTGTGGACGGGCCTGGCCGCGCTGCTGTTCGTGGTGCTGGTGCCGCCCCGGGTCCGTGCGGGTGCGGGTGGCTCTCCTGCCGGGGTCTGGTGCGCGAACGGGTCGTGCGCACCCACCGGCTGGTGTCGGTCCGCTGGTCGGACGGTGTCTCCCAGCGTCTGGTGCTCGGTGACGCGGACGGCGGCCGCGTCGAGGTCGACCCCCAGGTGTTCGTCGCCGATCCGGCACTGTGGCACCGGCTGGACGAGGACGCACGCGGCTGCGTGAAACGCGGCACGCTGCGGTGCGGGGTGACGGCGCTGCGGCAGCTGTCCGACCGTATCGACCGCCGGGCCACGCGTACCCTGTTCACGATCTGCGCGTGTTCGGCCGCAAGTGGCGCGAGCCGGCGTTGGTACAGCGCCGCGGGCAGGGCCATCCAGCGGAGCATCGCGTGCAGGGTGCGCTCGACCACAACGGTCGCTCCCGGCCAGGCGCGCTCCTCGTCGGCCCGCCGACCGTCAGCAGATCGTCCAGCCTGCGGGCGAGCGGCAGCGGTGTCTTCCGGGTGCCGTGCTCCAACTTGCTGATGGCGGTGTGGTCGTAGCCGACGCGGGCGCCCACCCGGGCCTGGGTGAGCCCGGCGCGCCTGCGCCACTGACGTAACCGGGTTCCGAAGGCTCTCCACGCCTCTGCGGTACGGACATCCGGTGAAGGGCCCACACCCTCGGTCACCCGGAACCTCGTGGAGCCCCGCCGGATTTCCCACCCGTGCCACGCTCGTAGCTCATAGCTCATAGCTCATAGCTCATAGCCGGGAGGATAGCGAGCGCGTATGCGCGGTTTCCCCCGTGCGGCGGGAAGAGGGCGCCTTCCCGCGCCTCTCTCGCATCGCCCCGGCCGAATTACGTAACACTCTTGCCCAGTCGGCCGGTTGAGCCGACCGGAGTCGCATGAAGAGGCAACCCACCGGGCATATGACCGGTGACTGACAGGAGGTGGTGGCAATGGGCCGCATCAAGATCGTCCGGCGTCCGCAGCTGCCGTCGCGGCCGCCGCCACTCGATCTGCGAACCCCGTCCGGCCGCCCGCTGCCGTACTGAGCACGCCCCGCGACCGAGCGGCACCGCACTGATGGTCGCGGCGTACGGCCGAGTCCACGACCTCCTTCGCCACCCGGGACGGCAAGCAGATGACGGGGCCTGGTCCGCCTGCTCGCCGAGGAGGGACATGAAGTCCTCGCCGCGGTGGGTGACGGGACGGCCCTCGTCCGGGCAGTCGAGGCGGACCCACCGGACCTCGTCGCCGTCGACATCCGGATGCCTCCCACGCACACCGACGAGGGGCTGCGGGCCGCGCTGGAGATCCGTGAGCGCCGGCCCCTGGTCGGTGTGCTGGTGCTCTCCCAGCGCGTGGAGCGCAACCACGCGGTGCCGCTGCTGTCCGCGAATGCCGAGCGGGTCGGCCATCTGCTCAAGGACCGGGTCGCGCAGGTCGACGAGTTCCTGGACTCGCTGGAGCGGATTCACGCGGGCGGCGCGTCCGTCGACGCGGAAGTCGTACGGCAGTTGGTGGTCCGGACCACGCACAGCGACCCCTTGGGCAGGCTGACACCCCGGGAGCTCAGCGTCCTGCAGGAGCTGGCACAGGGCCGCACCAACGCGGCCATCGCCCAGCGCCTGCATCTCGCTCAGTTCGGTCGAGAAGAACCTCAACTCCGTCTTCGACAAGCTCGATCTGGCGCGGACCACCGGATACAGCAGACCAGTGCCGGCGGTCCTGCGCTACTTGGAGTCGTAGGCACGCGCGCGCCGGTCTCTTCGGACTCGACCGGTCGGCACGGAACGTCTGGGTCACGTCGGGTGCGTGGGTGAACTCGCGGACGACAGCTTCCGTGATCGAAGTTCCCTCACACAGTGGTTGACACCGCATCAGGGGGGTGCCGGACATCCGGGCCGGGTTCCGCACCGGCCCTCCTTGATCGATGATGATGCGCAGGGCTGCCGTCCTCGGTACGGCACCGCCCGTCCCAGGAACAGGAAGGGGTTCGCCATGCGGGAAACGACGCCGGACCAGTCCCCGTCGGACGACCGGTCCGTCCACGGCTCGGACGAGGAAGCCCAGGTGATCGTGGTGGGGGCGGGGCCGGCGGGCTCGGCCGCGGCCTTCCACCTCGCCAGGGCGGGCATCGATGTCCTGCTCCTGGAGAAGTCCCACTTTCCCCGGGAGAAGGTGTGTGGGGACGGCTTGACGCCACGAGCGGTGCACCAGCTCATCAGGATGGGCGTCGACATCAAGGCTCCGGGGTGGACGCGTTCGCGCGGGATGCGATGGGTGGCCGGGGACCATCAGGTGCACATCGACTGGCCCGCGCTCGGGCGGTATCCGGATTTCGGGCTCTCGCGCAGCCGACACGACTTCGACGACATCCTGGCCCGGCACGCCGTCGCCGCCGGAGCCCGGCTGCGCAGCGGCGTGAAGGTGACCCGGCCCCTGACCGACCGCGCCGGCCGTATCACCGGTGTCACCGCCACGACCTCGGCGAAGGAGCCGTTGGTCTTCCACGCACCGATCGTCATCGCCGCCGACGGAGCCTCCGCCCGCCTCGCTCTCGCCATGGGCCTGCAGCGGGACAGAAGCAGGCAGATCGCGACGGCCGCGCGCCGCTACTACCGAAGTCCGGAGCGTTCCCAGGAGGAGTACCTGGAGCTGTGGGCCGACCTCCGCTTCCCGGGCACTGATCACTACCTGCCCGGATACGGGTGGATCTTCCCCATGGGCGACGGCCGCGTCAATGTCGGTCTCGGTGCGCTGCCGCACCGCCGGCACGGAAAGGCGGACCTGCGCGCCACGTTGGACGAGTGGCTGGCGCGTACCCCGCACGCCTGGGGACTGCGCGAGGAGAACGCGGAAGGCCCTGTCCGGAGCGCGGCCCTTCCGCTGGGCTTCAACCGTCACCCCCTCTACACCCGGGGGCTCCTCCTCGTCGGCGACTCCGGAGGCATGATCAGCCCCTGGAACGGCGAGGGCATCGGCCAGGCCATGGAAGCCGGTGAAGTCGCGGCCGAGACCGCCGCGCTCTCCCTCGCTCTCCCCCGGGGGCCCCGGCGGGAGCAGGTGCTGCGCGGCTACCCCGTCGAGATGAACCGCCGCTGGGGGCGCTACTACCGTCTCGGGAACACGGCCGCCGACCTCGTCTTCAGCCGTTCGGGTTTCCAGCCGGTCCTCAACCGTTACGTCATGGGGTCGCCGTTTCTGCTCAACACCCTGGCCCGGCTGCTGACGAACCTCACGGACAAGCCCTCGCACGACCTGATCGACCATCTGCTCAACGGCGTCGTGCGTCTCGTCCCGGAACCGAAGGTGCGACGCAGGCGCTGACGGCCCTGACGGGACCACGCGGGTTGCCCGTGGCTACGACCGGCGGCGTGGCTTTCCGCGCTTGCCGCCGCCCTTGGCGACACCGCCGGAACCACTCCGCGGGCTCTTCCCGGACGCCTTGCCGGCTGTCTTCCCGGTGCTGGGCTTGCGCTGTGCGGTGCCCGTACCGGGGCGTTCGGTCTTCGATTCCTTCGGTTGCGCCGGGGACTTGGGGCGGCCCCGTGAACTGTTGACGGTCCGGCCCCGGACGATCCCGATGAAGTCCTCCACCAGGTCCGTGGTCTCGTCCTCCAGCCACGACAGCGCGACGCCCGACTCGGGGGCGTCCGACACCGGCCGGTACGTGAGGTCCTTGCGGTGGTGCAGGCGGGCGAGCGACTGCGGGACGACGAGGAGGCCCACTCCTGCCGCCACCAGCTCGATGGCGTCCGCCGTCGTGGCGGGCCGCTCGATCGCGGGCCGTCCCGGCCGGTGCTCCCAAACGAGGGTGTCGTCGAGCGGGTGGAGCACGATGTCATCGGCGAGGTCCTCGGCACAGACCTCGTCGACCGCCGCGACGACATGGTCCTTCGGCACCACCACGACCGTCGTCTCGGTGTAGAGGGGGATCGCGCTGAGGCCCGTCCGGTCGATCGGCAGCCGTACGAGACCGGCGTCGGCGCCACCGCCGCGCAGCACGTCGGACGCCTCGGCGGCGGACACCCCGATGAGGGTCAGGGGGACGCCGGGCAGCCGCTCGTTCCAGATCCGCACCCACTTGGTGGGCGTCACCCCCGGGACATACGCGAGCCGGAACGAAGGGGTTTCTTCCGAGCTTGTCACTCCGCCAGGTTACCGGCCCTGGTCAGAGGTAGCGCACATGCTCGATACCCTTGACACCATGACGTCGCAAAAGACCGCCCAGACAATGAAGCCCGCGACCGCGGCAAAGAAGCTGGGTGTGTACCTAGAGGCCACCCCCGCCGAGTTCCAGGAGGGTGTCGTCTCGCGCACCGAGCTGAACGCACTGCAGTCCGATCCGCCCGAGTGGCTGCAGGAACTGCGACGCAACGGCCCGCACCCCCGGCCGGTGGTAGCGGCGAAGCTGGGCGTCTCCATCTCGGGTCTCGCCCGTGGCGGAATCGCGGACGCCCTCACCACGGAGCAGATCGAAGCGCTGAAGACGGAAAACCCCGACTGGCTGCAGCAGGAGCGCACCACCCAGGCCGAGGTCCGGAAAGAAGCGGTGCGTATCAAGGAGAAGAAGGAGAAGGAGGAGGACGCAGCCCACGGCGATCAAGCCCGCGGATCGCGTTCCTGACTTCTGGCTTCCTGCCCCCGGCACCTCCGTCCCCGGCCCCGGCGCGCACGGGCCCGCGCTCAGGCGCCGGCGGGCCCCATCTCCCGAGAACGGCACGATCCCGGTGCCGAGCCCCGCAGGTCCGAGGACCGTGCTGCTCAGCAGCGGCTCGACGCCCCATCCCTACCAGCCCGACCCCTGCCACGACATCCGGCCGTCCGGCTTACGGGCGCCGTCATCGAGACGCAGCCCGGGCTCCCTCGAAGAGCGCTGCGGTACGCGGGGCCGTCGCCGTTCGCCGGGCCTACTCCTGCCCCGGCGTGACCGCCGGGATGTTCTCGGGGTTCAGCAGCTGTGTCAGATGGCGGGCCGAGGCGTCCCAGGACCAGGATTCCCGCGCCCAGACGCGGCCCGCGGCTCCCATCTCGGCGGCCAGGTCGGCGTCGAGAAGTATCCGGGTCAGCGCACCGGCTACCGCCGTGGTGTCGGTGCCGTCGACGACGCGGCCGGTCCGGCCGTCGAGCACCGTGTCCGGAGCACCGCCCGAGTCGCCGACGACCACCGGCAGACCGCTCGCCGCCGCCTCCAGGAACACGATCCCCAGCCCCTCCGCCTCCAGTCCCGCCTTCCGGGTGCGGCACGGCATCGCGAAGACGTCCGCCGCCGCGTAGTACGCCGGTGTCTCGGTGTGCGACTTCCCGCCCACGAAGCGGACCGCCCCCTCACCGTGGCGCAGCGCCAGCTTGCGCAGCCGTGCCTCGTCCGGGCCGCGTCCGACCACGACGAGCACCGCATCGGGCACCTCCCGGCGGATCAGCGGCAGAGCCCGGATCAGCATGTCCTGGCCCTTGCGCGGGACCAGCCGGGCCACACACAGAATCACCCGCTTGCCCTGCAGACCGAGCTCGGCCCGCAGCGCGGACCCGGCGTCCGCGTCGGGCCGGTACACCTCCGCGTCCACCCCCGGCACCAGGCGGCTCATCCGCGCGCGCGGACCGAGGGACGGCTCGATCCGGGCCCGTGTGTACTGGCCGAGATACGTGACGACATCCACGCCCTCACCGATGCGGCGCATCATCCGGCGTGCACCAGGCGTCCTGGCCCACCAGATCTCATGGCCGTGGGTGGTCGCCACCATGCGACGTATGCCACTGCGGCGCAGCGCCGGCGCCATCAGGGCGAGCGGCGCGGCGGCCCCGAACCAGACGCGGTCGCAGTCATGGGCCCTGGCTATCTCGACCGCCCTGCGGGTGACCCGCCCGGTCGGCAGCAGCATGCCGCTGGTGTCACGTACGACAGGAAACGGGAGCGCCGCATCGTAGGCGGCGTCACCGGGCTCGCGCGACGTGTAGACCACCACGTCGTCGTCCGGTATCCGCGTCGCCATCGCGTGTACGAAGGTCTCGATGCCTCCCTGACGCGGCGGGAAATCGTTGGTGATGACAAGGGTGGAGCCCATGAATGCGTTGGATCCTTCAGCTGGATGGGGTCGAGCGAGCCGTGAAGAGGTAGTTGCGGCAGTCGTCGGTCACGTCGGCCACACGTACCCAACTCCGGTTCTGCCAGCGGTACATGGCGTAGTCGAGCTCGGCGAGACGGCCGACGAGTACGGCCGCCTTCATGTCGTACTTCTCCAGGTGCCGGTCCTCGATCTCCAGCAGGAGGGCGGGCCGGTGGCGCAGCAACGTGCGCCGGGCGCCGGACAGCACGGCTGCCTCCGCCCCTTCGACATCGGCCTTGATGAAGTCGACCCGGTCCAGGCCCATGTGGTGGCAGAGTCCGTCCACCGTCCGCACCGGCGTGGTCACGGGGCGGGAGGTGGCGAATTCGACGTTGGGACCGGGTCCCGAGGCGCCGTCGGTGAGGTAGGCGCGGCCGTGGACGGGCAGCAGGCGGCGCCGAGGCAGGCTCATCGTTCCTTCGTGCGCGCGCTCGCCGAGTGCCATGCGGTGCACGGTGACGTTGTCGCAGCCCAGGGTGGCGGCCATGGTCCTGAGCCATTGCGCCGGGCCGTGCAGCGGTTCGACGCTGTGCACCCTCCCCGACGGTCCGGCCAGCGCGGACAGGCTCCAGGTGTAGAGGCCGTACTCGGCCCCGATGTCGAGGCAGACAGCACCCGGCCGCACCAACGGCCGCAGTCCCGCCACTTCGTCTTCCACGAAGTCCCAGCGCGGGGATGCCCAGCGCAACGCGAGCGCGACCGACAGCACGCGCAGCCCCGGCTGTGGGCGACCGCCGGACCGGGGGGCCGAGGGATCCGGCCGACGGGTCAACCTGCCGCTCATCAAACGCCTTTCAGCCTGCACGGGCGCACGGGTTCTGTTGCCGGAGCGACGCCACACGCGGTCGGCGTTCTATCGCATCATCGGATGCGGGGTGATCCCATCCTTCTTCAGGAGCAGATTGGCCCGCGCATCAGACCTGAGATGTACAACTCAGGTCTGGACCCGAAGGTCCGAAACCGTCATGAAGGAACACAGATCGGGGCTTCACGCCCCGGCTGGGCGAGCAGGCAATTCCTTCGGCTTCGGCGGGCACAACGGTCGTTGTCCCCCGAGGGACCTCAGTATCCGCCGGGGCGCACCAGGCCCGTCTCGTACGCGTGAATGGCTGCCTGGGTGCGGTCGCGCAGGCTCAGCTTGACCAGGATCCGGCTCACATGGGTCTTGACGGTCTGTTCCGCCACCACCAGCCGCTCGGCGATCTCCGCGTTCGACAGGCCCTGCGCGATCAGCGACAGGACCTCGGTCTCGCGCTCCGTGAGGTTGCCGCTGCGGCCCTTGACCGGGCTGCGCGGGACGTCGGCCATCCGGGAGAACTCGGCGATGAGACGCTTGGTGATGTTCGGGGCGAGCAGGGCCTCACCGGCCGCCACCACCCTTACCGCATGGGCGAGTTCGGCGGCGGAAGCGTCCTTCAGCAGAAACCCGGACGCCCCGGCGCGCAGCGCCTCGTAGACATACTCGTCGAGGTCGAACGTGGTCAGGACGAGGACCTTGGTGGTGTCGGCGGGTGACGCCATGATGCGGCGTGTCGCCTCGATGCCGCCGACCCCGGGCATCCTGATGTCCATCAGTACGACGTCGGGGGTCAGTTCGGCGACCTTGGCGACGGCGTCGATGCCGTCCACGGCCTGGCCGACGACCTCGATGCCGGGTTCGGCGTCGAGCAGCACCGTGAAGCCCTGACGGACCATCATCTGGTCGTCGGCGATCAGTACGCGGGTGGTCGTCACTGGTTGTCCTCGACAAGGTCGGCGGGTTCGGCGGGCAGCTGTGTGGGCAGCATCGCGATCACTTCGTATCCTCCGTCGGGGGTGGCGCCGAGGGCCGGCGTGCCACGCATCTGGGCGCCACCGTACGGGGGCCCGCGTCGGCGGCCCCCACCAGAGGTCCTCGCGCAGCCACCGGATCAGGCACGAGGGGCATCGGGGATCTGTCCCTCCACGATCCGGGCGATGTTCTTCAGGGGTACGGAACCGGGCTCGAGATAGTCGCTGTGGCCACCGGAGCCCGCGTCGAAGATCCGGGCGCCGAAGCCGTCGGACACCGGGTCCGTACCGAAACCTACGTCCGTGTACGGGAGTTGCAGGCGTACGTGCGGCACGTCGGCGATCCAGTCGTCGCCGCCCCGACCCGCCCACACGTCGGCCGGGGTGCGCAGGCCGGCCACGTCGTCGACTCCGACGCCGGGGCTGCCGTACAGGACGAGATCCGCGACCTGAAGTCCGGCCGCGGCCCGTGCGCAGACGACGGAACCGTAGGAGTGGCAGAGCAGGGAGGTCCGGGCAGCGGGTTTGATTCTTCTCAACTCCCCCAGGAATTCCCTTAGCTCTGGAGCGGCGTCATGGGCACGGCGTGAGGTTGCGGCGGCCAGGCTCACCGTGGCCGGGGTCTCGTAACCGAGCCAGGCGACGACGACGGCCCGGTCGCCCAGCTCCCTCCGCAGCGCCTGGGCGCCCCCCTTCAGGCGCCAGTAGTTGTCGACGCTCATGCCCGCGCCCGGGACCAGCACGGCGATCCGGTCGGCCCCGGACAGATCGCCGACCACCTCGACGGCGCGGCCTCCGTGGCGTCCGTCGAAGGAGAGGAGATGGCGCGCGGGGCCGCCCAGCACACGCAGCGCCTCGGCGCGCTTGTCGTCGCCGTGGTCGTCGGCCGTCCGCGCGGCCGCTCCGATGTCCGCGCGGGTCGCGGCGTACCGCTCGGCGAGGGCGCTCGGTGTGGCCGCGGGCAGCGGGCCCCGGACGGTCGGTGCGGGCGCCGGTACGTCGGCGGGCCTGACCGCACCCGATACCGGTACGGCCACCGACGCGACGACCAGTGCGGTGAGCAGGGCGCGGCACAGGCGTCTTCTGCGTGGGCGGGACGCCACAGGTGGTTCCTTCCGTACCGGATGTCATTCTCGATTCCGGTACGAAGTTATGGATCACACCTCGTAGTCGGCGTCCCGCCGGGGAGTGAACCTTGCGCGTAGTTCTGAAGTACGGGGGTAGGAGGCGGACTCGGTCAACCGCCGGCTCGCGCGCATCCGCGCCGGGCCCCGGTCGCAAAGACGCCCGGGCCCCGGATCAGCAGCGCTCAGCGGCCGACGAGGTCGTGGGCGGTTCGGACGATGTGGGTGCGTGAGATGCGGGCGGCATCGAGGAGTTCCGAGGTGGTTCCGGAACCCGGCAGATTGCGTACGGCGAGGTGGGCGAATGCGGGAGCGAGTCGCTGTGCCGCGAGTGCGGACAGCACGGCCTCCCCGATGCCGCCTTCGGGATGGTGGTCCTCGACGACGACCAGTGCGCCCGTTTCCCGGGCGGCGTGGGCGAGCATGTCGAGGTCCAGCGGCTTGACGGAGTACAGGTCGACCACCCGGGCGGGGATGCCGTCGGCGGCCAGCCGGTCGGCGGCTGCGAGGCATTCGTGGACGGTGACGCCGGCACCGATGAGAGTGACCCGGTCGCGGTCGCTCGCGCGCAGCCTCTTGGACCCGCCGACGGGAAACGTCTCGTCGGCGCCGTAGAGGACGGGGTAGGCGCCCCGGGTCGTGCGGAGGTAGGAAATGCCGTCCAGGTAGGCCATGGCGGCGGTCAGCGCGGCGGTGGATGTGGCGTCGCTGGGGTAGAGCACGGTGGAACCGTGGACGGCCCGCATCATGGCAAGGTCTTCCAGGCCCATCTGGGACGGGCCGTCCGCACCGATCTCGACACCGCAATGGGTTCCGCACAGGCTCATGGAGATCTGGGAGACGGCCGCCATGCGGATGAAGTCATGGGCTCGGGTGAAGAAGGCCGCGAAGGTGGTGGCGTACGGGCGGTAGCCGCGTACGGCCATACCGACGGCGTTGGCGATCATCTGCTGCTCGGCGATGTAGGTCTGGAAGTACCGCTCCGGGTGTGCCTTGCCGAAGTCCTCCGCGTGGGTGGAGTTGCCCACCTCGGCGTCCAGGGCCACGATGTCGGGCCTGGCGCCGATCGCGGCGAGCGCCTTGCCGAAGGCGACGCGGGTGGCGACGGATTCGCCGACCCGGAATTGCGGCAGCGTCACCTGCACGGGGGCGGCCGGGGCGGCGGAGGGGGCGGCGGGCGGCCGGTGGCCGCGAACGGTGAGGTGGCGTACGCCGCCCAGTTCGGTGATGGCGCGCGCGGCGAGGTCCTCGGGCAGCGCCTTGCCGTGCCAGCCCTCGGCGTCCGCGACCTCGGGGACGCCCTGGCCCTTGACGGTCCTGGCGACGACGACCGTGGGGGCCTGCCCGTCTCCGGCGACGGCCAGGGCCTGCTCGACGTCCGCGAGATCGTGGCCGTCGACGACGAGTGCGCGACAGCCGAAGGCTTCGGCCCGGCGGGCGTAGGCGCCGGTGTCCCAGCCCAGCTCCGTGGGCCCCCTCTGGCCGAGACGGTTCACGTCGATGATCGCGACAAAGTTGGCCAAGCGGTGGCGGCCCGCCTTGTCCAGGGCCTCCCACACCGACCCTTCGGTCATTTCGCTGTCGCCGCACAGCACCCACACCCGGTACGGCAGGTGTTCCAGGTCGCGTCCGGCGAGCGCGATGCCGACGCCGTACGCGATGCCCTGGCCCAGCGAACCGGTGGCCGCATCCACCCAGGGCAGGACCGGAGTCGGGTGACCCTGCAGACGAGCGCCGTTGCGGCGGTAGGTGGTCATCAGCTCCTCTTCGCCGATCGCACCGGCGGCGAGGAACATCGCGTACAGCAAGGGGGAGGCGTGGCCCTTGGAGAAGATCAGGTGATCGTTGGCCGGGTTCTTCGGGTTCTGCCAGTCGTAGCGCAGTTGGCGCGTCATGAGGACGGCCATCAGATCCGCGGCGGACAGGCTGGAGGTGGGGTGGCCCGAACCGACGGCGGTGCTGGCGCGGACGGAGTCCACGCGCAGCTGCTGAGCCAGCTGGAAGACCTGGTCGAGGCCGCTGTCCGGCCCGAGGGAGACAGTGTGGGTGTTCTGGGCCGTCATCGCGGCCTCCTCTCTCGTCCTGCCTTCTGATCCGGGCGTTCTGATCCGGGCGTTCGAAGGCCGCCGGCTCGCGGGCCGCGCGCAGGGACTGCGTGCGGCGTCTGCGGCCCCCTGCCGACCGTATGTCCATGGCGCGGGGGCCGCGATTCAGCGGGGGCCGGGAGCCGGCGACGGCCGGGAGCCGGCGGGGCGGGAGTCGGCGGGGCCGCGATTCACACGCGTGCCGGTCCGATGGTGCGGTCCAGGAGTGCGGTCAGCGCCGTCCAGTGGCGATCGTCCGCTGTGCTGTCGTACCTGACGGTGTCCGCCTGGGTGAAACCGTGCTGCGCCCCGGTGTAGACCTCACTGTGGTGGCGCACGCCCGATGCGGTGAGGGCCTCGGCGAGGCGGTCGATCTGCTCGGGGGGCATCGAAGGATCCTGGTCGGCGTGGCCGAAGTACAGCTCCGCGGTGATCCGGTCGGCGAGCAGGTGCGGACTGTCGGCGGAGTCGGTGGCCAGGTTCGCGCCATGGAAGCCGGCCGCGGCCGCGATCCGCTCCGGGTACGTGCCTGCGGTGCGCAGGGCGAGGCCGGCGCCCATGCAGTAGCCCGTAACACCGACCGGCCCGTCGGCGGCCATGGGGCAGTCGGCGAGCCAGTTCAGATAGGCGTCGGCATCGCGCATCGCCAGATCGGGTGTCAGTGACCGCAGGATCGGGCCGAGACGCTCGAAGATGTCCGGCCGTCGGGCCGGATCGATGAATTCGGGCAGCTCGACCACCGGCGCTCGCCCATGGCGGTAGAAAACGTTGGGGACCAGGACGGTGTAACCGGCTCCCGCAAGGCGGTCGGCCATCTTCTTCAGCTGGGGACGGAGTCCGAAGGCGTCCATGTAGAGCAGGACCGCGGGGTGCGGACTGCTGTCATCGGGATGGGCCAGGTAGGCGTCGACAGCGCCGTCCTGTGTGGAAATGTCCATGGATGTTCCGTGCACGGCGGACATGGGAGGTTCTCTTCTCTCGTCGGGCGCTCCTCCGTGCCCGGGGCAGGAGGTGTGCGGTTGCGGTCAGCGATCGTAGACGGTCGGTGATCGTTCGGGCGGCTGTCCGGCCGCGGCCGGGCACGCCGTCGGGGAGGTTGTGCCGGTCTTCCGACTCGGTATCGTCGTCCGGCAGCCCCGGTGGACGAGGCGTACGAGACGAACGAACAGCACTCGCGCGGACAGTAGGTGCAGTTCCCGGCAGGGAGCCAAGACGGTGAAGGACTCGCAATCCCGATGACAGACAACTCCGACATGATCGACTTTGTTCGGGCGCGCCTCGCCGAGGAGGAACAGATCGCACGAGCGGCGGGCGGAGAGAACTGGCGGTGCCCGGCCGACGTATCCGGCGAAGTCCACGACCGGTCCGGCGCCATCGCGTTCATCGTGCGCAATCGCGGGTTCGACCAGCACATCGCTCACCAGGACCCTGCGCGCACATCCCGCCGCATCGAGACGAGCAGGGTTCTCCTCAATGAGTACGCGGAGGTCGCCGACAGGGACACCGACCGCCCCGAGCACGACTTCTCATCCGGCCGTGCCGTCGGACTCGGCTTCGCCGTCCGGCAGATGGCCGCAGAGCACGCCGGCCACCCCGACTACCGGGCCAAGTGGCTGCCGCGGTTCATCCAGTAGCGTCCGACGCCTGCCGCCGCGTCTCCCCCGTCGTGGAAGTGCCCCGGTTCTCGGCACCGGGCCGTCGCAGGTGTCGCCTTCCGGCATCCGCCCGCCACAGCGATATGAGCATGTCCGGAGGCATCGAACCCTCTGTTCGGATGTCACCCTGGCGGTTCGTGCCGGCGTTCGGCACAGTCGGTCGCCGCGTCCGGGCAGGAGCCGCGGCAGCGACTGCCGCGGGCGTTCCGGGGCGCCGCCGTCTGGCGGGCGGCGCCCCGACCGGGGCCCTGTACGACTCCTTCGTCCCCGCTCGGCCGCACCGCGGCTCTTCCGCGCTGCTGGATGCATAGGGCAGGCGCACACTGGAGCCGTGCGCCGAGCATGCCGGTGATCATGTCCACGTACACTGCGAACCGACCCGCGCCGCACCCGTGGCTCATGTGCCCGCAAGGCATCTGGCTGCACCACGTCCTGAATTGGCAGGGCGCGCGCGGGGCCCGTACATGAGGTATGTGCCGGTCGGCCGGCTCTGCTGCGCAGAGCAGGACCGGCGCACCCGTCACGAGGTCGAGGGCGCCGAGAGCAGCGTGGGCCGACGCGCACCCACTGTGCTCGACGGACGGGCGCGCGGCGGACCGCCGGCCCCGCGCGAAGGCGCCCCGGGCGCGCACCGATGACGCACCGATGACGCACCGAAGAACCAACGCCCCATCGCCAGGAGGCAGCTATGGAGTTCGACGTGACGGTGGAGATCCCTCGGGGGTCCCGCAACAAGTACGAGATGGACCACACACTGCACCGCATCCGCTTGGACCGGTTGCTGTTCACCTCCACCAAGTACCCGGCGGACTACGGCTACATCGAGGGAACGCTGGGCCGCGACGGCGATCCGCTCGACGCTCTCGTACTGGTCGGAGAACCGACGTTTCCCGGCTGCACCATCGAGTGCCGGGCTGTCGGCATGTTCGTCATGAAGGACGAGAAGGGGCCCGACGAGAAGGTCCTCTGCGTGCCCGCCCATGATCCGCGCTACGCCACCATGCAGGACATCGGCGACATTCCCACCTTCGACAGACTGGAGATCACCCACTTCTTCGAGGTCTACAAGGACCTCGAACCCGGCAAGTCCGTCGAGGGATCCCACTGGGAAGGACGGGATCCGGCGTACGCGGAGATCGAGGCATCCCGCAAACGCGCCGTCGGTGGGAGCACCGGAGAGCCCTCGTGACCACCTCGGGCCTTCCGGGTGAGCTGATCCTGTCTCCGGCACGGGCTGGGCACCACCTGTGCAGAGGGCCGCTTCACCGGCCGGGCCGACGTCCTTCCGACGTCGCACGGCGAGCAGCAGGCGGCCCGCCGCCATTGAACTGATCTGCGCGACAGTCAGCCTTCCTCGGCGTCGTTCGTCGTCGCGTACGCCTCGATCGCCTGGCTGCTGAAGTTCGTCGCCAGGCACTCCTTCATCGCTTTCGTCATCTACCGCATCGTCGTCGGCGTCCTACGGTTCGGCCTGCCGGGGACGGGGATCCTCAACTCCTGACGTGGACGCCGCGCGGAACGGCGAAATCGGTGAGCGCCGCCGTGCCCGGAGCGAGCCGGGCCCACGTGCCGGGCAGCACCAGCACCGCTACCGCGGCGGTCGGGAACTTCACGCGGGCCCGCGTGAGTGCCTCGTCGTCCCCGTCTCCCGCCAGGGACAGGACCATGTCCTGCACTCCTGGCTGGTGGCCGATCAACAGCACGGTCCGCCGCCGCTCCGGGACGTCGCGCACGACGGAAACCAAGGCGGACGCGCTCGCCTCGTACACCCGCGGCTCGAACACCACCTCCGGCGCGGTACCCAGTTCCGCCGCGACCAGATCCCAGGTCTGTCGGGTACGCCGGGCGGTCGAGCAGATGACCAGGTCGGGCACGCACCGTGCCTCGTACAGCCACCGTCCGGCCGCCGGGGCGTCCCGGCGGCCCCGGCCCGCGAGCGGGCGTTCGTGATCGGGTACGCCCTCCGGCCAGGCCGACTTGGCGTGCCGCAGCACGATCAGCCTCGCCGACGCCGACCTGGGCACGGTCTCACCCCGCTTCCGGCAGCGAACGCGCCCGATCTCGCGAACGACGCGCCCTGTCCCGCACATGAGTTACAGGCCGGGATACGGTCCGGACAGGCAAAGCCCTACGCACCCCCTGCCTGCGGGCCGACCTCCGGGCGAGGCGGCATGTCGGATACGACTGGACCACGCAGAGCCATCGGCGCCGTGCGGCGCGGTCACGGCGAGCCTCATCGCCGGATGCGTCCAGTGTCCCGCGCGGGGGCAGGCGCCACAACCGCCCTATCTCTCCCCCACCCCCGCCCGGCAGGAGAACGTCCCCGGCACCCGCTAGGCTTGCCCGAGGCGGTGGTCCCGTACGCACCGCACGGCGGTGGGGCCCGCCGTACCCGAACCGCGGCAACGACGCCGCCAACGGTCCCTACTTGCAACGCGCAGTTCAAGCATGCCCGCGCCCGGCAAGTAGGAGACGTACATGGAAGAGTCCCGGAGCCCGATCCCCCCGATGGCGAACGAACCCGTCGACCCCGACGTCGATCTCCACGTTCCCGCGCAGCACAGAGAACTCCGGCTGCGTCAGGGCCCCGTGGTGGCCGCTGTCGCACTCGGCGGCGGGGTGGGGACGGCCGCACGGTACGGGGCCTCGCTCCTGTGGCCCACCGCGGCCGACGCCTTCCCGTGGACAACCTTGGCCGTCAACGTCATCGGCTGCGCGGTCATCGGTGTCTTCATGGTCGTGATCACCGACGTCTGGGCGGCCCACCGGCTCGTACGCCCCTTCTTCGGCACCGGCGTCCTCGGCGGATTCACCACCTTCTCCACCTACGCCACCGACATCCAACGCCTGGTGGACGGGCGCGAAGCACGCACCGGCCTCGCGTACCTGGCCCTCACACTGCTCGCCGCCATGGCCTCCGTGTGGATCGCGGTCACCGTGACGCGACGCGTCATCGAATGGAGGCAGCCATGAGGCTCACCGGTTCCGCGCTGCGCGTCACCATCTTCATCGGCGAGAACGACATGTGGCACCACAAACCCGTGTTCACCGAGATCGTCCACCGGGCCCGCAAGGCCGGTCTGGCCGGCGCCTCCGTCTTCCGCGGTATCGAAGGCTTCGGCGCCTCCTCCCTGATCCACACGACGCGGTTGCTGTCCCTGAGCGAGGACCTGCCGGTCGCCATCGTGATCGTCGACACCGATGACCGGATCCGGTCCTTCCTGCCGCAACTGGATGAACTCGTCACCGAGGGCCTCGTCGTCCTCGACGACTGCGAAGTCATCCGCTACACGGGCCGTCACGCCCGTGCCGAGGAGGGGCAGTGAACTGGCTGCTCGTGATCATGGGCGCCATGGTCGGAGCCCCCCTGCGCTATCTGACCGACCGCACGGTCCAGTCCAGGCACGACAGCCTCTTCCCGTGGGGCACCTTCACGGTCAACGTCGTCGGCTGCCTGGTCCTCGGGCTGCTCACCGGCATGGTCACGGCCGGAGCGGCCTCCTCCGACGTACAACTGCTTGTCGGCACCGGCCTGTGCGGGGCGCTCTCGACGTACTCCACCTTCTCCTACGAAACGCTGCGCCTGGCGGAGGACGGTGCCCGGTTCTACGCCGCGGCCAACATCGCGGCAAGTGTGGTGGCCGGGCTCGGAGCCGCGTTCACCGGCACGGCGCTCGCCCAGGCCGTCTGGGGATAGCCGCTCCTCGGGCAGGGCACTCTCGCCTTCCTGGCCTCCTTGATCCGGCCCTGCGCCACGAGCCGGCGACCGCCGCCCGGATCCGAGTGTGTCAGGCGCGGGTACGGAGGGTGCCTCTGGTGAGGCCGAGCAGGCGTTCGGCCGTTGCGATGGCCATGTCTTCGAGCACCGGATGGTCCACCTGTGTGTCGTCGTTGGCGTATGCACCGAGACCGTCGACGGTGACCAGGATGTGCAGGGCCACTCCGAGTGCGTCGTCGGTCGTGAATTCCCCGGTGCGGCGGCCTTCCTCGATGAGGTCCTCGAGGGCGGTACGCGTCGCGGACTCCTGCGTGCTCACTGCCGAGCGCAGCCCCGGCTTGAATCTGCTGACGTGCCGCGCGTTGAGCCACAGTCGGCTGAGGTCGCGGTATTCGCCAGTCGGTGAGGCGCACGAGGAAGCGCGCGAGCCGCTGGTCCGGAGGAAGCCCGTGTTCGTCGCGTGACAGGAGCGATTCGCGTTCCTGCGTTGCGGCGTGGGAGAACGCCTCGCTCACGAGGTTGTCCGCGGCCGGGAAGTAGTGGCCGATGAGCCCGGGGCGGACACCCGCTTGTCGTCCAGCGGCCATGTGACGAGCCGCTCGTCCACTCCCCGGCCGGCTCGGCACGAGGACGTTCTCCAGCAGCCGCTGGTGCGCCGACAGCAGCTGCCCTCGACCGCACCGCCACCGCCACCGCCACCGCGGTGAACGCCTGCCGGACACCAATGGCGGTATCGGTGGCGGTGGGCGGGAGCGGCCGTACGAACAGCAGCGCCAGGGAGAACTCCAGGAAGCCGGCCGCTTCGACGGCGAAGCAGGCGGCGAGCCCAGGATTCGCGACGAGCGCGCCGCTCGCGGCCGGTCCCGGCACGGCCGCGAGCCGGACGGACGCCGAGGTCGGTGCTCCCGACACGGCCAGGCGTTCGGCGCCCACGAGGGCGGGGATGGCGGCCGGCACGACCGGGCCGCCCATGCTCGCGAAGAGACCCGTCAGGGCCGGTGCCGTTGTGTCCCAGGGCACGTCGCCGCTTCCACCAGGTCCGTTCACTTGATGTACGACGTGGTCTTGCTGACCCATTGGGACAGTGTGATCTGCGTCGTCCGGGCGGCTCGGTCCGGCGTGCGGTGACGGGGGGATCCGTGGCCGCGTTCGGCCCGGTTGGCCGCGCACGCCCGCCTGTTTCGGCCCTGGCCGCCAGCCAGGGCGTCGCGCAGAAGGGTCAGGTGTGCGGGCACCGCCGCCGCGAGGCAGTCGTGCTCGTTCCGGCACGTGTCGCAGATGGCCAGGTGAGCCCCCACCGCACTCGCCTCATCGGGTGCGAGGATCTTGAGTGCGTGTTGGGCCAGTAGTTCACGGATCGTGCGGCATTCCTCGACGACGGGCTTCTCGCCGGACATCTTGGTCAAGCAGCGGGCTTCGATCATGGCGAAACCTCCGTTCATGGTCTCACCTTCGCCCAGCGACGGCCCCTGGCGCGTCGTCCCCGCACAGTGTTTCCCGACTACCACGGCTGCGGTATCCGGTACGCCGGATTACTGCTGGGACCCAACGCGGAACACCGCCGCCGATTACGCGGGCGCCTCTGGGCGATTTGGCTCGGCCGCCGGACTGACCAGCCCGCACTGATAGGCGACGACCACGAGCTGGGCACGGTCACGAGCCGCCAGCTTGGTCATTGCCCGGTTGACGTGGGTCTTGGCGGTCAGCGGGCTGACGAACAGGCGATCGGCGATCTCCTCGTTGGACAGGCCCAGCGCGACGAGGATCGTGACGTCGCGCTCCCGCGGCGTCAAGCACTCCAGCCGCTCGTGTACGGCCACCGGGCATGGATCCGGCTGGGCCAGAAACCGAGTGATCAACGCTCGCGTCGCCGTCGGGGACAGCAACGCCTCGCCGCCCGCGACCGTGCGGACGGCATCGAGAAGCTCCTCCGGTCGCGCACCCTTGCCGAGAAAGCCGCTCGCACCGGCACGCAGCGCCTCGGCGACGTGCTCGTCATTCTCGAAGGTGGTCAGGATGAGTACCTTCACACCTGCGAGGTCCTCGGACTCACTGATGAGCTGTGTCGCCTCCAGGCCGTCCATCTCCGGCATGCGGATGTCCATCAGGACCACATCCGGGCGCTGTGCGCCGGCGAGCTCGACCGCCTCGCGTCCGTTGGACGCCTCCGCCACGGTCTCCATGTCGTCCGTGGCGTCGAACAGCATTCTGAAGGTGCCCCGTAGCAGGGCCTGATCATCGGCAAGCAGTACGCGAATCGTCATGCCCATCTCTCCGATCCCATGCCGGGCCGGGGCGCAGTGGCAGTTCGGCTGTCACGGTGAATCCGCCCTCGGGGCGTGGCCCCGCGTGCAGCCTGCCCCCGATCGTGGCAGCCCGCTCACGCATGCCGATCAGCCCGTGACCGGCCCCTGGGTGAGGATGGTGCAGTCCGGCGGACCCGTCGTCCTCGACGGTGATCGTAAGCCGTTCACGGTGGTAGTGCAGGGACAGCCGGGCATGGTCGGCTCCGGCGTGCTTGCGCACATTGGTCAGGGACTCCTGCACGATGCGGTACGCGGCCAGGTCGACCGCCGGCTCCAGCGGTTCGGTGTCGCCGGACCGGGTGTGGCTCACGGCCAGCCCGGCGCGTTCGAACGACGCCAGCAGGGCCGGCACCTGCGCAAGGCCCGGCATCGGATCGCGCAGCGCCACCGGATCGTCGGACTGCCGGAGCAGGCCGACGGTCACCCTCAGTTCGTCCAGCGCGGAGCGGCTGGTGTCCCGGATGTCCTCCAGAGCCGTGAGGATTTGTTCCGGTCGCTGGTCCACCAGATGGACGGCGACGCCTGCCTGCGCGTTGATCAAGGCGATGTGATGCGCGACGATGTCGTGCAGTTCGCGTGCGATCCGGACACGTTCGGCCGCCACTCGCTGCTGTGCCTCCTGCTCGCGGGTGCGCTCCGCGTGCTCCGCCCGTTCCTCCACGGCCGCCACATAGGCGCGGCGTGAGCGCACCCCGTCCCCGACTGCGGCCGGCAGAGCCGTCCAGGCCAGCATCGCAACCGTGTCCGGGTCCAGCCACGACTGCGAGGTGAACACCTTGGCGGCGCATATCAGGACGGCAGCCGAGACAGATGCCGCGGTCCAGGCGGTACGCCGGTCGGTCCGCACGGCCACGTTGTAGACGGACACCAGAACCGGACTTGCCACCAGCGGGCTGTCCCGAATCCCGAGTACCTGAAAGATCACCCCGCAGCCAATGGTGACGACCAGTACGCCGAACGGGTGACGGTGCCGCCACACCAGCGCGGAGCAGCCGACGGCTGCCGCCACCACTGCCGGCCAACGCACCAAGAATTGATGCTCGTGCGGTATGACCGAGGCAGCCACGACCGACAGCACGAACTGCACAGCCGCGCCCATCGCGTCCACCGCGCGGATCCGGGCTTGCGCTCCCGGCCTCCAACCGTTGATCACCGCCATGCCCCCACCGTAGGGTCGCCGGCCGAATCGGGCATCGTCGCGCCACGGCACGGTGCGCCCGGGGAACGCGGTGGGCCGCTGCGAACATCTCCCGGACCACTCGGTACGCCGGGACATGGTTCGTTCGATCCAGGGCGTGGCTCCGGCTTGCCTGCAGGACCTGTACGCCGAGCTGCCGAGGGGCTCACCCCGTGGGCGAGGTCGGGGTGGCTCCGCTGCCGCACTACATCGCCTGCCGGCGGATGGTGAGCCTCGCCTCGGTGATCTTCCGTCCGAAGCGTGAAGTGATCCTGGTCCACCGCGGAGTCGACCCGGACACCGTCGAGCTGGAGGAGGGTTACTCCCGCGACATGCGCGGCATCGGGCGCCTCGGGACCCTCGTGCCGGACTGCGCGAGGAGGCGCTGGAGCCAGCGGGTTACGGGCGTTGCGTGCATCCTGGCTGAGGGCCGCCTGCGGTGCCAAGCTGTCGAAGCCGTGGTATGCACCGGGCCATACATGCAGTTCAGCCTGGCCGCCGGCCTGCCAGATCGCGTTCGCGTAAGCCACGTCCTCGTCCCGGAACATCTCGGCCGACCCGACCTCGATATAGGCCGGGGGGAGTCCGGAAAGGTCCGTGGCGCGGGAGGGAGCCGCGTAGGGCGGCAGGTCCGCAGCACCGTAGCGGACAGAACCTAGTGCTGTGACCAGGGTGGTTGGCCGGGTCTGGAGTGGGGCTGGTGGCATCGAGCGGTCGGACGGTCGACGCGGTGGCCAAGGATCTCTGGATCACTCGTCGGCCTTGCCGTCGTGTGCACTCCAACTCGTAGTGTGCTCAGGCATGGAGAACAGGACGCTGGGAGTCAGCAAGATCGAGGTCAGTGCGCTGGGATTCGGGTGCTGGGCCATCGGCGGTGAGTGGCAGGACGCCGACGGAAACCCCCTCGGATGGGGCACGGTCGATGACGAGGAGTCCATCGCGGCGATCCGGCGGGCGACGGAGCTCGGGGTTACTTTCTTCGACACTGCGGACGTGTACGGCACCGGCCGCAGCGAGCGGGTACTGGGGCGGGCGCTCGCGGACCGGCGGGACGAGGTGGTCATCGCCACCAAGTGGGGCAACGTCTTCAACGAGGAGACGCGCACGCTGATCGGCGAGGACACAACGGCCGCATACGTGCGCCGGGCACTGACCGCGTCGTTGCGGCGGCTGGGCACCGATTGGATTGACGTGTACCAGCTGCATCTGGGCGACGCGCCGTTGGTCGCGGCGGCTGAACTACGCGAAGTATGTGAGGAGTTCGTACGAGAGGGGCTCATCCGTGCGTACGCCTGGAGTACCGATGATCCCGGGCGAGCGGCGCTCTTCGCGCAGGGGGAGCACTGCGCGGGCGTCCAGCACGCGTGCAATGTGCTGGTGGATGCGCCTGAGATGCTGGCGTTGTGCGAGCAGCGCGGGCTCGCGTCCATCGTTCGCAGCCCGCTCGCTATGGGCCTGCTCACCGGCAAGCAGGGACCTCCCGGCCGCGGCGCAGCGGGCGACATCCGTTCGCTGCCGCCCGCGTGGCTGCACTGGTTCGGCGAAGGCGGCGTGCCCGCACCACAATGGAGGGCGCGCGTCGATGCCGTACGGGACGTGCTCACCGCAGACGGCCGCACGCTCGCACAGGGCGCCCTCGCGTGGCTGTGGGCACGCAGCCCGCGGACGGTGCCGATCCCCGGCTTCCGTAGCGTCGCCCAGGCCGAGGAGAATGCCATGGCCCTCCAGCGCGGCCCCCTGTCCGAGGCCCAGCTCTCCGAGGTCGCCGAGCTGCTGCAGTGAGAGGTACGGCCAAGTGCCGTGCCGCGCGCCGCAGCGGTGCAGTTCACGGGGCTGGACGGTGTGGTTGGGATGGTTCGAGTTGGCCAGGGTGAACTGCCTCAGCGGTCCGAAGTGCGCCTCGATCGGTTGGCCCAGGACGCGTTGTCGGGGTGAAGCACAGCTCGGCCCGGCTTTTTCGGGCCCGCTGATGGATCTTGGTGCCCTTGTGAGCGGAGAGATTGTCCGTGATCACGTAGAGCGGGGCGCCGTCAGGGCGGCGGCGCGGGTGATGAGTCCGAGTCAGTGCAGGTCTGCCTGAAAGGCGTGCCGGTGGTCGACGGGGCAGGTGAAGATTCGCAGGTCGCCCCATCTGCCGACGACGGCCCCTGTCTTGTCGTCGCTGGCCACGGTGAACAGCAGCGCCATGCCCGTGCCGCACTCACCGCATCGGAACACGGTGGGGTGCGACAGGTGCCAGGTTGGCCAGCCGCCCAGTTTCCAGCCTGCGAGACGGGTAATGGCGTCGCCGCCGTCGCCGGTCTCACGGACCAGTTCCTCCAGCCGCGGCCGGAGCGCTGGGGGCAATTCGTCTCGGAAGGGGAAGTCGGTCAGGTGCTCAGCAGTGATGGAGCACGCCTGGGGCAGGTATCCGTCCTCGTCGTACCGCAAGGGCGACGGCCGGGTCGTCAACTGGCTTGGCACATCGGCGGCCCGACACCAGCGCACCTCCAGCACGGGGCTGGCATCGGCCTGCTGGGCCGGAGGATCCCAGTGTTCATTGGGGCACCAAAGGATCTGCAGGAGGTCGGTGTCGCCGGGCCACCATGGTCCTGGTATGTCGCGCCGGTAGATCTGGGCGACCGGCACCATGGGTGTGGCAGGTACGCCTGCAGGGCATTCTTCGTCGGGCAAGGAACATTCGGGCCACGCCTCGTCGCTCGGCCAGAGCAGCGGGCCACCGATCGAGCTACTGCCGGCCTCCGGCTTTCCGCGCTCGGGGTGCAGCACGACTGCGTCGCGTGCGTACGGAGCGAGTTCGGGAAGTGCGGCGAGTATCGCTTCAGGTGCGGTCGCGCTGGTAGGCGGCGAGGAGGAAGAGCCAGATCTCGCTGACGGTCGGGAAGCAGGCGATCGCGTGCCTGAGCCGCTTGAGCGGGACCTCGCCGGCGACCGCGACGGTCGCCGAGTGCAGCAGCTCGCCGACTCCGGGGCCGACGAAGGTCACCCCGAGCAGGATTTCCCGGTCGAGGTCGACCACCATCCGTGCGTGGCCACGGTAGTTGTCGGCGTAGAGGTTGGCGCCCTGGGCAGTGTTGAAGTCGAGGTCGACGGTCTTGATGCGGTGGCCGGCCTGGGCTGCCTGTTCGGCGGTCAGGCCCACGGCGGCCGCCTCGGGGTCGGTGAAGAAGACCTGGGGCACGGCGTGCTGATCGGCGGTGGTGGCGTGGTCGCCCCACGGGCCGTCGTCCACGGGGAGGCCTGCGGCGCGGGCGGCGATGGCGTCGCCGGCGGTCCGCGCTTGGTACTTGCCCTGGTGGGTGAGCAGGGCCCGGTGGTTGACGTCGCCGACGGCGTACAGCCACGTGCCGTCGACCCCGCGGACCAGGCAGGTGGTGTCCACGTCCAGCCACGTGCCGGTGGTGAGGCCGACCGTGTCCAGGCCGATGTCGTCGGTTGCGGGGGTCCGGCCGGTGGCGAACATGACCTCGTCGGCCTGCAGGTCGCTGCCGTCGTCGAGGGTGAGGGTGACGTGCCCGGTGGGGTCCGGGCGGTGCAGTGCGGTGACCTGGGTGCCGATCCGCACGTCCACGCCCGCCTCGATGAGGCTGCGTGCGACGAGCTCGCCCGCGAAGGGTTCCATGCGCGGGATCAGTCGGCGGCGGGTGAGCAGGGCGACCTGGGAGCCGAGACCCTGCCAGAGGGTGGCCATCTCGACGCCGACTCCGCCGCCTCCGACGATGGCGAGCCGGCCGGGCACGGTGCTGGAGTCGGTGCCGTGCCGGTTCGTCCAGGGCCGGGCCTCATGGATGCCGGGGATGTCGGGCAGCAGCGGCCGGCTGCCGGTGGCGATGGCCACCGCGTGGCGGGCGATGAGACTGTGGCGTGCGCCGTCGTCCCTGGTGACCGTGGTGCGGCGGGGGCCGTCGATGCGGCCGTGGCCGCGGTACAGGTCGGCGCCGGTGGACTTCACCCACTCGGCCTGTCCGGTGTCGTCCCAGTCGCTGACGTAGTGGTCGCGGCGGACGAAGACCCGGTCGGTGTCGAGCCGGCCGGTGACGGCCTGCCGGGCGCCGTCCACCCAGCGGGCGTCGGCGACCGCGATGACCGGCCGCAGCAGGGCCTTGCTGGGCACGCAGGCCCAGTAGGAGCATTCGCCGCCGACCAGTTCACGCTCCACGACGGCGACGGTGAGGCCGGCGGCGCGGGCACGGTCGGCGACGTTCTGGCCGACCGGGCCGGCACCCAGCACGACCACGTCGTAGGTGCTGCTCGTCTGGTCCTCGCGTGCTTCGTTCATTGCTCCCTCGCGTCTGATCGGGGCTGACGGGGCCGCATCACCGGCTCATGTAACCGCGCGGTGCGCGTCGGCCGTCATACCCTGGCCGTAGGAGTCACCTGGAGCCGCCATGCGTGCCGCTTATGGCCGCATGGCGGCTGTGAGCGGCCTCGGGCGGTCCGGCGGCCTTCCGCGAGGACCACGGCCGTTCAGAACGCCCCCTGAACGTATGGCGGGTCCAGGAATCGCCGATGGCAAGAACGGAATCCCACGGTGGCGGGGGTGCTTGCCTCGCATGTCAGCTCGCGGACGAGTTGACGGGGCGCCGGACACGGCACTGCCGTACGCCCGGGCACCGGGCCATCGCCCGCAGTGCCTGGTCGTGCCGCACCAGCACAGCCCGGGTCTCGCCGAGCAGGGCCGTCCCCCGCCTCGGTGGGCCGCACACCGGTGCCCCTGCGCACCAGCAGCTTCACGCCGAGCTGCCGCTCAAGTCCGCTGACCGTCTGCGACAGCGCCGGCTGACTCACGACTTCAAAGACCGGCAAGCCAGTAGCGCTGAGCCCAGCGGGGGAGGCATCTGCGCCGAATGGGTGTCCGCGGACACCGTGCGGCCAGTCGCTGAGCGGCGGGGCCGGACCGCGGTTCAGATGAAGAACGGGGATGGAAGAACGGGGATACCCGGAGTGGACGGCGGAAGCGAGGCGGTGGCGATGGCGGAGGACCGGCAGGACCCGGGAGGCCGGGATGACGACGCCCCGCAGGACCGGGACGCCCCACAGGAGGAGACACCGGCCGGGGCGTCCTACATGTCGCTGCTGAACCTGCCGCTCAGCTCGGACCTCGACCGCATCGGCGAACAACTGCACGCCCTGGCTCGCGCTCAGGGCACCCTCCAGGGGTTGCTTCAGGCAGTACTGAGCATCACCGGCGAACTGGAACTGCCCGCGGTCCTGCGCCGCATCGTCAGCACCGCGATGAACCTGGCGGGTGCCCGCTACGGAGCCATGGGAGTGCTCGACGAGGAGGGCAGGTTCCTGGCCGAGTTCATCCCGCTGGGACTCACCGCGAAGGAGCTGGCGCACCTGGAAGGAGTCGAGCTCCCACGCGGACGGGGCCTGCTGGGCCACCTGATCCACCACCCCGAGCCGCTGCGGGTGAAGGACATCGCCACGCACCCGGAGTCGGCCGGCTTCCCGCCCGGCCACCCGCCCATGCACTCCCTGCTCGGCGTCGCCATCAGCGTACGCGGACAGATCTACGGCAACCTCTACCTCTCCGAACGCAAGGACGGACGGCCCTTCGACCGGCACGACGAAGGCGTGATCCTGGCACTGGCCGGCACAGCCGGGGTGGCCATCGAGAACGCCCGTCTCTACCAGCAGGTCCGCCACAGCGCCGAACAGTTCCAGCGGCTGCTGCTGCCCCGTCTGCCGGACCTGCACCCCTTCACGGCGGGAGCGGTCTACCGTCCCGCCAGCGCCCCCGCCGCGCTGGGCGGGGACTGGTACGACGCCATGCTGCTGCCCGACGGCACCTGCGCGGCGCTGATCGGGGATGTGGCCGGGCACGACCTGCGGGCCGCGGCCAACATGTCGCAGATCCGCAGCATGCTGCGGGCCCTGTGCTACGACGGGCACACCCCGCCCAGCACCGTCCTCACCCAGCTCGACCGCATCATGGACGCTTGGGACGAGGCCCCCATCACCACCGCCCTGGTAGCCCGCCTGGAACCCGCCGACGGCGGCTGGCGGCTGCACTGGTCCAGCGCCGGACACCCGCCGCCTCTGTTGCTGCTACCCGACGGCCGCGTGCGCTACCTGGACACCGATCCTGGGGTCCCCCTCGGGGTTGCGGCCGAGCTGCCTCGTCCCGATCACTGCCAGGTGCTGCCCGTCGACACCACCGTCGTCCTCTACACCGACGGCCTGGTGGAATTCCCCGGCCGGCCACTGGACCAGGGCCTGGACGCGCTGGCGGTCACCGCCTCCCAGCACGCGGGCCTGCCCCCGGAGGAGCTGTGCCGGGCACTGGCCGACCACCACCCCAGCGACGGCCACGACGACATAGCGGTTATCGCCCTGCGCACCCCACCCCTCACGGGCTATGCCCGCTCCTGACACCTCAAGACCTCGACCACTCAACCCACAGCCGGACCCGCTCACTCGCGGCCCTCACCCCGTTTCGTTTCAGCCTCCAACGCGTCCTCGGCCCGTGTCCGGACGACGACGCCGTCACCTGGCTGCTGGACCACTACGGCTCCCCGGCCGCGCTGCGACAAGCCGGCCGCCGCAGGCTCGTCGAGGTCATCCGCCCCAAGGCCCCGCGCATGTCCGCGCGGCTGAACGACGATGTGTTCAACGCGCTTGACGAACAAACCGCTTCCGGGTGGAGGGCGTTCATCGTGGTGCTCCTTGAGCTCCAGGGGGTGTGGGTGCGCAGCGCGGACAGGACCGTCGCCGTCTTCGTACGGACCGCGATCCCGATCCCGATCCCCGACTCGGTGCTGCGCGGATGCGGGCGGCGGACAGGCGGGACCGGCGGAGCTGCCCGGCGCACTGCGGTCAGCGACCGATCCGCACGCCGGCCACGATGTTGACGCCGCTCACCCAGTCGACCGTCGCGTTTGCACAGCGCACCGCGTCAGCGGCCCCGGGGAAGCTCGGGTCGGGCAGGGCCAGGCCCACTCGGTAGGTGCCGCGGGCTCCTCGGGGTACCGCCAGTGTGGCGCGCACGGTCGAGGTCGTCGGCTCGCTGTGATCGTCGGTGGTGTCCGCGCGGCCCTTCGGCTGCCAGTCGCGCCAGTCCGCGCCGGTGTCCGAGGCCGCCACCGTGCGGCCGTCGGCGTCCAGCAGCACGAGGCGTACCGGGCGAGGGTGCTTGGGCGGGGCGAAGCCGCGGTTGACCACGTCCACTTCCACCGGCAGCCGGCCGCTGCCGAGGCCGGAGAGGTCGTAGCGGGCGCGGCGGACCTCGATCCGGTAGCCGAGATGGTCGCGCAGATACTCGAACTGGGTGCGCGGTACAGCCGCGCCGTGGCGGTCGCGGAAGTAGCCGTCGGAGACGGGCAGCAGGGCGTCCGTCGCCTGTTGTTCGGTCAGTTCGGCCGTGCGCCAGGCCGGTACGGTGACCGTCGCGTTGTGCGCGATGGACAGGGAGTCGAAGCGCAGTGTCTGGAGCCGACGGGCGGTGTCGATGCCGGGGATGACCGTGCTCCAGGCGTACGGGTCCGCGCTCTGGCCCTTGTCCCAGGGCATCTCGCCGTCGGTCATCTGTGTGCTGGTCACGTTCAGGTAGGTGTTCCACTGCGGGTCGGACGGAACGTAGTAGTCCCACTGCCCGCCGCCGAGCGTCATGTAGTCGTTGTGGAACCCGACCCGGTCCAGGATGGTCTGATTCGTGATCATGTTGCGCTTCTCGGCGTAGCGCACCTGAGTGTGTATCCCGGGCGGCAACGCCTCGACGAGCGTGGTCATGATGGCGGTGACGGCGTCGGGGTAGTTCTCGTGCTGGTAGTAGCTGCCGTGCCACTCGCCCCAGGCGCCCAGGAATCCGGCCTGCCAGACGGCTACCACATCACTGTTCCGTGCGACGAGCGGGGAGAGCTGGCCGATGTGCCGCTGGATGTCCTGCACGGTGTAGCGGCGGCCCTCGCGGACCCCGTCGTCGTACGCGAAGCGCAGCACCGCGGCGTATCCCATGCTGCGCAGGCCGGCGAAGACCCGCTCGATGTTGTCCAGGGCGCTCTGCGGGAGGGGCGCGGTCGCGTAGTCCCAGAGGTAGAAATAGAGCTGCGTGAGGTTGGCGCCGGTCCCGTACTTCCGTTCCAGCAGTTCCAGCGTCGCGGCGGAGTCCGGCACATGGTCCTGCTCGTTCGTCCAGGGGCTGGTCAGGTCTTTGGCGTTGTACGACATTTCGTACCGGAATCCGCGGCGCGGGTTGTGCAGCAGAGCCCGGCCGTCCGGGTCGTCGGGCCGGATGCCGCGATGCGCCACCGTGCGCAGGCCTCCCGCAGCGGCTGCGGCGGGTGCGCCGCCGGTGCCGCCCAGCAGGGGAAGGGCAGCGGCGGTCCCGAGGGCGGTCGTCAGCAGCCGCCGCCGCGTCGCGCGAGGCTGGGGTGCGGGCTGCGGCTGGTCTCCACCGACGGTCATGAGCGGCTCCCTTGATCGTGGACGTAACAACGCCTTCGGATTTTCCCGGCACCCGGCCGGGAGAGGTATGGACGGAAGCGGCCGGCAGGTGGACTTTTCCCCTTACGGACGTCGCACTGCTCGCGCAGCCGCGCACGGTCTCCTCGGATTCTGAAGAGGCGATGTCGATGACGGTGGCGAGACAGAACCGCCCCTCGCCGACGGGATGCAGGCCATGTCGCCGCCCAGCGGGGGTCGAGCGCGGTGGGGCCGGGATGGAGGCGGCCCGCGGGGGCCGGGAAAGCCGCTCCAGGAAGCTCTTGGGGGGCTCCTCCTGCGCAGCCTCTCGCATCGCCCGGCCGTCACAGTCCGTCCGCTGAGCCGAAGCCGGCCGGACCACCCCTGCCCCGGCGCGGCACATGGCGCTGATTCGGTGTCATCCGTGGTCAGTCGCCGTGCTCGACAAGGCCTGCGACCACTACGGTCTCCGCCACGGTGCCGGGGATGTCCTGCGGTGCCGCGCGCAGGATGTCGCGGGAGAGGACCACGAAGTCGGCGGCTTTGCCGACCGTCAGCGAACCGCGTTCGTGTTCAAGGAAGTTGGCGTATGCCGAGCCCATCGTGTATCCGCGGACGGCGTCCTCCACGCTGATCGTCTCCTGCGGCATCCAGGGCTCACCGCCGCCCAGGGGGCGTCGGGTGACGGCGGTGTAGATGCCGATCATCGGGTCCATCTCGGCCACGTTCCAGTCGCTGGAGAGCGCCAGCACTGCCCCGGCCGTGTGCAGACTGCGCAGGGGCCATGCCTTGTGCCAGCGGTCGGCGCCGATGTTCTCCGCCCAGTCCTTGCCGGGTCCCGCGACCTCCGGGGCGCTGTGACGGGGCTGCATGCACGCAACCACGCCCAGTGCGGCGAAGCGCGGTGTGTCGTCGGGGTCGAGGCACTCGACGTGGACGACCTGGTGGCGGGCGTCCCGCGGCCCGTTGACCTCACGGGCGTGTTCGACGGCGTCGAGGACGGTACGGATCCCCCTGTCGCCGGTCGCGTGGACGAAGCACTGGAAGCCGCGGGCGTCCAGCTTCGTGAGCAGGCTCGCAAACTCCTCAGGCGGATAGAAGGTGTCTCCGCGGTGGTGACGGCAGCCCGCGTAAGGTTCGAGGAGGGCCGCGGTACGCGGCTCGACGACATCGTCGATGTAGAGCTTGAGCGGTCCGACCCGTAGCCGGTCGTCGGCGTACCGGCGGGCGGCGGCGGCGAAGTCGTCGAGGTCGGAGTCCGTGGTGCCGCGCGGGTGGAAGAGGGCCGCGACGATCCGGGACCGGAGCCGCCCTTCCGCGCGTGCGCGTGCGAAGAGGGCCAGGTCGTCCAGCGAGTTCTGGGGCTCGACCACCGTGGTGATGCCGAAGCCGATCGCATCGTCCAGGGACTTGGTGAGGCGTCCGTACTGCCGGTCGGGCGAGGCCCACGGCAGACCCAGCTTCCGCAGGGCCCGGTGGCCGTCACGGGAGAGGCCCTTGACGGCGAAGTCCGTGATGAAGCCGGTGGGTTCGCCTGTGGTCGGGTCGGTGGCGGCTTCACCGAAGGGCAGACGGATGTGGTCGCGGTCGATGCCGAGTCGGCGCATGGCCGCGGTGTTCACCCAGGCGGTGTGCACGTCGTAGCTCAGCATGAAGGCGGGCACGTCGCCCGTGACCGGGTCCAGGTCACCGGAGGCAGGCATCCGGCCCCCCGGGATGGCCGAGTAGTCGAAGGCTTCCGCCTCGATCCACTCGGCGTCGGGGTGGGCCGTGCGCCAGGCACGGATGCGGGCGTGGACTTCGTCGAGGGTACGGGCGCCGGACAGTTGGACGCAGGCGTCGTCCGAGCCGAGCCGAACATGGTTGTGGGCATCGACGAAACCAGGAAGGACCAGCTTCCCACCGGCATCAATCACCCGCGTGTCGGGCCCCGTCCACCCCAGTGCGTCCTTGTCGGAACCGAGCCAGGCGATACGGCCGTCGACCACTGCCATGGCCTGTGCCTCGGGCAGCACCGGGTCGACGGTATGGATACGGGCGTTGCGCAGGACGAGGTGGGCGGGGTGAGCGGCGATGGCCATGTGAGGTATCTCCTGATGGTTCGGGTATGCCGGCAGGGCGTTGCCACGCGGGCCTGATGTGGACACCGCGTGGAAGCCGTTCAGGAAAGGTCGGTGTGCGGGGCGACGGTCCGTCGGGCGAGCAGCCAGTAGACGAACCCCGAGACAAGTGAGCCGAGCAGGGTCAGGTCGGCGCCGCCCAGTGGCGCCACCAGCGGGCCGGTCCACAGCTCCGAGTCGCAGGTGAGCGCGGAAAAGGCCATGCCGACGAGGAGCGCGACAACACCGGCAGGGTGGTAGCCGGACCGGTACCAGTAGGCGCCGTCCGGGCCTGCGTGCAGGGCCGGTGGGTCGTAGTGGCAGCGGCGCATCAGCATGTCGGTGAGGAACACGCCGCCCCAGGGCGCGAACACGATGATCAGCAGGGAGAGGAAGGACAGCAGCGAGCTGGTGAAGTCGGTGAGGAAGAGCGCGCAGAGCGAGCCCGCTGCGGTGACGGCCGCACTGATGATGATGGCCTTGGAACGGCTCCAGGGGATGCCGAGCACCTGAAGATTCAGGCTCGACGAGTAGAGGGTGACGATCGAGTTGGTGACCGAGCCACCGAGGACGAGGGCGAGGAAGAGAGGCTGGAACCATCCCGGCAGCAGCTGCTCCGTACCCGCCACGGCGTCGGTCATGTCCGTCTGCGTGGCGGCGGCCACCCCCGCCACGCCCAGAGCGACCGACGACACGAAGCCGCCGAGGGCGCCGTACCAGGTGAGCGACCGCATCGACGTCGCCCTCGGGAGGTAGCGCGTGTAGTCGGCGGGCATCGGAACGTACGAGAACGGACCGGCCAGCATCACGACGAATGCCAGGCTCCACCCGGACGCACCGGGCAGGGCGGCCACTTCGCCCGTGTCGGCGCCCGGCAGCAGGAACACCAGGAGCGCGGCGAAGCCGATGGCGAGAACGTACGCGATCCAGCGCTCGGCGAACTGGACGGTGGCGTGGCCCCACAGGGCGACGACGAAGGTCAGCGCGAGTGTGATCAGGAGCGCGAGAGCCCGCCCTGTGCGGCCGGACTCCCATCCCAGATCAGCGATGAACGCCTCCAGGGCGAGCGTGCCGACGACCGTATTGAGGATCGTGTAGCCGATGCTGACCACCCAGTTGAGCATTCCGGCAGGCCAGTTGCCGCGCACGCCGAAGGGGGCGCGGGAGATCACCAGAGTGGCGGTGCCGGTACGGACGCCGCTCAGTCCGGCGGCGCTGATGGCGAAGAACGACAGGCCACCGAGGACCACGACGCCGGTCGCCTGCCAGAAGGACAGGCCGAAGGCGACGGCCAGGGCGCCGTTGATGACATAGGTGAAGGTGAGGTTGGAGCCGAACCACAGCCAGAACAAGTCCTTCGCGCTGCCATGGCGATCCTCGTCGGGAATCGGGTCGATGCCGTGCGTCTCGACCTGGAAGACCTGATCGGCGGCCGTCGTCCCGCCGGGCGCCCTCGCGGTCGTGTCCTGCTGCGTCATGCGACCCGCCTCTCGTCCGTGCGTGTCCCGGAAGCCCGGGCACGTTACTTTGAATGCCGTTCTAAGAGTTAGAACGGCATTCAAGATGTGCCTCCGGTGCCCCGTCAAGACCTCTGCGGAAATCGGCCGCTAAGGTCATCACTGGGCACACGGAGGAGGAGGCGCGGCGTGGCAGCGACGGCGCGACGGCGTGACGGGCACCTGACCCAGGAACGGATGCTGGAAGAGGCGATGGCGGCCATGGCCGAGGACGGCCTGGCCACGCTCACCATGTCGGCACTCGCCAAGCGCCTCGGCACCAGCGGCGGCCACATCCTCTATTACTTCGGCAGCAAGGACCGTCTGCTCCTGGAGGCGTTGCGGTGGAGCGAGAGCGCGCTCACCGATGAGCGCCGGGCACTGCTGGCCAGCCGGGTCGGCAGCGAGCGCAAGCTCCGCCTCTTCCTGGAGCTGTACCTCCCCCATGGGCCACGCGACCCGCGCTGGACCCTGTGGATCGAACTATGGGCGCGCACGGCGTCGAACGAGGCGCTGCGCCAGGCCCAGGCCGAGATCGATCGCGGCTGGCAGGAGGACCTCGAGTCGCTCCTCGCCAAGGGCGTGCGGCAGGGCCGCTTCGCTGCGGACCTGGATGCGGCAGCGCGTGCTTCCGAACTCCTGGCTCTGCTCGACGGGTTGAGTACGCGCGTCGTCCTCGGCCAGCACGGGGCGGACCGAGACAGTGCGCTGCGCATGGCACTGTCCGTGACCGCGCGGCTGGTGGAGCGGACGTGAGCCGACTGCTCAAGAATCGGTCCGGAGGGCCCCGGCCGGAAACACTGCGCACCGGGCGTGGCCTCGACTCAGCACTGGAACGCGCCTGATTCAGGACACTCCCGACCACGTGTGGGCTGCGCTCGAACGATGATGAGGGCTGCGGCTGTGTGGTCGTGGTCGTCCGGGTGGCGCAGGGTGTGCAGGAGCAGGTCGCAGGTCGCTTCCAGGGGCCGGTCCGGTTGGCCGAGGAGGCCGAGGAGGCCGAGGAGGGTGGCCAGGCGTGCGTCGATGGGCTGGTCGCGGGTCTCGACCAGGCCGTCGGTGTACAGGACGAGCTTGTCACCGGGGTCCAGGGCGATGCGCGTGGTGTGGAAGGGAACCCCGCCGACGCCGAGGGGCACGCCGGTGGGCAGGCCGAGCAGCTCGGGGGCGCGGCCCGGACGTACCAGGGCGGGGGCAGGTGTCCGGCGAGGGCGATGCGGCAGATGGCGAGCCGGTCCAGCAGCAGTTCGTCGAGCGGGCGGGGCACGCCGGGGCGTTCCAGCCACATCCCCGGCACCCGCCGCGTCGAGCGTCTGGAAAAGCCGTAGTGCCTCAGGTCGCCTTGTCAGCGGACGAGGTCGCGGACCTTGACGCGGCGGCAGCCCGCCTCGGTGTGCACGACGGCCTCTACAACGAGATGTACATGGGTCTGGTCAGGCCGCTGACCCGCGCGGCCGGCCCGGCCTGCCGCCTCACACGGCTGCCACCGTGTGACATCGCGGGCTCGCCCGCCCTGAGCGGTATCACCCCGTGGCCGACGGCGAGGACGCTGCCAGGTGCTGGTCGGCGGCCCAGGAGGCGAGGATGCGCAGCCCGTCGTGGGAGGGGGTGCCGGCCTCTGCGGTCCACACCACGAGCTGCTCGTCGGGGTCGGTGCTGGCGGTGAGGGTGTCCCGGTCCAGCACCAGCTTCCCGGCGATGGGGTGATTGAGGGTCTTGGTGCCGATGGTGCGGGCGGCGACGTGGTGGGCGGACCACCACTGGCGGAAGTGGCCGTCCTGCACCGACAGCTCACCGACCAGAGCGCTCAGACGGGCGTCGTCCGGTTACTTCGCCGCTTCCATGCGCAGCCGGGCCGACCGGCTTCCGCTGAATCTGCGGTCCCGAGCCAGGCGGTGCCCTGCAAGGTCTGTTCCTGCCCCGGGACCGTGTGCTCGGAGGCGGTGGAAGGTAAATACGTCGACAGCGCGCGCCGTGCCCGGCAAGGTGACCGCCCATGACGAGCAGTGAACTGTGGACCCGTGCGACCGCCGACCGCTACGACGCCGAGGAGAGCGAAAAGTCCTCGGCCACCTTTCTCGGACCAACTCTCGACTTCCTCGCCGGACTCGCCGGAGACGGCCGGGCACTGGAATTCGCCATCGGAACCGGACGGGTGGGCGTCCCGCTCCGGGAACGCGGCGTGCCGGTGGCGGGCATCGAACTCTCCGGGCACATGGCAGCGGTCCTGCGGCGCAAGGTCGACGAGGACACACTCCCGGTCACCATCGGAGACATGGCCACGACCACCGTCCCCGGCGAGTTCACCCTGGTCTATCTCGTCTACAACACCATCACGAACCTGCTCACGCAGGCCGAGCAGGTCGAGTGCTTCCGCAACGCCGCACGGCACCTGACACCTGGCGGCCGATTCGTCATCGAGCTGGGCGTGCCGCCGCTGCGGTTCCTGCCGCCGGGGCAGGTCGCGGTGCCGTTCGACGTCTCCGAGCGGCATCTCGGCTTCGACACCTTCGACCTGGTCGAGCAGATCCTCGTCTCGCACCACTTCGCCCGCGACGGCGACGACGGCCACTACCGCCGCACGAACTCCCGGCACCGGTACGCATGGCCGGCAGAGCTCGACCTCATGGCACGGATCGCGGGGCTGGAGCTCGAACTGCGCGTCGCGGACTGGGACAGGGCGCCATTCACCCAGGACTCCGCGAAGCACATCTCCGTGTGGCGCAAGCCTGCCTGAGGCGAGCCCCTCCTCGCCCCGCCCATTGGTCGGGCCGGGAACGATGGGGCCAGGCACACCAGAGCCTCTCGTTTGGATCAGGTCGGGCTCGCGTGCCCCGCACCCTCTGACTTGGTGCGGCCAAAAATCGGCCCTGGTTCACCACCCTCGGCCACGGAGCCCGGCTGCCCAGCGGCCTGCTGTCCCGGCCCGCGGCTCGGCGGTGCTGGACGGCCGGTCGCCGCCACCATGCTCACGATGGGCCGGCTGCTGCCGGCCGGTGCCCGACCACCCCGCGTTCCGCACCGCTTTGCGCTCGTCGAGCTCCATCACCGCCCGGGGCGCGCATCATCAAAGGAGGGGAGACCATCGACGAGGAGTGGCGATGAGGTTGTCGTTCCTTGAACCCCTCTACGCGGAGCCGGGCCCGTTCGCCTCCGTGTACCTGGACACCTCCCGAGACGTCGAGCATCCCGAGCGGGCGATCGCGCTGCGCTGGCGGCGGCTGCGCGAGAGTCTGTCCCGTCAGGGCTCGGACCGGGCGCTGCTGAACGTACTGGAGGAGGTGGTCGGCGCCGACACAGCGGTGCCGGGAGTGCACGGTCAGGCCATCTTCGCCGCCCACGGCACGCTCGTCCTGGACGGGGAGCTGCCCAGGCCGCCCGAGCACGACTCCGCGCGCTACAGCACCCTGCCGGACGCGATGCCCCTGGTCACCCAGCACGTTCCGGAGATCCCCTACATGGCCGTAGTCGTCCACTACGGCGGCCTTCCGACCGCCGAGACCCACGGCTGGGTGACTCTGGAGGCGGAGACCGGTACCTGGCCCACGTCCACCGTCACCCCGGGTGAGCGGCTGCACCGCAGGGTCGCGGTGGCGACCTGGCACCGCACCTCCCTCCGGCTCGGCCACCGGCTGGACGAACGGGCGCGGCGCGCCCATGCCGACGCCGTCGTCGTGGCCGGGGACGAGTGGGCGTGCAACGTACTGATCCGCCGCCTGCCGCGCAGCCTGCGGGACAAGGTCGTGCGCGTGGGCGGCCGGACCCCCACCGACACCGGACGCGCCCTGTTGGAGCCTCAGCTCGGCGGCGTCTTCCGCGGCCGCATGGCCGCGCACGACCGGGAACTCGTGGACATCTTCATCGGCCGGCGTGCCCTGGACGGACCCATGACGGAGGGGCTGGCCGCCACCGTCGCCGCCCTCCAGCGCGGCCAGGTCGCGGCACTGCTGCTGAACCGGCCGCCGGCGTCTTCGCTGCGGCTCTGGGCGGGCTCCCAGCCCACTCAGCTCGCCCTGACCGAGGCGGAGCTGATGTCCTTCGGCGTGCGGGCCCCGCGCGAGGAACGCACCGACGAGGCCCTCGTCCGGGCCCTCGTCGGCACCGGTGCCGAGCTGGTCGTCGTACCGGAGAGCGAGCTGAGGCTGTACGAGGGCGTGGGCGCCCTGCTGCGGTACACCGACCCAGGGACCCCGTCCTGACGCCGGCGCGCTGCGCCTCCCGGATCACGGGCCGCCCCTTGCGCCCGACCGACCCGGATCGCGCCGCGCGCGGAACGTGCCGACACCGGGCCGGAGCGGCAGCGCGGCGGATGGGGCACACGGACAGGAGCGGCGCGGAGGAGACGGACGTCTCGATCATCCCGCCCAAGACCTGGGCGGTAGGCGTGCCGGCGGTGGCCAACGCGCTGCGGTACTTCCTGGAGCAGACGACGGTCCGCCGTACGGCGCTGACGCTGCTCAACCTCAACCAGACTCAAGGGCTTCGACTGCTCGGGCTGCGCCTGGCCGGAACCGGACCCCGCTCACCGGCACCGCAACGAGTACTGCGAGAACGGCGCCAAGCACGTGAGCGACGAGACGAGGTCACGACGGATCACGGCCGGGTTCTTCCGGGAGCACCCGGTCTCCGAGCTGGCCGAACGATCCGTCCGGTGGCTCAACCAGCAGGGCCGGCTCACCGAGCCGATGGTCAAGCGGCCCGGCTCGGACCACTACGAACCCATCGGCTGGGACGCGGCCTTCGCACTGCTGGCCGGGGAACTGGCCCAGCTGGACTCCCCGGCGAGGCCGTCTTCTGCACATCGGGCCGCGTCAGCAACGAGGCCGCCTTCCTCCTCCAGCTGTTCGCCCGGGCCTTCGGCACCAACAACATGCCCGACTGCTCGAACATGTGCCACGAGTCCAGCGGCTTCGCGCTGCACGAGACCCTGGGCGTCAGCAAGGGGAGAGCCCGCACGACCTCCACCAATCTGGTCCTCGTCGTGGGCCAGAACCCCGGGAGCAACCATCCGCGGATGCTCTCCGCCCTGGAGGATGCTCTCCGCCCTGGAGGAGACCAAGCGCAACGGCGGGCGCATCGTCAACGTGAATCCGCTGCCCGAGACGGGCCTGAAGCGGTTCGAGCATCCTCAGCGCTGATAGGTCCCGACCAGGGTGCCGGAGGCCAGCTCCCTGCCCTTCAGGGCACGGTGCACGTCCTCGGCGCCCGGGTGGTCGTGCAGCGGCAGCGGCTCGGACAGGGCGTACAGGCGGAAGAAGTAGCGGTGCGGCCCGTGCCCCGGTGGAGGCATCGGCCCTCCCCAGCCCACGCGGCCGAAGCCGTTGGGCCACGGCAGGCCCCCCTGGGGCTTCTGGCCCTCCGCCGCCCCGGTGGTCCCAGGATCGATGCCGGTCACCAGCCAGTGCAGGAAGGTCGTCCCCGGCGCGTCCGGGTCCTCGCACAGGAGCACCAGCTCCGTGGCCTCGTGGGGCACTCCCGACCAGGTCAGGGGCGGTGAGATGTTCTCACCCTCCCCGCTGTACCGACGGGGGATCACCGTTTTGTCGTCGAACGCGGTGCTGCTGAGTTCAATTCCGCTCATGCGCGGCGCCATACCCGCAACGGCGGCACCGGCACCGGTCCGCACCCCAAACCCCCCGTTCGGCCGAGCCCACCCGGGCGGCCTCCGGAAGCTGGGGTGAAGATGGCAGTGTGCCGACAAGGATCCTGCTCGAGGGCCGCCCTGGCGCGGGCAAGACGACCGCCCTCCGTCGGCTGGCCGCGCTGCTGCCCACCCACGCGGCCACCGGCTTCGCCACGGAGGAGATCCGGCTGTCCGGCGCCCGCGTCGGTTTCGCCCTGGAGACCCTGGCAGGCCGGCGGGAGGTGCTCGCCCATGTCGACCTGCCCGGTCCGCCACGGGTAGGGAAGTACGGCGTCGACCTGGGCGTCATGGAACGACTGGCGCTGCCGTCACTTCGGCCGGCAGCAACCGAGGAGGCAACAGGGCGGCTGGTGCTCATCGACGAGCTGGGGCGGATGGAACTGGCATGCACGGCGTTCCGGCACGCGGTCGACGCGCTGTTCGTCGCAGAGGTCGACGTCGTCGCCACGGTCCCCACGCACCGCGATCCGTTCACCGACGCCCTCAAGCGGCGCGCCGACATCGAGGTCGTCCAGCTCACTCCGGCAAACCGGGACGTCCTGCCGGGGGAGCTCGCGGCCCGGCTGCAGCAGCCCCGGACGCACGGGAGGCCTCCCTCTCACGGATGAGAGACCGGCCTCCGACCCCCCTCCTCGGCCGTGCGGATCACGGTGGCCTGGTAGTCGGCGACGCGCTCGACGAAGAGGGCTGCGGGATCGTTTCCGGCGTGACTGCTCCGGTAGTCGCGGGGGACGGGGACGCTGTCGGACGTCTCGGTCGCGGGTACATCGGCCAGTGCGACTGTGATCCGTGCGAGGAGGGTCTCCCGGGTGCTCATTTCGCCGCTCCGTCTCGGGTGCGTCGCCACCGGGCCCGGAAGGACTCGCGGGGCGGTACGGGTGTGTCACGGGTGTCCGACCAACGGCTCAGGGGGCCCGTCAGCCGGCCGCCGGTGCCGCCCACGCCGGAACAGCAGACGGGCGGCGAGCGCGCCGGCCCGCTGCACGGGGGCGAGGCGTCCGGGCAGGACGGACCTCCTCGTCTCAGCGGCAGCCCGCGCCGGCGAACAGAGCCGCACCGGCACCGCGGCGGCGCTCGCCCGCGCCACCACCCCCGACGAGAGCCTGCATTTCCTGCTGCTCCGTGTGGCGCAAGTCGGCTTGAGTCACGCACACAGCGTACGAGGGCACCGTTTCCGAGCTATGCGCCACGGCGGACCCGGGCGGCCTTGCGGGCCTCGGCAATCTGGCGGGCCTCGGCAGACCGGCGAGGCTCGCCACCGCCGCCGGCCCGCCCTGGGCGGGTGCCCAGACCGCGGAAGGGGGCGCCGCCGCGCTTCGGGCGCTCCGCGACCGGCCCGCTGCCGCCGACGGGGACACCGGAGGGAGCCTGGGCGCCAGTGATGTGGCTCAGCTCGGCCTCGCCGGAGCGGACCTGCGTGATCTGCGGCCTGATGCCCGCGTCGGACATGAGACGGGCCATGTCCCGGCGCTGGCCGGGGAGGACCAGCGTGACGACACTGCCGGACGCGCCGGCGCGGGCTGTACGGCCGCCGCGGTGCAGGTAATCCTTGTGGTCGCCGGGCGGGTCGACGTTGACGACGAGATCGAGGTCGTCGATGTGGATGCCCCGAGCCGCGACGTTGGTGGCCACGAGCGCCGTGACGTCGCCGGTCTTGAACTGTGCCAGGGTGCGGGTGCGCTGGGGCTGCGACTTGCCGCCGTGCAGCGCCGCGGCCTTCACGCCGCTGCTCAGCAGGTGCTTGGTGAACTGGTCGACAGCATGCTTGGTGTCCAGGAACATGATCACGCGCCCGTCGCGGGCCGCGATCTCGGTGGCAGTGGCGTACTTGTCGGCGCCGTGCACCTGCAGCACGTGATGCTCCATCGTGGTGACCGCACCCGCCGACGGGTCGACCGAATGGACCACCGGGTCATGGAGGTAACGACGGACAAGAAGGTCGATGTTGCGGTCCAGCGTGGCCGAGAACAGCATGCGCTGGCCGTCGGGACGTACCTGGTCCAGCAATTCGGTGACCTGCGGCATGAAGCCCATGTCCGCCATCTGGTCGGCCTCGTCCAGGACGGTGATGTTCACCCGGTCCAGGCGGCAGCCCTTGCGCTCGATGAGATCCGCGAGGCGGCCAGGAGTCGCAACGACCACCTCGGCCCCGGCACGCAGTGCGCCGGCCTGCCTGCCGATCGACATGCCGCCGACCACAGTGGCCAGCCGCAGCTTCAGCAATCGGGCGTACGGGGCGAGCGCATCGGTGACCTGCTGGGCCAGCTCGCGCGTGGGGACGAGGATCAGGGCCAGTGGCTTCCGCGACTCGGCGCGCTGCCCGGCCGTCCGCACGAGGAGCGCCAGACCGAAGGCGAGCGTCTTGCCCGATCCGGTGCGCCCGCGGCCCAGGACGTCACGCCCTGCGAGGGAGTTCGGCAACGTGGCGGCCTGGATCGGGAACGGCTCGTTCAGGCCGAGGCTGGTGAGCATCGTCACCAACTCGACTGGCATGTCCAGTTCGCTGAAGGCCGCGGCCGCGGGGAGGGCCGGGGTGACGGTGACCGGCAGCGCGAACTCTCCCTGTGGTGCGCAGGAGCGGCGCCCGGTATCGCCTGGACCGACGCCAGGGCGCCTCTGGTCCTGTGGGCGGAAACGGTCGTTCGTGCGAGCTGAACGGCTCATGGAGAACCTTCCTCGACGGGGCGCGCATCGAGGAATTCCCGACAGGCTGAGCCGGATGAATTGCAAGAACGAGCCGAATGTGAGACTAAAAGAATTCCACCGGAATACAGAAAGCAGAAAGCTGGGGCCCCAACGCAAGGCGGGGCCCCAGCTGTCTCATACGCTTCGGCGTCAGGCGGGAGTGATGTTCTCCGCCTGCGGACCCTTCTGACCCTGCACGACGTCGAAATTCACCTTCTGGCCTTCCTGAAGCTCACGGAAGCCCTGCGTGGCGATGTTCGAGTAGTGGGCGAAGACATCCGGGCCGCCACCGTCCTGCTCGATGAAGCCGAAGCCCTTTTCCGCGTTGAACCACTTGACGGTGCCAGTAGCCATGTCACATCTCCTTGGGGGCAGTGCCCGCGGGCCCACACCGTGTGAACCCCTGCGTTGCCACAATGAACCCCGTCCGGATAAGCACCGGAGATACAAAAAAAGCCTAACGACATACAGCCGCCAAGGCATTTGAAGTTTCGGGAACCACAACTGCAACTACAAGCCAAGTCTAGCACGGCAGAGACATCCGAACTACTTTCGCCCGTGACGTAAAGCCTCAGCCTCACGGCAGCAGCGGATCAATATATCACCCGGCGCCAACCTGAGTACACGCGGAAGGTGAATTTTCAGATTACTCAAGATGCGACCAATAAGACCGACCGGCAAATGGATCACTTGAGGCGCCGGGTGGTCGGTCGGGTGTTCCAGCGATAGCGCTTGGCTGCTCGTCGAATGAGCATGCGGAGTGTGACGAGTGCGGCGGCGAGGTGGAGGTAGAAGTCCACGGCCTTGCCGCTCTTCTCGGTACAGCGCCGCAGCTTGCCGTAGTCGTTCATCCAGGAGTGCGTGCGCTCTACCACCCAGCGTTTACCAGCCTGGATCGGGGCTGGGATCCCCTTGCGGGCGATCTCGGCCGTGAAGCCCAACTCGGCCAGCAGCGCACGGGACTTGGCGCTGTCGTAGCCGCGGTCCAGATTGACATTGACGTCTTCGGGTATCGCGCCGACCTGGGTGCGGGCCGCCCTCAGCGTCGGGCCGAGCAGGGGCGAGTCGTGCCGGTTGGCGCCGTCGGAGACGATACCCAGCGGAACGCCGCAGGCGTCGGAGGCGACGGAGCGCTTCAGCCCCTGCTTGCCCCGGTCCACCGGTGACCGTCCCGCCTTCTCACCGCCCGACGGGGCCTTGGTGATGCAGCCATCGACAGAGATCTCGGTCAGCGCGAGTCCGATCACGCGGTCGTAGGCTTCAAGGGCCAGGCCGTGCACGCTCTGTGCTATCCCCAGGTCAGCCCACTGTTTGACGCGACGTCGGATCGTGCGGTCCGAGCATCCGGGGCTCGCGATCCGCTCGTACCCGGAACCGTGGACCAAGGCGAGCACGACATGCTCGAACACGACACGGTCCGGGATCCGGCGGCGGTGACACCCCAGCGGATGACTCGCCGCGTACCCCTCCGGCACCGGCAGGAGAGCGGCGAACTGGTCCCACAGGGGGTCGAGCAGGCAAGATGGCACCGCAGGCACGGGTCCTCCGTGTGATCACTGAGCGTAGAGAACTCCATGATCACGCAGGCCCGTGCCTGCCTCGCGTCCGGCACCCTCCGTGGACAAGCAGCCCCACCATTTGCCGGTCGGTCTTATTTCCGCAAAAGACAGGTCCGCAATTACTCGGTGCCGAGCTGCCCGCATCCCTCCCGCCACCAGGCCTCCCTCCTCGCGTAGTTCGACGTCGCTCAGTCGAACTACCAGGCCGTGGTGACGGGCTTGGTACGCGAGAACGCTGGCAATCACGTCGTAACGGTGGCCCAGACTCAGTGTGCCCTTGCTTGCTGCCCAGATGCCCGTTCTGAGGGCGGCCTCCGACTCCACGGCTTCGATGCCGGCGATCCACACCGTGTACGGAGGTCCCGTCGCTCGCCGCGCCCCCCAGTTTGGAAAAGCGCCGCACGGAGTGCAGGCCGGCGAAGACAACCTTGGCCCGGTCCTTGGCGTCGGACCCGAGGCCTTTCAGCTTCTCGGTGTGGTCGAACCGAGGGGCGTCCGCCTCGAATGATTCGTCGCACTCGTCGAGCAGGATCAGCAGGCGAGTTGCCGCTCTTGCGTGATGGCCGCGAAGTCGCGAACGAACAGCGGGGGAGTTCCTGGACGGGCGGCATCAGCAGCCGCACGTGATTGCTGCGCGTCCGCCTGCTGAGGTGCTACCGGATCCGTTCCGCCTGCTCGGCAAGCGCGGAGGTTACCTGTTGCACAATGCCCCGGCGACGGGACTGCCCTTGGCCACTCCCAGGCCGATGCCCACCGCGCTTCCGGTCAGGTTTGTCGGGGCCCCTCGGACGCCTAGCGGTGGTTTGTTGACGGCGGGTCAGGGCCGTAGTAGGCCGTTAGCAGAGGAACGTCGCCTCGCCGCCTGGGGGCTTGTGATGACCCGTCGTCTGCCGTGTCCGCCCGCACCGGGCCCGCTGGAAGCTTACGCCGCACGCTTCGATGACCTGTTCTCCACACTGGCACAGCGCCGTGGGTTCCGCGAGTACCTGACCGGGCTGCTGCTGCCGCGGGACCGCAACAAGACGCTGACCTGCCTGGCCGGCACCGAACCCGTCGTCGGGGCCCAGCACCCCTCGGTGCAGCGGCTGCAGTTCTTCTTGTCCGAGTCGACGTGGGACCACGAGCGGGTCAACGCCCGCCGGGTGGAACTGCTGCTGGCCGACCCCGCGACCGCGCCGCACCCGGGCGGGGTGCTGGTGATCGACGACTCGGGCGACCGCAAGGACGGCAAGGCGACTGCGCACATCGGCCGGCAGTGGCTGGGCCGGCTGGGCAAGACCGACAACGGCATCGTGACAGTGACCACCTGCTGGGCGGACGAGAGCCTCTACTACCCGCTGCACGCGGTGCCCTACAGCCCCGCCCATCACTTCCCCAAGGGCAAGAGCGACCCCGGCTTCCGCACGAAGCTGCAGATCGCCGCCGAACTGGCCCGCAGCGCGAAGGGCGCCGGGGTGGTCTTCCGGGCCGTGGCCGCCGACTGCGCCTTTGGCGACCAGGACAGCTTCCGCAGACAACTCAGCGAGGCTGGGCTGCCGTTCGTGATGGCCCTCAAACCGAGCCACGGTACCTGGGCCTACGGCAAGGACGCCCACACCCCCGCCGACGCCGCCCGCGCCCTGACCTGGACAGCCCCCGAGCATCCCGGCGACTGGACTGCCATCGAGCGCACCTTCCGCGACGGGCACACCGAGACATGGTGGGCCGCCGACGCCCATCTCGGCTGGTGGGGCCCCGACGGAAACGTCCGCCTGGTCGTGGCGACCTCAGACCCGGCCACCCTGCCAGCGAAGGCCACCTGGTACCTGGCCACCGACCTGCCCCGACCCGGCGGCCTCCGGGAGGCCGACAGTCCCGAACCCGCCGCTGACCTGCACGAAGTCGTCCGGATCTACGGCATCCGGCACTGGATCGAGCAGAACTACAAGCAGGTCAAGGACGAACTCGGGTGGGCCGACTTCCAGGTCCGCTCCGACACTGCCATCCGCCGCCACCAGACGCTGGTCACCTGCGCGTTCTCGTTCTGTTGGGACGCCTGGTTCAGTCCGCCACCCGAGGTTTCGCCCGGCACAGCACCGCCGGAGCCGCCCGAAGAACCGGGCCGGCCAGAGAGGGGGGACCAACCAGACCCCACCAGCCCCACACGGCCACCTGGCCCAAGGCGATACGCGCCGTCCGGGCCTGGCTCGACCCCTGGACCACCCTCCAACGATGCTGGCGAGCCTGGACGAATGCACCCCCACCACCGGAACTCCAAGCTCTGATCAACGCCGTCGGCGCAGGCCACCCGCTTGACCTCTACTCCCCCACTTAACAAACCACCGCTAGGCCGGCGGGCGCGGTCTCGTCGACGCGAGCGGAGGCCGCATCTGCCGCGCCAGCGAGCCTGCCGGGTGACGTAGCAAGTAGCTCTTCCCCACACATGCGGTGCAGTAAATGCCGAGGACGAACCGCCGTCGGGGCAACCGAAGGAAGCGAGACCGGACCCCTCTCTGACAGTCTTGGGTGAGACGCCCGGGATGGCCCCTCAGAGAATGGCGTGAAATCGACGACCGGGTGTCGCGCTGAAACACAATTCGATGCGCCGACGCTCCGCTGTTCCGCCGCTCCACCGGATCGGAAATCCGGAAGTCCGGGAGAAGAAGAGAAAGTGAATGCGCAGGGCCCGCTTTCAGACCCGCGTTTCGGCCATTGCCGTGAGGAAGCCCAGTTTGGCCGCGCGGGCCCCGGCCTGGCTGCGGGAGCTGGCGCCCAGGGCCGCCATGATGTCGGCGACGTGCCGCCCGTACGTACGGACCGACACCTCGAGTTCGCGGGCGGCCGCCTCGTCGGTGATCCCTCGCTGCAGAGCGCCCAGGATCCGCCGCGCGAGCGCGGTCCGCTCGCCGAACACGAGACCGTCGCTGGCGGGGGTCGCCCCGCTCCACACGCTCCGGAACAGGCTGCGCATGGCGTGCACGACCTCGGGGGCACGGACCAGCGAAACCCTGCCGCCGCCCGCGGGCCCGGCGACCACCAGAGCCGTCCGGCCGTCGACGACGAGCGCCTGGAGAGGAGGAACGGCGGCGACCCGGATCTCCACGGGGTTCTCGCTGCGCAGCTGGTCCCGGACGAAGTCCCCGTCGAGCCTGCTCGGCACGGCCAGCAGCCGGACCGCCACACCGGCCGAGGCCCGGCGCAGCTCGTGCTCGGCCCAGGACAGCCGGGCGGCCTGCGCGGAGAGGTTCGGTCCGCGGGCGTGGACCATGTCGATGCTGTGCGCGGCGCCGTCGATGAGCTCGCGCGCCGTGTCGAGCACGTCGGCACACGGGCCGTCCAGTCGGGTGATCAGCTGTTCCCTGGTGTTGCGGTCCCGGTGGAGGGCGATGGAGAGTTCGATGAGCGCCTGTACTTCCAGCAGCCCCCGCTCCAACTCGTCCCGGGGTTGTACGGACGGTTCGGTCACGCTTTCTCGCTTTCCGTGCAGCCGGTGAGGCCGTGTGGGAGGAGGGGAGAGGACGCGGGGGCAGGCCGGATCAGGCGGAGACCAGGCCGAACTCGATCGCCCGGACGCCCACTTGGAACCGGGATCCGGCGTCGAGATCCCGCATGATGTCCGCCACGTACCGCCGGTATGTCCGCAGCGATACGGCAAGGTCCCGGGCGGCGGCCTCGTCGGTGCTGCCCGAGCAGAGCTGCCGCAGGAGGTCCCGGCCCAGCTCGGAGCGGAGTCGCGGACCGAAGTGGAGATGGTCGTTCAGCCGCGGGCGCCCGGCCCACACGCACGCGAACAGCAGCTCCAGGGCCTGGACGGTGCCGACATCGCTGATCACCACGGCGGCTCCGCCGCTCTCCGCGGCGCCGTTCTCCGCCGTCCCGTTCTGCGCCGTCCCGCTCTCCTCGGCCGCGCCGGAGACCACGACGGCAGTGCCGTCCACGACGAGGGCGGCCCGGAGTTCCCGGTCGGTGACGCGGATCTCGGTGCGCGGCCGCTGCTGGAAGCGGCTCAGCCGGTCGGCGCGGGCATCGGCGGCGGCTGCGGTGCACAGCACCCGGACGGGCAGACCGGCCGGCCCCCGGTCCAGGTGGCCGAGTACCGCATCGGTGAATTCCCCCGCATCGGCCAGGGCGATGGCGATGTCACGCCCACCCTTGTCCAGCACTTGCGCCACCGCGTCGGCGAGCTTGCTGTGCGTCACCGGAACGGGATCGGCCGACCCCGCGGCCTCCCGCATGGACATCGCGAGCGTGGATTCGATCAGCTCTCGCCCCCGGAAGAGTGCGTCCTGCAGCCGGACGACGGCGTCCTGCTCCTCCGCTTCCCGTCTGCGTTGCACCGGTATGTCAAATCGTTCCGCTGTCACTGCCATTCGTGTGCCCCCCGCAACACGCGCAAATGATGTCTGCTCCCGCCCCGCGCGACCACGTGCTCCGCGCAGGCATTGCCGGTTCAGCGGTCCGGACCATTCGCATACGGTCTGTATACGAACGGGACCACAGCCCCACTTAGTAAAGGCTTGGGCAATCCTTGAGAGCGGGGCCGATATTAGGACGAGCACCTAGGCCCGTCAACTCGCGTCCGAAACTGCTCCACGGTCGCCACCCCCGCGCCGACCCACGGGGCCCGTCGAAAAATAAGTGGCGCGTGTCGTGCCAATTGGATGTTGATGTCATGGCCATGAGGTAGCCCACGAGGTCTGAAGGGTCGACGAGCCGGGCCGTGAGGCGTTCGCTGGTGTGTCCGTGCCGCCTCAGGAGTGGCCCCATGTCGGTGAGGATGCTTCGGATGTGGTCCTCGCTGACGTGGAGCAGGTGGGCGATCAGCGATCTGGAGATGCCGCGTTGGTCGAGGACAGCCGCCCATGCCTGTTGGTCGAAGGGGAGTTTGGGGCGTCTGCGCGGAGTGATCGACCCTTCGAATGTTGCCAACTCTCGTAGTTCCCGGGTGAGTTGGTCGAGGTTGGAGCGAGAGAGGCCGGTCAGTGCGGGGTGGGTGACCACGGCGGTGTCCTGCGCCTTTCCTGCGCAGGCTCGACTCTTGGACAGGGGCGGCTCGGTGGGCGGGTGCAGGGTGTCGGGTTGAGGCGGCAGGGTGTAGTTCCACTCGCCATGGAACTCGCCGGTCTCGATCTTGAGGGCGGCCATGTGCTGCTTGCTGATCTCAATGCCGGTGGGGTAGACGCCGGTGTCGAGGCGGGCGGTCACGCCCAGTCCTCCCCGGTTGGTGGTGCTCGCGATGAGACTGACGGCGACTTCGAAGCTGGTCAGCGGGCGAGCACGCCAGTTCATGGAGATGAAGGAGAATAGCCGGTCAACCCTATTCCACTTACTGGTCCCCGGTCAATGCCGTTGCTTGACTACTGAACTATCGCGGGCTGTAGCGTGATGACCTTGGCGGTGATCCGTCGTGTCGGCCGCCGGTCACGGGTGTTGATCCGGTAGGAAAGCTTTGAGGAGTACTTCGAGTCCGGACGCTTCAGATGTCGGTCCGCCTCCCGCAGGCGCCTGGCGCCGTTGTCGAGCTTGCGTCGAACCTTTGCTGCCAGCACCACCAGGAACTCTTTGATCTTCATGGGCGTGTCCGTGCACTGGCGGACCACGCTGCGTCGCGCGTGCTTGAGGACCTTGACGAAGGAGATCCGGTCCGGATCGATTCCGTTGTCGTCGGCCAGAGCGATGATGACCTGGGTGAGGCAGTGGTGTACGACCAGATGTGCCCAGACTTCCTGACGCACCAGATCCGGGTCGCCCGAGCGCAGGACCTCAGCCGGCCCGCGCTGGAAGGTCTTGATCTGTCGGAACGCCGACTCCGCCTCCCATCTCGCGTGGTAGAGCCCTGCCAACTCCGCCGCCGGATAGGCAATGGGGTCCGACAGATCGGTCAACAGCCTGACTACCTCGCCGCCGTCGACGCGGTACTCGATTACCCGGACCAGCACCCCACCGGGGTGCGCGCCCTTCTGCCCGGCCAGGTTCATCCTCGCCAGGTAGGTGCCATCTGGCAGGTGCTCGACCGGACGCGCCGCGACACTTGAACGCGCCCGGATCAGCAGATGGGCCCCGGCCCCGGTGTATGCCCTCCACAGCGCTACCCCGGGAAAGCCCCGGTCCATGATGACCAGCATCCCGGCGGCCGAGCCGGCCATTTTGATCGCCAACTCCGGTTCGCCACCGCCGAATCCGCCCACCGCAGCGTCGATCTGCGCGTGCGTGCCGCACTCGGTCAGCGTCACCACCCGCGCCTGCGGGAACCCCGCGGGCTGGCCGTTCTTGACCGGCCCGCCGAACGCGGCCCGGTTGGCCGTCGTATCCGGCGCATCCAGCACGAACCCGTCCACCGCAGCCAGCCGCATCCCACGGTAGAAGGCGCTCTCCAAACTGACAGGAGCCAACGGGCCGGCCAGCTCACGGAACATGGTTTCCAAGACCAGAGGCCCCAGGCGCCTGCGCGCACGCGTGAAGGACGACTTGTTGGGGATGCTCTCGCTCAACTACGGGATGTTGCCCACCAGTTGCTCCGCAACGTCGTCGTAGGAGTCCTGCTGGAACAGGGCCAGGGCGAGCGTGAAGTAGACCATGAACCCGGCCGGAAGTGCGCCGGACTTCTTGTCTCGAACCCCGCATTTCTCCAGCACTTCGGCGACGAGCTCCGGGGCCACCCATCGGGTCACCACCCCCGGCCGCACGTGATCAGATATCCCCACCCACGGATGCATGCCGGGTCCAACGACCGTGCTTCCTCAACGTCACCGGGAACTGCTTGCCACACTCAAGCAACGGCATTGGGTCCCCGGTGGCAGATGGCAGACGGTGATCGGTAGGTCGAGTTCGGTGGCCAGCACGGCCAGGTTCGCCTTCCACGCTCTGGCCCGGGTGCTGTTGGAGCCGCCGCCGTCCGCGGTGATCAGCAGGCGGGTCGCGTTCGGGTAAGCGGCCTTGCCTTCTTCCTGCCACCAGCGACGGAGGGAAGCGACGGCGAAGGCGGCGGTGTCATGGTCGGATCCGACCACGACGTAGCCGGTGTTGCGTCCCAGGTCGTAGATGCCGTAAGGGATCGCGGTACCCTCGGCGGCCTTGGGGAAGTCGTGATCCATGACCTTGACGGCGGCACCGCCCTCTCGGACAGTCTTGGGTGAGACGCCCGGGATGGATGAGTCAGCCTGGGTGGACGTACGAGCAGGAGATCCCCCCGCATGACCAGCACCAGCGGTCCCGGCCCTGATCCGGCGCCGAGGCCGAAGCGCCGCACCTTCACCGCCGAGTACAAGCTGCGGATCGTCGCCGAGTACGACGCTGCCCCGGCCGGCCAGAAGGGTGCCGTCCTGCGCCGCGAGCGCCTGTACCACTCCCACATCATCGAGTGGCGAGCGGCCCGCCACACCGGGGCGACAAAGAAGCTGACCGACCAGCGCACCAGCCCCGCTCGCCCCCGCAAGCACCCGGCCGAGGCCGAGAACGCCAAGCTGCGGCGGGAGAACGAGCGGCTGCGCATGGAGGTGGACCAGAAGAACGCGGCACTGGAGGCGCTGGGAAAAACACACGCGCTCTTGCAGTCACTGTCCAAGAGCGCGGACTGAGCCAGGTCCTGGACGGCCATCTGCACCCAGGGGTCGAGGAGTTGAGGCCGCTGGTGGGCATCGTGGACGCATGCCGGATCACCGGACGCTCCCGGGCGACCCACCACCGACGGCTGCACCCCAAAGCGTCAGCACCCAGGCGGCCTCGTCCGGCCCCGCCGGCCGCACTGCCCAGGCTGGCCGAATGTTCCGATCATCTCCTTCTTCTTGGTGTCCACACTGAGCACCGGGTCACCGCTGGCGAGGAACTCCGCCACCTGCGCGTTCAGGTGCGTGAACTGCTGGTCGCGGTCGGGATGGTGGTTACCCTCCAAGACCTTGGCGTTGCCCTGCAGGCTGTACCCGGCCGCCTTGAGGAGGTCGGCGACGGTGTCCGGGCCCACGCAATGGCCTTGCGCGGCCAGCTCATCGGCCAGGTTCCGCAGGGACTTCGTGGTCCACAGCAGAGGCCCTATCGGATCGCCTCGGGTTCCGTTCTCGATCAACGCCAGCAGAGCGGGCAGCAGTTCGGGGGCCTTCTCGGTCGCGCGCTTGCGCCCGCCGCCAGCGCGCCGTACCCGCAGAGTGGGATCCTCGTCGTTCTCCAGTTCTTCCATGCCGCGCTGGACGCAGCCCCGCGACACTCCGGCCGCGGTGGACACGGCCGCGATGCCGCCATGGCCCAACTGCCTTGCCTCAGCGGCATACAGCAGTCGCCGTTGTCTCTCGTTCAGCCACGGCACCACCACCTCCAGCTTCAACCTCAGCGGTCCGATCAACTCGTCATAACGTCCCATACCACATCAACGAGCACGGGTCCCGGAAGGGACTCGTAGATTCTCGACGGGCCCCGTGCGCGCCGACCTGCGCCTTTCACGACCGCGCGACAACACGGCCTCCCCCCGGTGAGCTCCCGTTGCTGGCGCATCACACACCATTTAATTACTTGAAAGGCGTAATAATTCAACGGCAGAAATTGCCTTTCGTCCGCCCCTCGCCCCCGGCGTCCCGGTATTCCCCCGCCGTTCGCCACGGGGACACGCGAGGGTCAGCGCTCAGCCCGCTCACGGACCCTCGCCAGCAACCCCCGTACCGCCTTCGTGTGCGCGCCCGACTCGATGACCAGCAGCCGGTACACGAAGCCGAGCGGCCCCGGGAACACCGCGTACGTACCCGCCACCAGCACCGTCCCCGGACCGTCCGGATCCGGCTCCAGCGCGACGAGCAGCGTGTACCGCGAGAGGAAATGCCGTCCCGTGAGGACGGCCCGGACGCCCGGTACGGACTCCACGACACGCATCCCGGGCAGCGTCGAGCCCAGCTCCAACGGCGGTCCCGAGGCGGTTGCCGGCTCGGCGCGCACCAGTCGGGCGTACGCCTCGCTGCGTCCGCCCCGCTTCCGTCCGACCACCTCGGTCAGCGTCCGCCACACCCGTGCGGCATCCGCGGCCACCGGCACCCGGTGCTCGTCCACGAACGGCAGCCCGGTCAGCGGATCCCGCTCGCCGGGCACGGACGGCCAGCCGGCGGCCGGCCCCTGCTCCCCCGCCGCGCTCACAGCGCCACCTTCCCGGCAACGACCTGCGCCCACTCGCGGTACCCCTGGGCGGAAGGGTGGAACCGGTCCCGGGCGAAGAAGTCCGGACCCATCGGCAGGACGTTCGTCGAAGCCACCCACGTCACCCCCTGGACCCCCGAGCAGACCCGCTGCGCGACCTCGTCCAGCACGGCCGCCCGCTCTCCCAGGTAGCGGCCCAGCGTTTTCGGGATGGAGGGGAACTCCCCGAACGCCGGAATCCCCGTCACCAGGACCTGGTCCGCCCGCTGCGCGAGCTCGCCCACCACGGCCGCCAGATCGTCGCCCCAGTCCTGCGGACTGCGCCGGGTCAGTACGTCGTTGACCCCCGCCAGCAGGGCCGCCACGTGCAGGCCGGTCTCCAGCTCGGGCACCAGCCGGTACCGGATGCGCCGCGCCGTGGCCCCGTACCGGCCGCGCACCGCCCAGTCCACGGGACGCCCGGTGCGCGCACTGAGCTCCCGCGCGAACTGCCCGGTGAATCCGTCCTCGTGCCGCTCCACGCCACAGCCCGCCGCCGTCGATTCGCCGACGACGGCTATCCGCAGCGGTCCGGCACCGGCCGCACCGCCGGCCGCCGCGCCTGCTCTTTCACCTGCTGGTTCACCCGCTGGTTCACCTGCTGGTGCGCCGACCGTCTCATCGGCCGTACCGGATTCGGGCCCGCCCGCAGCTGGCAGCGTCTCGGTGGACAGGCGCAGGTACACCGCTTGCGCGGCGACCACGGGCATCAGGAGGGGGTTCATGAACGGTCCCTAGGAGTGAGAGGTCGGGGTCCGCGCGGAATCCGGCACGGCCGTCCCAGTGCGCCACGACAGTAATGTCCACCGACTGAGCAATCAACAAGAACCAGGGCCACGGACCTGGTTCCGCTCCGACCTCAGCCTGGACAGTTTCGGTCACGCCACCGGGCCCTGAGGGTGCCGAGGTGGCACCGAGGCCCGTGCCGGTCACGGAACTTGGCAGGTTTCCGCCGCTACTCACCGGTTGCCTCCCACGCCCGCCTAGCCTCCCCCACGACGACCGGCGAGAGCTGAGCAACAACGGGGGAAGTGGATATGACGGGCGCAGATCGGCACCGGATAGCGATCGTGGGGATCGCCTCCCGGCTGCCCAACGCATCGGGACCAGCGGAGTTCTGGCGCCTGCTGTCCGAAGGCCGCGACGCCATCCGCGACCGCGCACCCGAGCGCCCGTACGGCCCCGACCGGGGAGGATTCGTCGACGGCATCGAGGAGTTCGACGCCGAATTCTTCCGCATGTCCCCCAAGGAAGCCGCGGAGACCGATCCGCAGCAGCGTCTCGCCCTCGAGCTCGCGTGGCAGGGACTGGAGGACGCGCGGATCGCCCCCGGTCCGTACGAGGCCACGGACCGGGAGGAGTTCGCGCCCCGGGAGGAAGCCGGGGACTGGGAGGTAGCTGCGGACCGGGCCGGACGGATCGGCGTCTTCCTCGGCGTCATGGCCGCCGACTACGCGGACCTCGTGGCCCGGGGCGACAGTCGCGACATCAGCCGCCACACCCTCACGGGCACCGGCCGCGCCATGATCGCCAACCGGATATCGCACACGCTGGGCCTGCACGGACCCAGCATGACCGTGGACACCGGCCAGTCCTCCTCGCTCGTCGCCGTCCACCTGGCGTGCGAGAGCCTCCGTCGGGGCGAGGCCGACACCGCTCTCGCGGGTGGCGTCCACCTGATCGTCAGCCCGCTCAGCACCGCCGTGGTCGAGGCGGCCGGCGCCCTCTCGCCCGACGCCACCAGCTACGTCTTCGACGAGCGCGCCAACGGTTACGTACGCGGCGAAGGCGGCGGCCTGGTCGTCCTCAAGCCGTACGACCGGGCCCTCGCCGACGGCGACCGCGTGTACGCGGTCATCGAGGGCAGCGCCCTGGGAACCGGCACCGGCGAGGGCAGCCTCACCGTCCCCAGCGCCGCGGCCCAGGCCCGTACGGCCGGCGAGGCCCTGTCCCGCGCGGGTCTGGACGCCACCCAGGTCCAGTACGTCGAACTGCACGGCACCGGCACCCGCGTCGGCGACCCGATCGAAGCGGCGGCCCTGGGCGAGGCGTACGCGCAGGCCGCAGGTCGTACGGCCCCGCTGGTGGTCGGCTCCGTGAAGACCAACATCGGCCACTTGGAAGGCGCGGCGGGCATCGCCGGTCTGATCAAGACCGCACTGTGCGTGCACCACCGGACCCTGGTCCCGAGCCTGAACCACGTCCGGCCCAACCCCGACATCCCCCTCGCCGACCTGGGACTCCGGGTCGCCACGGCCACCGAGCCCTGGCCCGCCACCGAAACCCCGCGGATCGCCGCGGGCGTCACCTCGCTGGGCATCGGCGGCACCTGCTGCCACGTGGTCCTGACTGGTGTCCCGGATGCGGAACCGAGCCTTGGGGAACTCCCTGTGGTTCCGGCGGTTCCGGCTGTTCCGGCTGTTCCGGTGGTGCTGTCGGCGAAGTCCGTGCCCGCGCTGCGTGCGCAGGCGGAGCGGCTGCGGGCCCACCTGGCGGAGCGGCCGGAGTCCGGGCTGCTGGACGTCGGATACTCCGCGGCCACCACCCGAGCCCAGCTGGAACACCGCGGGGTCGTCGTCGCCAGGGACCGGGACGAACTGATCACCGGGCTGACGGCTCTGGCCGCCGGGGAACCCGGACTGATCCAGGGCCGCCCGGTCAGCGGTAAGACCGCCTTCCTCTTCACTGGGCAGGGTGCGCAGCGAGCAGGCATGGGCCTGGAACTGGCCGCTGCTTACCCGGTGTTCGCTGCCGCGTTGGATGAGGTGTGTGCGGAGCTGGACCCGCTGCTGGGACGTTCGCTGCGCAAACTCCTCGCCGCCGAAGACACCACCCTGAACGCCACCGAGTACACCCAGACCTCGCTGTTCGCGATCGAGGTCGCACTGTTCCGACTCGTCGAATCCCTCGGGATCCGCGCCGACTACCTCATCGGGCACTCGGTCGGTGAGATCGCCGCCGCACACGTCGCCGGGGTTCTCTCCCTCGCCGATGCCTGTGCCCTGGTCGCCGCCCGTGGCCGTCTCATGGGCGCGCTACCTGCCGGCGGCGGCATGGCCGCCATCCAGGCCGAAGAACCCGAAGTCAGCGAAGCACTGGCCGGGTTCGAAGGCCGCCTCGAGATCGCAGCCGTCAACGGACCCCGCTCGATCGTCGTCTCGGGCGACTTGGATGCTCTCGACGCATGGCTCCCCCGCTGGGAAGAACTGGGCCGCAAGACCACCCGCCTGCGCGTCAGCCACGCCTTCCACTCCCCACGCATGGAACCCATGCTCGACGAGTTCCGCACGGTCGCCGAGGGACTGACGTTCAACCCGCCGCGCATCGCCGTCGTATCGAACGTCACCGGTGACGTGGTCACGGATGAACTGACCGACCCCGGCTACTGGGTCCAGCACGTCCGAGGAGCCGTCCGCTACCACGACGGCATCCGCACACTCCACCGCGAAGGCGTCACCCGCTACCTCGAACTCGGCCCCGACACCATCCTCACCGCACTCACCCGCCAATGCCTCGAGGACGAAGACAGTCTCGTCCTCACCCCGGCCCTACGCGCACGCCAGTCCGAGACCCACACCTTCGCCACCTTCCTCGGACACGCCCACACCGCCGGCATCCCCGTCGACTGGAACACGTACTACGCCAACACCGGCGCCACACGCACCGACCTCCCCACCTACGCCTTCCAGCGCGACCGCTTCCGTCTCGCCCGCACCTCCGGTGCCGGCGATCTGACGGCCGCCGGGCTCGGGCAGGTGGATCACCCGGTGCTCGCCGCCTGCACTCAGGTCGGCGACCGCGACGAGTGGCTGTTCACCGGCCGCATCTCCGGCGAATCGCTGCCCTGGCTGGCGGATCACGTGATCGTCGGCGAGGCGCTCGTTCCGGGTGCCGCGTTCTTGGAACTGGTCCTGGCCGCGGGCCGCGAGGCGGGCTCCTCCACTGTTGAGGAGCTGGTTCTCCAGACCCCGCTGACGCTGCCCGCCGACGCGTCGGGCACCCAGGTGCGGGTCACGCTCGGCGCTCCCGACGAGGACGGGCGGCGCGAGGCCGCCGTCTACAGCGGTTCCCGGTCGGAGACCGTGTGCCACGCCCGGGGAGTCCTCGGCGGCCCGGCGGTATCGGGCCCGGACTGGGACGCGGCCGAGTGGCCCCCCGCAGGCACCGAGCCGATCGCGGCTACCGATCTGTACGAGAGCCTTGGCGACGCCGGATACGAGTACGGGCCGGCCTTCCAGGGAGTACGGGCCGCTTGGCGCGACGAGCGGTACGTCTACACCGAACTCGCGCTCTCCGAGGACGCGGCGGACACGCGCTTCGTGATGCACCCGGCTCTCCTCGATGCGGCCCTCCATGGCGGGCTCACCAACCACCGTTCCGGCGTCACAGCGCCCGAAATGCCCTTCACCTGGTGCGGGTTCACCGTCCGGCCCGGTTCCGCGGCACCCGCCCGGGTCCGGATCGAGGCGCAGGCCGAGTCCACCCTGCGGATCGACCTAGCGGACGCGGACGGGCAGGCGTGCGCCACCGCACAGCGGGTGGTGCTCAAGGCTGCCCCGCGCCGTTCGGCGACGGATTCCCTGTACCGGGTGGAGTGGGTACCTGCCGCCGGAGCAGCCGTTGCCGCGGCCCCGGCTCGGACCGAGCTCCTCGGCCACACCTACGCGGACCTGGCCGCCCTCGCCACGGCGGTGACCTCCGGGCTCGATCTGCCCGAGTTGGTCGTGGCCGAGGTCGCACCGCAGTCCACTCCCCACGAGACGACCCTGTGGGCGCTCGCTCTGCTCCGGGACTGGCTGGCGGCCGACGCCTTCGGCGACGCCCGCCTGATCGTCGCCACCCGCAACGGCATCGCCGCAGCCGAAGGCGAAGCCCCCGCACTGGCACAGGCCCCCATCTGGGGACTCGTCCGCAGCGCCCAGTCCGAACACCCCGACCGCTTCCTCCTCGTAGACCTCGAGGACGACACCGACACCACCACCCTCGACTGGGCGGCGCTCGCGGGCCTCGACGAACCCCAGCTCGCCCTGCGAGCCGGAGGAACCCTCGCCCCGCGCCTCACCCGCGCGGACGCAGCCGTCCCGACCCCGGCTCCGGTCCTGGACCCGGAGGGCACGGTCCTGGTCACCGGTGGTACGGGTGGTCTGGGCGCTCTCTTCGCGAAGCACTACGCAGAGGCGTACGGAGCCAAGCACCTCCTGCTCGTCAGCCGCCGCGGCACCGCCGCCGAAGGCGTCACCGAGCTGGTCGCGGAACTGACCGGCCTCGGCGCCCAGGTCGACGTCGCCGCCTGCGACGTCACCGACCGCGACGCACTGGCCCAGCTCATCACCTCGCTCGAGCGCCCGCTCACCGCCGTCGTCCACGCCGCCGGAATCCTCGACGACGCCACCATCGAAACCCTCACCCCCGACCAACTCGCCCGCGTACTCGGCCCGAAGGCCGAAGCGGCACTCCACCTCGACGAACTCACCGCCGACCTCGACCTGGCCTCCTTCGTCCTCTTCTCCTCCGTCGCCGCCCTCATCGGCAGCCCCGGCCAGGGCAACTACGCCGCAGCCAACGCCACCCTCGACGCCCTCGCCGCCCGACGCCAGGCCGCCGGACTCCCCGCCACCTCCCTCGCCTGGGGCCTCTGGACCGAAGCCGGCGGCATGGGCGGAACCCTCGACGAAGCGGAACTCGCCCGCCTCGAGCGCGCCGGTATGGGCGGCCTCTCCGCCGAACAAGGCCTCGAGCTGTACGACGCCGCGCTCCGACTCGACTCCGCAGTCCTCGTACCCGTACGCCTCGAACAGTCGGCCCTGCGCGACCAGGCCCGCTCCGGCCTGCTCCCCGCACTCCTGCGCGGACTCGTACGCATACCCGCACGCCGCACCCAGACCACCGACGGCTCCCTCGCCCAGCGCCTCGCCGAGACGGCGGAGGCCGACCGTCCGCGACTCGTTCTGGAACTGGTACGGGCCCAGGCCGCCGCCGCACTCGGCCACGCATCGGCGGAAACGGTCGATCCGGGCCGAGCCTTCAAGGACCTGGGCCTCGACTCGCTCGGCGCCGTGGAACTCCGTAACCGCCTCACTCAGGCCAGCGGCGTACGGCTTCCCTCCACCCTCGTCTTCGACCACCCGACCCCTCAGGCGGTGGCCGAGTTCCTGCTCGCCGAGGCCGGCGGAGCTGATCCGGTCCAGACCCGTCCGGCGGTCCGTGCCGCCCGCAAGCCCGTCGACGACGAACCCCTCGCCATCGTGGGCATGAGCTGCCGCTACCCGGGCGGGGTGACTTCGCCCGAGGAGCTGTGGCAGCTCCTCGCCGAGGGACGCGACGCCATCAGCCCGCTCCCGGATGACCGCGGCTGGGGCGAGAACCTGTACGACGCAGATCCCGAGAAGGCCGGAAAGATCTACACCCGGGGCGGCGGATTCCTGGAGGGCGTGGGCGGGTTCGATGCCGGGTTCTTCGGCATCAGCCCCCGCGAGGCCCTGGCGATGGACCCGCAGCAACGGCTGATGCTGGAAGCCGCCTGGGAGGCGTTCGAGGCCTCGGGCATCGACCCGGTCAGCCTGCGGGGCAGCGAGACCGGCGTGTTCTGCGGCGTGATGGCCATGGGCGACTACGGCGGCGGTGCCGGTGCCGCGCAGCCCGAGGTGGAGGGCTTCCGCCTCGCGGGCAGTACCACGAGCGTGCTGTCGGGCCGGGTGTCGTACGCCCTGGGCCTGGAGGGCCCGGCCGTGTCCATCGACACCGCCTGCTCCTCCTCCCTGGTCGCCATGCACCTGGCGGCCCAGGCGCTGCGCTCGGGCGAATGCTCCCTCGCCCTCGCCGGCGGCGTCACGGTCATGTCCGGCGCGTTCCTGCTGACCGAGTTCAGCCGCCAGCAGGGTCTGGCCGAGGACGGCCGCTGCAAGCCGTACTCCGCCGCCGCTGACGGCACCTCCTTCTCGGACGGTCTGGGCCTGCTGGTCCTGGAACGCCTCTCGGACGCCCGCCGCAACGGCCACCGCGTCCTCGGCGTCCTGCGCGGCAGCGCCATCAACCAGGACGGTGCCTCCAACGGCCTGACCGCCCCCAACGGCCCCTCGCAGGAGCGGGTCATCCGCCAGGCGCTCGCCAACGCCCGGCTTTCCGCGGGTGAAGTGGACGCGGTGGAGGGTCACGGCACGGGCACCCGCCTGGGCGACCCGATCGAGGCGCAGGCGCTGCTGGCCACCTACGGCCAGGAGCGCGAGAACGGCCCGCTCCGTCTTGGCTCCATCAAGTCCAACATCGGCCACACGGCCGCGGCCGCGGGCGTGGCGGGCGTCATCAAGATGCTCAAGGCGATGCAGTACGCCACGCTGCCGGGCACCCTGCACCTCGACGCTCCCTCTCCGCACGTGGATTGGTCGACGGGCGAGGTACGCCTGCTGGCCGAGGCCGAGCCGTGGCCCGCCGCCGAGGGCCGCCCGCGCCGCGCGGGAGTCTCCTCCTTCGGCATCAGCGGAACGAACGCACACGTGATCATCGAGGAGGCCCCGGCCGCCTTCGCGAAGACCACAGAACGCACGGGTGAGGAACTCCCCGCGGTGCCGGTGGTGGTGTCGGCGAAGTCCGTGCCCGCGCTGCGTGCGCAGGCGGAGCGGCTGCGGGCACACGTGGCGGAGCGGCCGGAGTCCGGGCTGCTGGACGTCGGATACTCCGCGGCCACCACCCGAGCCCAGCTGGAACACCGCGGGGTCGTCGTCGCCGGGGACCGGGACGAACTGATCGCCGGGCTGACGGCGCTGGCCGCCGGGGAACCCGGACTGATCCAGGGCCGCCCGGTCAGCGGTAAGACCGCCTTCCTCTTCACTGGGCAGGGTGCGCAGCGGGCGGGCATGGGCCTGGAACTGGCCGCTGCTTACCCCGTCTTCGCTGCCGCGTTGGATGAGGTGTGTGCGGAGCTGGATCCGCTGCTGGGACGTTCACTGCGCGAACTCCTCGCCGCCGAAGACGCGACGCTCAACGCCACCGAGTACACCCAGACCTCGCTGTTCGCGATCGAGGTCGCACTGTTCCGACTCGTCGAATCCCTCGGGATCCGCGCCGACTACCTCATCGGGCACTCGGTCGGTGAGATCGCCGCCGCACACGTCGCCGGGGTTCTCTCCCTCGCCGATGCCTGTGCCCTGGTCGCCGCCCGTGGCCGTCTCATGGGCGCGCTTCCTGCCGGCGGCGGTATGGCCGCCATCCAGGCCGAAGAACCCGAAGTCGCCGAAGCGCTGGCCGGGTTCGAAGGCCGCCTCGAGATCGCAGCCGTCAACGGACCCCGCTCGATCGTCGTCTCCGGTGACCTGGACGCTCTCGACGCATGGCTCCCCCGCTGGGAAGAGCTGGGTCGCAAGACCACCCGCCTGCGCGTCAGCCACGCCTTCCACTCCCCACGCATGGAACCCATGCTCGACGAGTTCCGGAAGATCGCCGAAGACCTCACCTTCAACCCGCCGCGCATCGCCGTCGTGTCGAACGTCACCGGTGACGTGGTCACGGATGAACTGACCGACCCCGGCTACTGGGTCCAGCACGTCCGAGGAGCCGTCCGCTACCACGACGGCATCCGCACACTCCACCGCGAAGGCGTCACCCGCTACCTCGAACTCGGCCCCGACGCCATCCTCACCGCACTCACCCGCCAATGCCTCGAGGACGAAGACAGTCTCGTCCTCACCCCGGCCCTGCGCGCACGCCAGTCCGAGGCCCACACCTTCGCCACCTTCCTCGGACACGCCCACACCGCCGGCATCCCCGTCGACTGGAACACGTACTACGCCAACACCGGCGCCACACGCACCGACCTCCCCACCTACGCCTTCCAGCACGAGCACTACTGGCTCGGCTCCGGTAGTGGCACGGGCGACGTCTCCTCGGCGGGACTCGACTCCTTCGGTCACCCGGTCCTGGCTGCCGCAGTACAGGTGGGTACCGCGGACAGCTGGCTGTTCTCCGGGCGGATCTCCCGTGAGTCCCAGCCGTGGATCGAGGACCACGTCGTCCTCGGCGCGCTCATCGTGCCCGGTGCCGCTCTCGTGGAGCTGGCGCTCTCCGCCGGCCGCCACACCGGCACCCCCGTCCTCGAGGAACTCGTCCTCGAAGCACCCCTCGTCCTGGACACCGACAGCACCACCCGTCAACTCCAGGTCACTGTCGGAGAACCCGAGGAAGACGGCCACCGCCAGGTCGCCCTCTACTCCCGCTCCGGCTCCGGCTCCGGCTCCGGCTCCGGCTCCGAGGCCGTGTGTCACGCACGCGGCCGACTCACGGCCGAAGCCGCCACACCCGTACGGGAACTGCCCGCCGCCTGGCCGCCCGCCGGAGCCGTACCGGTTTCCGTGGACACCCTTTACGCGGAGCTCGCCGACGCCGGGTACGAATACGGCCCCCTCTTCCAGGGCGTACAGACGGCCTGGCGCACCGACGACGCCGTCCACGCAGAGATCGCCCTCCCCGAGGGAACCCCCGTCGAGGGCTTCGCCATCCACCCCGCACTCCTCGACGCTGCCCTCCACGGCGGCCTCGAATGGCTGGACGGCGGTTCGGGCGACTCCGCGGCCGCTCTGCCCTTCGCCTGGTCGGGTATCAGCCTGACGCAGACAGCAGGGACCCGGATCCGGGTGCGGATCGCTCCCGTGGGCGAGAACGCCCTGCGCATCGACCTCGCCGACACCGACGGCACGCCCCTGGCAACCGTCGACACCCTCACCTTCCGGCCGGTGGCACGGGCCCAGCTCGGTGCGGCGGCCGGCCGTGACGCCGGGCACGAGTCGCTGTTCCAGGTGGAGTGGGTCCCCGTGGCCCTGCCGGAGGCGGCAGCGCCGTTGCGGGTCGAGCGGATCGGCGGGGACGCGTACGCGGATCTCGCGGCGCTCGCCGATGCGGTGGCGCACGGGGTTCCGGTGCCTGAGCTCGTCGTCGCCGAAGGCGTACGCGCCGCCTCGGCTCAGGAGACCACCGAGCACGCGCTCGCTCTGCTCCAGGGATGGCTGGCGGCGGAGGCCTTCGCCGACACCCGCCTGATCGTCGCCACCCGCAACGGCATCGCCACCGCCGAAGGCGAAGCCCCCGCACTGGCACAGGCCCCCATCTGGGGACTCGTCCGCAGCGCCCAGTCCGAACACCCCGACCGCATCCTCCTCATCGACCTCGAAGACGACACCGACACCACCACCCTCGACTGGCCCGCACTCGCAAGCCTCGACGAACCCCAGCTCGCCCTGCGAACCGGAGGAACCCTCGCCCCGCGCCTCAGCCGGGCGGCCCTCGCCGGGACTCCGGCGGACGCGGCCTGGCGCCTCGGGGTGGCGGAGAAGGGCTCGCTCGAGGGGCTGGCGCTCGTGCCTTCGGGTGCGGACCGGCCGCTGGACGCCCACGAGGTGCGGATCGGAGTGCGGGCCGCGGGCCTGAACTTCCGCGACGTGCTGATCGCCCTCGGCATGTACCCCGGTGAGGCCCCGCTCGGCAGCGAGGCCGCCGGCGTGATCCTCGAGGTCGGCTCCGGAGTCACCGACCTGGCGCCCGGCGACCGGGTGATGGGCCTGGTCCTGGACTCCTTCGGACCGATGGCCATCGCCGACCGGCGTCGGGTGGCGCCGATGCCCGCAGGGTTCACGTTCGCCCAGGCCGCCGCCGTACCCCTCGTGTACCTGACCGCGTACTACGGGCTGGTCGACCTCGCCGGCCTCCGCGCCGGCGAACGCCTCCTCGTCCACGCAGCCGCAGGCGGCGTCGGCATGGCCGCCGTCCAACTCGCCCACCACCTCGGCGCCGAAGTCTTCGCCACCGCCTCCACCCCCAAATGGGACGCCGTCCGCGCCCTCGGCATCCCCGACGACCACATCGCCAACTCCCGCGACCTCACCTTCCGCGAACACATCCTCACCACCACCAACGGCAACGGAGTCGACGTCGTACTCGACGCCCTCGCAGGCGAATTCGTCGACGCCACCCTCGACCTCCTCCCCCACGGCGGCCGCTTCATCGAAATGGGCAAAGCCGACATCCGCGACCCCGAAGTCATCGCCAAACAATGGCCCGGAGTCCACTACCGCTCCTACGACCTCTTCGAAGCCGGCCCCGACCGCATCCAAGAAATGCTCCAAGAGATCGTCACCCTCTTCACCCAAGGCACCCTCAC
>NZ_JBHVSY010000033.1:0-42862 GCF_042884935.1 Streptomyces sp. NPDC058092
ACCGAAGGCATCGAGAAGAACACCCACGACAACCCCTTCGGCGCCGTCCTCTCCTTCCGCGGCACCGTCACCGACACCACCGTCGAACACGCGCTCTCCGGCAAGGTCATCGAACTCACCGACACCTTCCCGGTCCCCGACGCCAAGGCGTTCGAGGTCGGCCAGTGGTGGGCCGTACAGGTCGACCCGGTCGCGGGCGGCGGCGGTGACGAACGCGAGCTGCAGAAGCTGGTCGAGATCACCGAGATCATCGACGCGGGCCACATCCGGATCGGCTACCTCAACGGCTGGGAACTCGCCGCGGGCCGCACCCTCACCTGGACCCGCGTCGAACCGGTCCAGGGCACCCACATCCGCAACCTGGTCTTCGAAGGTGCCGGTCCCGACGAGTACACCGGCTCCCACCCCGTCAGCTTCGAGTACGCCGTCGGCTGCGACGTCTCCGGAATCCACGCCACCGGCTCCTTCTGGCCGGTCATCATGCGCCGCTGGTGCACCCGCTTCCGTACCGAGGACTGCTCGCTGAAGAACCCGCCCACCGTCGAGTACGGCGGCGCGGGCTATCTCACCCAGCAGATCTACTGTCTGTACGGACGGGTCGCGGACTGCACGACCAGCAACGTCCGCCACCTCAACGACCTCACGGCCTCTGCCTACTGCACCGTCGTGAACTGCCACGGCGACGGCGACGACGCGGGCGGCAACCCCTTCACGACCCACGGGCAGTACGAGCACGACCTGCTCTTCGACGGCAACTCCGGACTGATGGACATAGCCAACTCCGGTGCACAGTGGGGGATTTCCGCCAAGCGCATCACCGTACGCAGACACGTCTGCTCCTGGTTCACCGCCAACACCAAGATCACCGATCTGACGCTCGAAGACATCACGGTGATCGCGCGCCCCACCTTCGACCAGGCCGGCACCCTCACCGTCAACGCCGACGGAGCCCAGGTCCGCGGCTGCACCGCCAAGACCTTCGCGGTCGCCCAGCGCTCCGCCCGCTCCACCCGGCCCACCACCATCAGCGACTGCTCCTTCGAGCCGCCCGCGGGAGCCGTCCTCGTCCAGACCCCGGTCACCGCTCCCGTCCACTTCATACGCTGCACCTTCAAGGGCGTCGACGGCGCGATCCTGCGCGGTGCGGGACCCGTCCACTTCACCGACTGCACCGTCACCGGCGCCGAGAACGCCGCCCCGCTCTCGGTCGGCTCGGCGGACCTGCGGATCGACGGCGGCACGTACGACAACACCGGCATCGAACTCAGCGCCGTACGCGACCAGCGGCTCACCGTCACCGGCGGCACCCGCCTCACCGGCAGCAACAAGGCCAGGACGCTGCTCGGCCGGGCGGCCGGCCCGGGAAGGGTGACCTGGGACATCACCGCGCTCAGCAGCGCCGCCTCCGCACCGGACACCGCCCATGTGCGCATCACCGACGGCACGAACCACTACGCGGCCACCGGCAGCCGCTTCACCGGTGGCACGCTCCACCTCGCCCCGGACGCCCTGGCTTCGGTTCTGCACACCGCGTGCGTGGAGGACGGTACGAAGCGCAGCGCGATGCCCGCGAACGGCGACTCGGTGCGCACGGACGGGAACCTGACCCTGTGACCGCCGTCATCCGGACCGCGACCGGGGCCGACGATGCGGCCCTGGCCGCCCTGTGGCAACGGTGCTTCGACGCCCCGCACATCGCCGCCCTGCACGCCCTCGACCCGGACCGCCACCGGCACACGTTCGTCGCACAGAACGGTCCGGGAGGCGGGATCGACGCGGTCGTCGTCTACGTACCCCGGCTGATCCGCGACGCGCGCGGCACCCCGCAGCGGGTCGGCGGCATCGGCAGCGTCGCCACCCGCCCCGAGGCCCGGGGACAGGGGCTGGTGCGGCGGCTGCTGGTGGCGGCGGAACGCACCATGACGGCCGAACAGTGCGCCTGGTCCTTGCTGTTCACCGGCACGCCCGGTGTCTACCGGGGTTCGGGATGGCAGGAGTTCGGCAGTACGTACACCGAGGGGACGCTGGCTGCCCCGGCAGCCTCCGGGGCGTTCCGGGTCCGCGAGGCCACCGCGCGGGACGCCGTGGAGGTGGCCGCCCTGCACCACGCGCACAACGTGAACAGGCCGCTCAGCTCGTTGCGGGCGCCCGAGGACTGGTCGGTGCGGGTGCCCGCCTGGTACGGCCCGGTCGAGCGGTCGCTCGTGGCGGAGGACCCCGCGTCGGGGGCGCTCGTCGGCTGGATCGTGGCCCAGCACGCGGGGGAGTACGTGGAGGTGCGCGAGTTCGCCGGCGCGCCCGAGTGCCTGGGCGAGCTGTTCGCCGCCGTCGGTGAACGAGGCCGGGGCGCGGGGCTGAGCCGCGCGCGGGTCCGGATTCCCGACGGCCCCGAGGTCCGGGCGGCACTCCCGGCGCTGCTGGCGGACCCCCGGTCGGTGGAGGAGCATGCCGGCATGGCGCGCCCGCTGCACGCCACCGCCGAATCCGTCCGGGCCACGGTCACGGCGCCGGGCGCGGTCCACTGGTACGGCGACTGCTTCTGAAGTCCGGGGCGTTGTCAGCGGCAGGGAGTGAGCAGACAGCGCCCCACCAGACCCGCCCCCGCGTCCATCCGCTTCCTGAACTCCTCGGCGAGCAGCGGCACATCGCGCAGCCGCCACAGGACCAGGGCCGCCGACCAGGCCGCCTCGCGGGCACGTTCCAGACTCCACGAGCCGAGCAGATGGGTGAGCGGGTCCGCGAGCTCCAGCAGATCGGGGCCCGGCATCAGATCCTCGCGGATCCGCTCCTCCATCGTCACGAGGAGATCGCCCACCCGGTCGAACTCGTCCTCCAGGTCCGGCGGGGCGCAGCCCAGCGCGCGACAGGTGTCCACGACGGCCAGCGGCAGATCGTGGGCGATGTGGGCGTTGACGCCGGCCAGGGCGAACTGCAGCGGCCGTACACCGGGATGGCGCCGGTACTGGAACAGGGGCCGCCAGCAGTCGGGCGGCCGCCGCCCCGCCGCCGCGGCATCGACCGCCGACAGATAGCGCTCCGCGAACCGCACATCCAGTGCGGCGGCGGCCCGCCGGTCGGGGAAGGCACCGTCGTCGATCTGCCGGTCGATGGTCTCGGTGACCGTCAGATAGACCCGGTTGAAGACCTCCACCCCGTCCTCGACGCCGCCCACCGGCGGCCAGGCGGTGCGCAGCACACGCATTCGCTCGATCACCGGGGCGATGTCGGGGACCGTGGCGACGCCCGGCCCGTCCCCCTGCGAAAACCTCTGCACCTGCTCGAACTGCGCCATGGGGGCAGCGTCCCAGCCGGGGACCCGCCACGGCACCGACCGGCCGAGGGGTTCATCGGAATGGGGGAACGGGCACGCCACCCGCGCAGCGGGCGTACACGCGATCGGCGTGATCCGATCGAGAGGCCCTACGCCTTGTCCGTCGGATCCTGTTCGCCGTACGCCGACGTTCCCGAATCCAGCAGGGGCTCCTGGGTCTTGAGGTGCGCCGGGGCGAAGGCACGCAGTACGTGGTAGCCGGTGATCACCACGATGGTGCCCAGCGCGATACCGCTCAGCTCGAAGGTGTCGGTGATCTTCAGGCTGACCCCGCCGACCCCGATGATGATGCCCGCGGCGGCCGGGACCAGGTTCAGCGGATTGCGCAGATCGACCTTGGCGTGCAGCCAGATCTGGGCGCCGAGGAGGCCGATCATGCCGTACAGGATGACGGTGATGCCGCCGAGCACACCGCCCGGGATGGCGGCGACGACCGCGCCGAACTTGGGGCAGAGGCCGAAGAGCAGGGCGAAGCAGGCAGCGGCCCAGTACGCGGCGGTGGAGTAGACGCGGGTCGCGGCCATGACGCCGATGTTCTCGGAGTACGTGGTGTTCGGCGGGCCGCCCACCGCGGTCGACAGCATCGACGCGGCGCCGTCGGCGGCGATCGCGGTGCCCAGCTTGTCGTCCAGCGAGGCGCCGGTCATCTCGCCGACGGCCTTCACATGCCCGGCGTTCTCGGCGATCAGCGCGATGACCACGGGCAGGGCGACCAGGATCGCCGACCACTCGAAGCTCGGCGCGTGGAAGGACGGGAGCCCGATCCAGTCGGCCTTGGCGACACCCGACAGATCGAGCCGCCAGTGGTCGACGGCCTGGGCGCCGCCCACCGGGGAGTGGATCTTGCCGAAGACCCGGTCGAGGACCCAGGAGAGCGCGTACCCGAAGACCAGCCCCAGGAAGATCGCGATACGCGAGAAGAATCCACGCAGGCACACCACGGCCAGTCCGGTGAACAGCATCACCAGCAGCGCCGTCCACTGGTCCTGCGGCCAGTACGTCGACGCGGTCACCGGAGCCAGGTTGAAGCCGATCAGCATGACGACGGCGCCGGTGACCACCGGCGGCATCGCCGCGTGGATGATCCGGGCGCCGAACCGCTGCACCGCGAGACCGGCGAGGAAGAGCACCACACCGACGGCGAAGACCGCACCGGTGACCACGGCGCTGGAGCCGCCGCTCGCCCGGATCGTCGCAGCGACCCCGACGAAGGAGAGCGAACAGCCGAGGTAGCTGGGCACCTGGCCGCGCGTGGCCAGCAGGAAGATGACCGTCGCGACACCCGACATCATGATCGCCAGGTTCGGGTCCAGGCCCATGAGTACCGGCGCGACGAATGTCGTGCCGCCCTTTCCATGATGAGATGCCGTCGCCGGCGCGGTCACAGGACCGGGAACGTGGAAGGGAACGACGATGGCAGGAACCGAATCGGGGTGTGCGCGACGAGCGCTGATCTACATCCGGGTCAGTACGGCCAGGGACGACATGATCAGCCCGGAGCTGCAGCAGTTCCAGGGCGAGACGCTTGCCGCCAAGGAGGGCATGCACCTGGTGGGGAAGCCCATCATGGACCTGGGAAAGACGGGACGCTCTTTCGGGGAACGCCAGATTTCCAAGATCATTGGGATGGCTGAGCGAGAGGAATTCGACGTCCTCATCCTGTGGGTCTGGTCGCGCTTCGGCCGGAACATGAAGGACTCGCTGACCAACCTCGACCGGCTCACCGAGCTGGGCATTGAAGTCCGTGCGGTCAAGGAGGACTTCGATGGGCGGACGAACATCGGCCGCTTCGCGATCCGGCAGATGCTCAACATCGCTGAGCTGTTCAGCGACCAGCAGGCCGACGTATGGAAGGAATCCATAGCCCGACGCCGACGCAAGGGACTTCCGCACGCGAACCAGGGGCGATTCGGCTACTACCGGTGCGACACCTGCCCTCCCCGGAAGCCGGGTGTACCGCTGGAGACCTGCCCGGCGTGCAAGGAGGGCATACTCAAGGTCGATCCGGTGCTGGGGCCCAGGCTGGCCGATGCCTGGCGGCGGGTGGCCGCCGGTGAGTTCATCGCTCACATCACGCACGAGTGGTACGATCCGGCCTCGGGCAAGCCCGTGACGCCCGGGCGCCTGTACGACATCCTCGACTCGGGCTTCGGCCTCGGGTTCGTGCGCTACCGGTTGCCGGAGCAACAGCACGTCCTGCGAACCGACAAGGACGGAGTCAAGCGCCGGGGACGCAACAGGTCGCGCAGGCCGGAGACGTTCGGACTGTACTTGCCGGGCGGGCACGAACCCGTGATCAGCGACCGCGCTGAGTGCGAGCGTGTCTGGGACGCCTATCTCGACCGCCGTGGTGATTCGCCGAAGACGTCAGCCCGTGAGCGGGGAGAGATCCGGTACTCGACGACCGGGTTGGTCTTCTGCGCGGCCTGCGGGGGCTCGATGCACGCCCTGCTCCGGGCGAAGAAGATCCGGAGGCCCCCGATTGACGGCCGTCCCGATCCGTTCGATGTGACGTGGCGGTGCCGCCAGTACGCCGAACTCGGTTCATGCCGCGGATCCGGGTACGGAAACCTGGAACACATCGAAGCCCGCGTACTTGACTGGCTCAAGGAGAACGCCAAGGGCGGCCAGGACATGGAGACGCGCGTGTGCCGGAGTCAGTCGGCGCTGAAGCCGGATGACTCCGCAGCCCGGCTCACCGGCATCGAACGGGAACTGGAAAGGCTGGTGCGGCAGGAGGACAAGCTCACCGACAGCTTGGTGGATGGCCTGATCAACGCGGATGCTGCTCGCCGCAAGCAGGAGCGGATCAACGCTCGCCGCGAGGAGCTTGAGACGGAGCGTCAGCAGCTCTCGAAACGTCGAGAGCGCATGGTCTCCCAGCCCCGCGCCGTGGCCTTCAAGAGTTTGGTGGACGAGTGGGAGCAGGCGACGCCGAACACCAGGAACAAGCTGATTGAAACGGTCGTGCGCGGGATTTACGTCCGCAAGGGGCGCGGATTGCCGCTGGAGGAGAAGTATCGGATCGTTCCCATGTGGGAGGAACGCCCCTTGGTGTCGGCGGCGGGAGCGCCCTCTACGGCTGGTGCTGTGCTGTAGGGCTACCTTGACCGGGGGGTGTCTCACGCTTGTCCTGCGCGCCGTTTGATACGGATTCATGACGCGTCGCCACTGCGGCGGCCAGGGCGTCCCAGAACGCCTCCCAGCAGTCATCTTCGCTCGGCATGGGGGTGCGTGCGGCGTTCATTAGATGCGGATCCCTCCAGGGTGTCACCGGAGCCACCAGCTGCAGACGCGGGCTGGTGGCCTTGGAGGGATCACCATGTCGATGACAGGCGATTTCACCCTGCAGTCAATCCGTGGTACTGGTCCGGAACCCAAAGGGTTTCGGACCAAAGGTCATGGAGATCCACATGGCCGGGCAAAGCCCAGGGCCATGTCCCGTGACGTGGTGTAGGTGATCACTCGGTTGTGCCGGGCAGGGGGGTGCGCTGCCCGGATAGAGCTGTCCATGCTCTCGATGGAGAGGTAGCGGCGAGGGACGGCGATCCACTCGTCGTGGAGTTCAGCCAGGACAGCGTTGGCCAGCCGGGCGACGGCGTGGGTGTCGGGAAGAACTGGGCGACGTCGGACCGGCGCTTGATCTCCCGGTTCAGCCGTTCCAAGGGGTTGGTCGACTGGATCTTCTTCCAGTGCTGGTGAGGGAAGTCCGCGAAGGCGGTCAGGTCCTCCTTCGCGCCGAGGAGCATTTCTCTGACCTTGGGGAACTGCTTGCCGAGCATGTCCGCGACGGTGTCGAGATGGGCCCGGACGGTTTCGGCGGTGGGCTGAGCGAAGAGTGTGCGGATAGTCGCGGCGACCATCTCGGCTGCTCCTTTGGGGATCGTGGAGAAAACGTCGCGGACGAAGTGGACTCGGCAGCGCTGCTAGTGTCCTGCGCCGGAGATCCGTCGGCAGAAACGGGCGAGTGAGTCGAGGATCTCTTCGGCTGTTTTGGTCCAGATGAAGACTCTGCTGCCTAATTCACTGCGGGGGTGAGGGCGGGTCCGCGATGATCGTTCGTGAGGCCGCTTTTCCGTCGTGCGGCCGTGGAGGCGGTACGGATGTCGATGCGGCCGGTGGGACTGCGGGAGATTCCGGAGCAGACCGTGGTGGTGGCGCGGGCGGCGTTCCCCAAGGGGAGCCTGGCAATACGGGTGCGGGACCACCTCGCGGCGGTCTTCGTCGATGAGCCGTTCGCCGAGGCGTTCGGGGTGCGCGGGGCGCCGGGCCTGTCGCCTGGGGTGTTGTCGCTGGTGACGGTGTTGCAGTTCGCCGAGGACCTCACCGATCGGCAGGCCGCGGCGATGGCGGTGCGGGCCATCGACTGGAAGTACGCGCTCGGAGCGGAGCTCACCGACACAGGCTTCGATGCCAGTGTGCTCAGCAAGTTCAGGGCCCGGCTCGCGGACAACGGCATGGAGCGGGTGGTCTTCGACCGGCTTCTTGAGCACTGCAAGGACGCCGGTCTGGTGGCGGCAGGGGGCAAGCAGCGCACTGACTCCACCCATGTGATCAGCGCGGTGCGGGACTTGAACCGCCTGGAGCTGGCCGGCGAGAGCGTGCGCGCTGCTCTGGAGGCCCTCGCGGTTGCGGCCCCCCTCTGGCTGGCCGGGCAGATTGACGTGACGGAGTTCGCCGAGCGGTACGGGCCGCGGGTCGACGGCTGGCGCATGCCGCCCTCGCAAACGAAACGCGACCGCCTCGCCCAGGTCTTCGGCCAGGACGCCCTCGCCTTGTGCCTGGCCGCCTGGGCCGATGACGCCCCGGTATGGATCCGTCAGATCGAGGCCGTGCACCTGCTGCGGCAGGTACTCGTGCAGACCTACATCATCCGCAGCGACAGCCGGGGACGGCAGGTGATCAAGAAGCGGGACGCCGACGACGGCGTCCCGCCCGGTCAACTCCGCCTGGCCTCCCCCTACGACGCGGACGCACGCTGGGCGGCCAAGGGCGATGACCTGTTCTGGATGGGCTACAAGATCCACCTCACGGAAACCTGCTCCACTCTCCCCGACGCCGACGCCGACGCCGACGCCGACGCCGACGCCGACGCCGACGCCGACGCCGACGCCGACGCCGACGCCGACGCCGACGCCGTAGCTGGGGCGGAGGCAGCGGCAGGAGCGATGCCGAATCTGATCACCGATGTGCACACCACCGACGCGACCGTGCCCGATGTGAAGGCGACCGCCCCGATCCAGCGCAAGCTCGTCGCGCACGGGGTGAAGCCGACCGAGCACTACCTCGACTCCGGCTACCCCTCCGCGGACCTGATCACCAAGGCCCTGAAGCAGCGCATCCGCATGGTCACTCCAGTCCTCCTGGACTGCTCCGCGCAGGCCAAGGCCGCCGAGGGCTTCGACAAGAACGCCTTCACCGTCAACTGGAAGACCCGTCAGGTCCGCTGCCCCGCCGGCAAGACGAGCTCCCACTGGAACCCGGTGAAACAGCACGGCACCGACGCCATCGTGATCACCTTCAGCGTCCTGACCTGCCGGGAATGCCCCTTCCAGAAGCAGTGCACCACCTCGCAGATCGGGCGCCGCACGCTCACCCTGAGGCCCGAGGAACTCCACGAGAACCTCGCCAGAGCCCGCGCCGAGCAGAAGACCAACACCTGGAAGAACAAATACACCCTCCGGGCCGGCGTCGAGGGCACCATCAACCAGGCCCTCGACGTCACCGGAATCCGCCGGGCCCGCTACCGCGGCCTGCCGAAAGTCCGCCTCCAACACGCCTTCTCCGCCACCGCGCTCAACGTGATCCGACTCGACGCCCACTGGACCACCGGCACCCCCGACCGCACCCGCCACAGCCAGCTCGAACGACTCAACTACCGACTCTCCGCCTGAACGAATTGGGCAGCAGAGTCGATGAACGGTGTTGGGTTTTCGTTCCATTCCTTGACCCAGGCTCGGATGTCGGCTTCCAGCGAGCGCACGCTTTTGTGTGCACCGCGGCGGATCTTCTGGTCGGCGAGGAAGCCGAACCACCTCTCCACCTGGTTGATCCAGGACGAACCGGTGGGGGTGAAGTGCAGGTGGAATCGGGGGTGTTTGGACAGCCAGGCCTTGATGGCCGGTGTCTTGTGGGTGCCGTAATTGTCGCAGATCAGGTGGACCTGGAGGTGCCCAGGAACCTCCTTCTCGATCTTGATGAGGAACTTCTTGAACTCCGCTGCCCGGTGTCGACGGTGCAGCGAGGTGATGACTTCGCCGGTCGCGACGTCGAAGGCCGCGAAGAGGGTGGTCAGGCCATTGCGGACGTAGTCATGGGTGCGACGCTCGGGCATGCCCGGCATCATCGGCAGCACCGGCTGGGACCGGTCCAGCGCCTGGATCTGCGACTTCTCGTCCACCGACAGCACCACCGCCCCTTCGGGCGGATTGAAGTACAGCCCGACCACGTCGTAGACCTTCTCCACGAACAAGGGGTCCGTCGACAGTTTGAAGGTGTCCGTCAGATGAGGCTTGAGATGGAACTTCCGCCAGATTCGGCCCACGGTCGACTTCGACAGCCCACTGCGGTCGGCCATCGACTTGCGCGACCAGTGGGTGGCGTTCTTCGGCATCTCCTCCAACGTGCTGACCACGACCGCCTCGACCTGGTCGACACTGATGGTGGGCGGCCGGCCCGGCCGGGGCTCGTCCACCAACCCGTCCAGCCGGCCGGCCAGGAACCGCCGACGCCACTTACGGACCGTATCCGCCGCTACCCGAAGATCCCGCGCCACCACAACAATCGGCGGAACGTCAGGGCCTGCACACGCCAACACGATCCGCGCCCGTAACGCCACCGCCTGCGCAGACGTCGCCCGCCGGGCCCAACGCTCCAACACCGCACGCTCGTCAACGGACAACAACAACGGTTCCAGCTTCGGACCACGACGCGGTGCGGGCACACCCGAAGAATCACTCATACAGGAACTAACGACGGCAGAAACGGGCGAGTGAGTCGAGGATCTCTTCTGCTGTTTTGGTCCAGATCTCGGCGTCGCTTGAATTCTGGTTCTGGATCACTTTCAGTGCCGGGGCCACGGAGGGTCACCGAAACCGCGATCATGAACGGCTTCATGCCGCAAGGAGGACCCGCTTGCGCAGGAGGTCGAAGTTGGCGCGGCCGAACATCTGGCGCTTCAGCATCTTGATCTTGTTGTTGTGGCCTTCGACCGCACCGGAGCTGTAGCGCAGGCTGAGGCCGGCGACGACGGCGTCGAGGTCCTGGCCGAGACCGTTGACGAAGCTGTGCAGGGCGGGCAGGTCGTTGGCCTGGACGCGGTCGATCCACTGGCCGAGGTGCTGGCCTTGTCGGTTGTTCATCAACTCGGCGAACGCCCGGACGTGCTGGGCGGTCTGCTCCAGCTCCGGGCAGCGGGCCAGAACGGCTTTGAGCTGCTGGGCCTGGTCGTCGTTGAGGCGGTCGGGATGCCGGGTGATCCAGCTGGTCACGTCCCGCACTGAAGGATTCTTGCGGGGCGGATCGTCGTGCGGGAAGGCTTCGCGGAGCTTGCGCACGTACGCCTTGACGACGCTCTCGCCACCTTCGTAGCCGCGCTCGCGGAGTTCCTCGAACAGGCGGTGGGCCGTGGTGCTGCCCTCGGCCCACCGTTGGTGCAGGTAGGGCTTGTGGGGATCGAGGATGCTCGTGCGGCCCGTCCACCGTCCGATGAGGAGTTCATCCGCGGTCGCTGCGTTGGCGAGGCGGCGGACTGTGTTGCGGGCCAGTCCCAACCGCCGTGCGATGACGCGCAGGCCGATGCCCTGGCTGAGCAGGTCGTGGACGGCTGCGTGCTGTTCCCGGACCCGGTCCGAGAGCCGGCCCGACCGTCGCGGCTCGGCCGGAGCGTCTGGGGCCAGCTCTGCTATGTCCGGGACCGCGACGGCCTGGGAGTTGTCCGCCTGTGGTTCGCGCAGCAGGGCACGGTGGCGGACGACGGCCTTCTCAACGGCCTCCGCGAGGTTCTTCCAGATGTGCCACCTGTCCGCGACGTGGATGGCGTCCGGGGCGCCGAGCCGTCCGGCCTCGGCAAAGGCGAGGGAGCGGTCACGGCAGATCACCTCGACGCCGGGATGGGCGGTCAGCCACTTGGCCACCGTCGACACGTTGCGGTCGGGCAGTAGATCCACCGGGCGCCTGGTCTCGATGTCCACCAGGACGGTGGCATAGACGTGTCCCTTGCGCAGCGCGAACTCGTCCACCCCGAGCACCCTCGGAGTGCGCGGTGCCGGTTCCGGCAGGGCCCGTATCAGGCGCAGCAGCGTGGAGCGGCTCGCCGGAACCGCGAGCGCGTCCACCAGCCGGGCCCCCGCCCGGCCGGCCAGCATCAGCGCCAGCTTCTGCAACACCACCTGCAGCCCGGCACTGCGTCGGCAGTAGCGGAAGGTTAGCCCGCTGACCTGCTCGGCGAAGGTCGCCTGCGGACACGTGCCCTCACCGCAGCGGAACCGACGGACCTGTAACTCGATCACCACCCGGCGGTGTCCGACCGCGCTGTCCGCAAGGCGGCGTACATATCGGCTGTGCACCCGCGCGGACCGCACCCCGCAGACGGAACACCCGGCCCGCTCCGCCGTTGCCCGGGCTCGCACGACCACCAATTCGCCTTCCACCACTACGTTTTCGATCCGAACACCCTCGACCTGGTGAAACCACAGGTCCTCAAAGAAGACACCCACAGCCGTTCATGATCGCGGTTTCGGTGACCCTCCGTGGCCCCGGCACTGAAAGTGATCCAGAACCCAAGTTCAGCCGCCGCCGACACCAGATGAACGGTGTTGGGTTTTCGTTCCATTCCTTGACCCAGGCTCGGATGTCGGCTTCCAGCGAGCGCACGCTTTTGTGTGCACCGCGGCGGATCTTCTGGTCGGCGAGGAAGCCGAACCACCTCTCCACCTGGTTGATCCAGGACGAACCGGTGGGGGTGAAGTGCAGGTGGAATCGGGGGTGTTTGGACAGCCAGGCCTTGATGGCCGGTGTCTTGTGGGTGCCGTAATTGTCGCAGATCAGGTGGACCTGGAGGTGCCCAGGAACCTCCTTCTCGATCTTGATGAGGAACTTCTTGAACTCCGCTGCCCGGTGTCGACGGTGCAGCGAGGTGATGACTTCGCCGGTCGCGACGTCGAAGGCCGCGAAGAGGGTGGTCAGGCCATTGCGGACGGACAACGGGCACCTCGGCAGCTGCATCGGTCATCGGAACGACACGAGCATGCTTGTTGACCAAGCCGCCGCACAGCGAAACTCCAAGATCCCCGACAGAGTCAAGCTAGGGCCAGCGTGGGCCGCTGCCCAGAACCGCTGGTTCCAGGGCTGCGGCAGCTTCTTGCCCGGGGTGTAGTGCACGATCCAGCCGATCGTCCGCGTCGGGCATGGACACCGCGATCGAGTCGGCTCGGAACAGCACGAACTTCGGCACGGCGGCCTTCTTCTTCGCCACTGCAACTGATCCCGCTGCTGCAAGCAGTTCCGCCCGTGCGTGGCAAGCGCGGTCGACCCAGGCGCCGCCCAGACGCAGTGCTCGCTGACCGCGGCATCACCGCATGTCATGGAACCGACAGATCTTCCTTCTTGTTTTGGCAAAGGATCACAGCCGGGATCGGTCGGTGGTGGTCACCCCCTCTGGAAGTGACATATCAGGATCACCGAGGCCTCTTGGTGGCTCACGAGAGCTTCACGCCGAGGGCTTGGACCAGCAGTTTTTGCTGATACTTGAGCCTTTCATGGGTTTGGGTTTACGTCCCCGTCCGGGCTGCGGATCGGTCCCGGAAGCCCGTAGATAATCACGCCACCCACAGGTTGCGCGGCCACCCCCCGCGATCAATTCCTCTTGCAGCAAGGAGTGTTGGATGAGTCGTGCACGCCCGAAACCATGGTCGAGACCATTCGGATGGCTCGGATCCTCGCCGAACGCGACGCGCACGGCGCGTCCTGTGCGTCGGACAGCGGGGGTCCTCACGCTGGTACTGCTGGCTGAAACGGCCCTGGTGGTTCAGCCAGGGGGTGCGGCCATGGCAATCGCACCCCGGAGCGCTCCGGAGGGAGTCACGGAGTCCGCCGCCGCGACCGGCCCTGCGGAGGCAGCGAATGAGGCCTCCGCCCGGCTGATGGCCCGCCTGCAGGATCGCAAGATCGAAGTCCTTGCGGCGCGGACCGAGGATTCATCGACGTGGGCACTGCCTTCGGGGGCGCTGCAGACGACCAGCTACGCCGGGCCGATCCGGGTCCGGAAGGACGGCGCCTGGAAGGACATCGACACCTCGCTGTCCGATGTCGGTGCCAACCTGCAGCCCAGGGCTGCGGCTGCGGACATCGCGGTCTCCGACGGTGGGGACACCGAGCTGGCCTCGGTGACCAAGGGCGAAGCATCGTTCGGCCTCGGCTGGAAGGACAAGCTCCCCGCGCCCACGGTGAAGGGCGACACCGCCTCATACAATCTGGGCGACGGCCAGACGCTCGAAGTCACGGCGCAGAAGCAGGGCTTCTCCCAGAACGTCATCCTGGACAAGGCGCCGGCCGATCCGGTGTCCTTCCGTATCCCGCTGAACCTGGACGGGCTGAAAATCTCCCAGGCCGCATCGGGCCACCTACTGCTGCGCGGCAGCGACGGCAAGAAGGTGGCCGAGGCACCCGCGCCGATGATGTGGGACTCCTCCAAACACCCCCTTTCCGGCGAGCCCGAGCACCTGGCGAAGGTCGCCACCGAGATCGAAACGGCCGACGACGGGTCACAGACCCTGGTGCTCACCCCGGATCCGGCCTTCCTCGCCGACCCGGCGCTGAAGTGGCCGGTGACGGTGGACCCGACCACGACGCTGGCGGTCACCACCGACACCTGGGTGCAGACCCCGGACTACCCGGACTCGCAGCAGGGCTCGGCGGAGCTCAAGTCGGGTACCTACGACACGGGTGCCAACAAGGCGCGCTCGTACCTGAAGTTCGACGTGGCCAGGTTCAACGGCAAGCACATTCTGGACACCAACCTGGCGCTGTACTCGTACTACTCCTCCACCTGCGCCACCACCGGCGCCGGAACCGAGGTACGGCGCATCACCGCCAATTGGGACTCCGCCGCCCTCACGTGGGGCGCACAGCCGGCCACCACCGCCACCGGTGCGGTGGTCAACAAGGCCGCGCTCGGCTACAGCACCACCTCCTGCCCCGGCGGCACGATGAACTTCGACATCGACGCCATCGTGCAGGCATGGGCCGGCGGCAGCGCCAACTACGGCCTGCGCATCGCGGGCGCGAGCGAGACCGACCCGTACACCTGGCGGCGCTTCCGCTCCGCGAACTACGTCTCCGGGGATCATTCGGCCGAACCGCACCTGACGGTCACCTACAACTCCTACGCCACCACCTCCGCCCTGGCCGCCTCGCCCTCGGTGGTCAACGCCTACAACGGCAAGCGGTACGTCACCTCGCTGACCCCGATGCTCTCAGCGAAGGTCACCGACGCCGACGGCGGCAACGCGCAGGCCCAGTTCGAGGTCACCGCCGACCCGGCCTACGCCGACACCACCTACAGCTACACCGCCTACGGCAACAAGGTGGCCTCCGGCTCCACCTCCACCCTGACAGTGCCGACGGCCAACGCCTTCCCCTCCGGCTCGCACCTGCGGATGCGCGTCCGCGCCTACGACAGCACCGACTACGGGGCCTGGACCGGCTACACGCCCTTCGTGCTGAACACGGGGCTGCCCACCGCGCCGACCGTCTCCTGCCCCGTCTACCCGGCGAACACATGGACCGCCAAGGTGTCCGGCGCGGTCTCCTGCACCCTGGACACCACATCGACCGACGGCCAGGGCTTCAAGTGGGGCCTGGACGACCCGGCCATGGCCAAACGCATCGACGACACCGTCGACGGCACCGGCGGCGACCCGCTGAACATCTCCATCACCCCGGCCGATGGCTGGCACACCCTGTACGCCAAGACCATCGACTCCGGCGGCAACCTGTCATCGGCCACGACCCAGTACAAGTTCGGTGTCGGTGCGGATGGCGCGGCGATGCTCGCCCCGGGGGAAGGCGACCGGCCCGCACGACGCCTCGCCCTGGCCGCGACCGGCAAGCCCACCTACACCGGAGTGACCTACCAGTACCGGCGCGGCGAGACCGACGCCTGGCACACCGTGCCGCTGGCCGACGTCACCAAGAACGCCGACGGCACTCCAGTGATCGCATGGCCGCTGGCCGCGCCGAACGGGGCACCGCCCGCGCTGACCTGGAACGTCACCACCACGCTCGCCGAGGACGGCCCCATCGATGTCCGGGCGGCGTTCACCGACGGCACGTCCACGGGTTACTCCCAGTCGGTCACGGCCACGGTGGACCGGGAGGCCGGTGACGCACCGAGCAGGGAGGTGGGTCCCGGTGAGGTGAACACGCTCACCGGCGACTACACGGTGACGGAGAACGACGTCTCGGCGTTCGGGATCGCGGTTACGCGCACCCTCTCGTCGCGGCGCGCCACCGCCGGCCAGGACCTGGAAGGCCAGGCACCGATCTTCGGTCCCGGCTGGGTGTCCGGCGTCTCGGCCGAGTCGAACGCCTCCGCGTGGCACAGCATCCGCAAGACCTCGGCGACCTCAGTGGAGCTGCTCGACGCCCAGGGCGCCGGGACCGGCTTCACCGCTACCGGTTCGGGCGGCTGGAAGCCCGAACCGGGCGCCGAGCACCTGACGCTCACCGGTGCGCTAACGGGGTCGTTCACCCTGACAGACACCAGCGGGGTGACCACCACCTTCGCCAAGGTGGATCCGGCCGCCACCACCTGGCAAGCGGCCACCTCCTTCCGCGCGACCTCGAACTCCGCGGTGACGATCGTCTCGGAGAAGGTTGTCTCGGGCGGGCAGACCCTTGCCCGGCCGAAGTACATCATCGCGCCGACCTCGGCGGTCTCCGCGAGCACCTGTGCGACCACGCCGTCGGCCAAGGGCTGCCGGCTGCTGGAGTTCCGCTACGCCACCACCACCACCGCGACGGACACCGCCTTCGGCTCGTTCGTTGGGCAAGTGAGCGCCATCCACCAGTGGTCCACCGAGCCCGGAGCCGCCAACGCGACGTCCAAGTGGATGGAGTGGTATCAGTACGACGACACCGGGCATCTGCGCGGCGCTTGGCAACGCGAGATCGCCCCGGCCACCTTCACCGAGTATGGCTATGACAGCGCAGGGCGGCTGACCAAGTTCAGCCCGCCCGGCGAGCTGCCGTGGACCCTCGCCTACGGTAAGGCCGGCAACGCGGCGACGGCCGGCGAGGGCATGCTGCTCAAGGCATCCCGGCCCGGGCTCAAGCAGGGCACGGCCGACGTCACGGAGGGCACGGCCGCGGCCAGCGTCGTCTACGACGTGCCGCTGACCGGCACCGCCGCGCCGTATGCAATGGCGCCCTCGGACGTGGCGGCCTGGGGGCAGACGGACGTGCCCACTGACGCCACCGCGGTCTTCCCCCAGGACGAGGTGCCGGCCTCGCACGACGGCCGGACGCTGGCCAAGAGCGCGTACGTGCGTGCCTCGATCAGCTATGCCAACGCCTCCGGGCGGGAGGTGAACACGGCCGCACCCGGCGGCCACATCAGCGCCACCGAGTACGACTACCGGGGCAACACCGTGCGAGAGCTGACGGCGAGCAACCGGCAGCTGGCGCTGGCCCAGAGCGCACAGAGCCAGGTCACTCTGACACAGCTGGGCATCAGCGACGCCACATCCGCCGAGCGCGCCCAGGCGCTGTCCACCAGCTACCGTTACGACGGTGCGGAGCAGCTGGATGTGGAGTCCTTCGGGCCGCTACGCCTGGCCACCCTCACCAGTACCCTCAAGGCGGGCGCCACCGGCACGGACCTACCAGCCGGCACCGACGTCGCCGCCCGGCAGCACACCGTCACCAGCTACGACGAGGGCCGGCCCACCGACGGCAGCGCCAAGGCCAGCGGCCTGCCGACCACCGTCACCACCGGCGCCCACGTGGCCGGCTACCCGTCCGACGCGGACACCGTCACGACGAAGACCAGCTACGACTGGAGCAAGGGCCTGGCCACCAGCACCATCGAGGACGCCGGCGGCAAGAACATCACCCAAACGACCGCCCACGACGCCCAGGGCCGCGTGGTCAAGAAGTCGCTGCCCAAGTCCAACGGCACTGACGCTGGCACCACCATCACCACCTACTGGTCCGCCACCGGCACCGGCGCCTGCAACGGCCGCCCGGAGTGGGCCGATCTGGTCTGCTCCACGGGGCCGGCCGGCGCGATCACCGGGGGCGGCGCCAATCCCAGCCAACTGCCCACCTCAACCATCGAATACGACTGGTGGGGACAACCGTCCAGGACAACCGAAACCGCGAACGGCGTGACCCGGACCACCACCATCACCACCGATGACCTCGGCCGGGTGGTCAAGACCGGCATCTCGGGAGGCCTGGGCACCACAGCCCCGGACATCACCTACACCTACGACGCGAACAACGGACAGCAGGCAACCCAGACCTCCAACGGCCAGACCATCACGACCAAGTCCGACAAGCTCGGCCGCCAGATCAGCTACAGCGACGGCGTGGGCAACACCACCGTCACGGAGTACGACCTCCTCGACCGGCCGACGAAGATCAACGACTCCGTCCCGTCCGCCATCACCTACACCTACGACAAGACGCAGGAGCCACGCGGCCTCCCCACGTCCATGACCGACTCGGTCGCCGGCACCTTCAGTGCGGCCTACGACGCCGACGGGCGGCTCGCCACCGAGCGGCTCCCCGGCGGCTACACGCTCACGGTCCAGGCCAACAATGTGGGCGAGGCGACCTCCATCGTCTACACCCGCGACTCCGACGGAGCCGTCGTCCTCTCCGACACGGCCGACTACTCGGTGCACGGCCGCATCGTCCACCACACAGGAACCACAGGTGATACCACCGAGCAGTACTTCACCTACGACAAGACCGGCCGGCTGGTCCGCACCGACGACATCTCGGCGGACGAAAGCTGCACCCGCCGGGGCTACGGCTTCGACAACAACACCAACCGCACCGCGCTGACCACATCCGTCAGCGAACCCGGTGCCGGGTGCACCGACACCGGTGCCACCACCGCCACCCACTCCTACGACAGCGCCGACCGGCTCATCGCGTCCGGCATCAGCTACGACGCGTACGGCCGCACCACGGCGCAGGCCGGCGGGGCGACCATCGAGTACTTCGCCAACGACCTGGTCCGCCGGCAGAGCACCGCAGAGACCCGGCAGACTTGGGACCTGGACGCCGCAGGCCGCCTGGCGGCCTGGTCCACGGAGACGAAGAACGCTGACGAGACCTGGACCCAGGCAGGACGCAAGACCAACCACTACGGCTCGTCGAACGACAGTCCTTCCTGGATCGAGGAGGACGGCGGGGAACTTGCCGGCCGACACGTTCCGGGCCTCACCGGCAGCATGGAGGCGATCACCAAGCGCACCGGCGATGCAGTGCTCCAACTCGCCAACATCCACGGCGACGTGGCCGTGCAACTGCCGCTTGATACCGCCAAGAGCCCGGTGGTATTGCGCCAGGACGAGTACGGCAACGTGCTCGCAGACAGTCCATCCACCCGCTATGGCTGGCTGGGCACAGAGCAGCGTTCCAGTGAAACCCTCACCGGGGCCATGCTCATGGGCGTCCGGCTCTACGACCCCACGCTGGGGCGTTTCCTCTCGGCGGACCCCCTTCCCGGCGGCAGCGCGAATGCGTACGACTATTCCGCCGCCGACCCGGTGAACAAGGTCGACCTCGACGGCCGCTGGCACAAGTGGTGGACGGGGTACCGGGACTGGGGCAGGGTCACATGGCATCTCTGGAGCTTCTGGAAGAGCTGCTATTGCAGTTCGTGGGGGTGGCACATCGGCGCCTCCGCGTGGCTGAAGTTCAACCGGACGTACACGCGGCGCATCGCCGGCTATTCGCACTACTTGTACGGCCCGGTGTCCGTGGCGTCCGCCTATATCCCCTATGTCGGATGGATTCTGACGATCCTCATCGCCAGCTACGGCGCGTGGACGCAGGCGATCGCGCAGAGCCAGGTCAACCGGGGCGGGTGTCTGGGCTTCTTCTTCACCAGGAGACTCAGATACGGCTTCTGGACCGGCTGGGCCTATCCATACCGGCGTAGCTGCTAGCCGGGCGTCCCTCTGAAGTCACTCCGCCGTGGCGGGCACCCACTCGGTGCCCGCCACGGCCGGCCAGCCGCCCTGGCAGACGCCCACCCACTGCTGCCAGGGCGGACCACCTGCTCCCACCCGAGAAAGGAAAGAACTTCTCATGCGCGGAATGCCCGCCCCCCTGCTTCAATCCGCCGCCTTGTTCTTCAGCGGCCTGATCACCGCCGTCATATACGTCGTCTTCTGGTCGGGCGGCGGTGACCGCTATCCGGCCTTCCTGGAGGCCACCTCCCTGCTGTGGGGAGCGGCCTGGCTCCGGGCCGTGCTTGAAGCGGCCAGGGCGCACGGGTTGACCCGGCGCGGCAGCGAGGAGCGGGGGTGAACATGCGCCGACCGTCGCTACTCCTTATCGCCGCCGTACTCCTGCTCACGGGCTGCACCAGCCATGACCCGGACGGCAACGGGGCGGTGGACCAGAACCGGCCCCTCCCCGCCCCCGAAGTCTCCGTATCCCGTGCAGCGGTGCCGGCCGCTGTGACCGAGGACGCCGTGCTGCCGGAGGTATCCGGGGCCTTCGGTCGTCCGGCGGCCATCAAAGTCCCCAAGGCCAAGCCTTCCGGCAAGTTCGTCGTCACGGACCTCAGCCGGGGCAACGGGCCCGGCGCCCGCAGCGGCGACGTGGTGGTGGCCGACTACACGGCCCGTACATGGCAGGGCCGAGAGCTGCCGAGCACCTACACGGAGGGCACCCCCAAGGTCTTCTCCGTCGGCCACGGGGCGGTGATCCCGGCGCTGGAGCGGGCTGTCGCGGGCAAGCCGGCCGGCAGCCGCGTGCTGGTCGTCGCGCCCCCGTCGGCCGCCTACGGCCCGTCCGGCAATACCGCGCTGAAGGTGTCGGGGACGGACACCGTCGTGTTCGTCGTCGACATCGCCAAGGTCATCGGTGCTAAGTCGATGGTCAGCGGGAGCGCCGACGCCGCGGCGGACGGCCTGCCCCGGGTTCGGCTGAGCGGGCCGGAGCACCTGATCTCGGTGCCCGACACCACACCGCCGAAGCGAGTGAGCACGACGGCGCTGGTCGATGGCCGCGGGGCCCGGATCACGGCTGGCCGGACCGTAGTCGTTCAGTACTCGGCTGCGGCGTGGGACAGCAACCGGGGGGACGACGAGGCGAAGCTATTCGCCTCGTCGTGGGCAAAGCGCACACCGATGTCCGTTGTCATCGGCCGCGGCAATGTCATCGAAGGATGGGACAAGACACTGGTGGGCACCCGCGTGGGCAGCAGGCTGCTGGTGGTTGTCCCGCCCGGCCTCGGCTACGGCGCGCAGGCCCAGAAGAATCTCCCGGCCAACTCCACCTTAGTCCTCGTGTTCGATGTGCTGGCGGCCGTGTGAACGGTTGAGTGGGGCGGGGCCGGCCGCTCAACCGTAGCCTGGTCGAGTGCCCGGCTGCGGGCGCGGTTGCCCTCGCAGCAGGGTCGGCGCGAAAATCGAGTAGGAGGGCCGGGTCGCCCGGCCCTCCTCTCACACCTGCAGCTCGCGGACCTCGTGGCGGCCGCCACCACTGCCCTCATCGCGGGCGCCCCCGCAGCCGATCGCCACAAGGACCTCATCTACAAGCTGCTTGTCAGGAACTACCGCGACTACGCGGGCGGGGCAGGTCTGAAGCGCCGCGTACAACTCGAGGGCGCTGATGAACCTTGTCTACTGGGTGTTCGGTGAAGACGCGTATGTCCTCCCTGACACGGCCGGCTCTGTGGGCGAGGTGCTACCCCCACAGCGGATGGATCTACGCGAGTAGCAGCGGTCTCGATGACCCGAACGCCGCCGGAACACAGCAGTGAGCTGCCTGCTCCGTGCCCAACAGTCATGGGCCCAGCGTTCCACCCGAAGGACAGCACCGGAGTGCCGCCGACGTCCGTCCCGGCTCCGGCCGCCGGGCGACGGCGGGGCGGCGCGGAGTGCCTGTGGGTCGCGCAACAGGTGGGTGCAACCCCTGTCGCTGCCTCGTGCTCCTGCTCGGTGACCCCTGCAGTACGCCACACAGCGTCCGCTGTCTTGAGGTTCCGAGGGCGTCAGCCGTGCCCCCGCCGCAGTCCGCGTGCCCACGCCGCGCCACGCGGTCGAGCCGGCCGTAGGCGCCCGCGGCAAGCAGCTGGCGTCCCACCGCGGCACCAGAGGGCGGTCAGCTGAGCCACCGTCATGACGCTACGGTCAGCACGGCGGCGCGTGACACCGGCCTCGCGCGGGCCGCGGTGAGGTGAGCAGCTGCGCTCGGCACGTCTCCGGGCCCAGCTGAAAGGGTGGTCGCGCGGCCGTCCGCGCTGAGCCGTGGCTGGTTCCCGGCGACGGGTCAGCCTGCTCCCTTCGTCGGTGCGAGATCGATCTCACCGGCCTCGACGAGGGCTCCGCGCAAGTGTTCCGCCTGGGCGGGCGGGTCGCCCGGCCCGTCAGTTTCACCGCAGTCGCCCGCAAAGCAGCGGTGAGCACCGACTTCCTCTACAAGCATCCAGAACTCCGCACCCTGATCGAACAGCACCGCACGAAGAACGGCCCGAGTCCCCGGCGCACCTGCCCCCGAAACTGGGTCTTCATCGACGTCAGCCACCGTACGGGCGTTGAGCGCCCGCCTTGCTCAGCAACAACAAGCCCACGACCAGGAGGTCACTCTGCTTCGAAAGGCCCTGGAGGTCGCCCAGGGCGAAAACCTCGCGCTGCGCCGTCGTCTTGCCCAGTACGAGGCCGATCGACTGTAGCGAGGACGTTGAAGGGTGCGTGTCGACGGCTCTGGTGGTTCTGCTTCCCCGCGATCCGGGCCTGACGCCGGCGTGGCGGGCCGTGAACGCACCCCACCTCGTCGCCCTCGTCCGCTCCGGAGCCCGCTTTGAACGCGGACACCTCGTCGAACGCCCCGAAGGCAACGCAGCATGAACAACTCAACTGAGCGACGGGCAGGAAAATTGTTCGCCGGAGCCTGCATACCTGCCGGACAATGCCCAGGTGCCGAACAGGTACGGGCATGTCATGGAAAGATCCAGTTCGAGGACAAGGGGTGGAGTGTATGGGGCTTGACTACAGCTACAAGATCTTTGTGCCTGCGCATAACGTCGCCAGGGCGCTGATCGAGCTCACCAAGCTGGCGCCGCCGGCCCGCCGAGTGACGCCGCTTACGGTCACCATGCCCGGTGGTGCCCGGATCGACGTCCCGTTCACTTCCAACTTCAAAAGCGAGCCGCTGGATTGCTCCACAAGTGACAGGCTTGAACTCGACACCTCAATCATGTTCGGCGTCGACGACGCGGTGCGTCAGTTCTGCGGGGACCGTGACTCCGAACCCGACGAGTCCGGGCGAGTTGCGATTGGGTACGTCTACCTCACGGTGCGGTTCGCGCCCGTGCCACACCCTCGCTTCGCGTCGCTGGAGTTCACCGCAGCCACGTCGGGGATGAGCCGGCTGTTCGAGCGATCCGCAAGCATCAGAGCCGTGTTCACCGGCCTCACCGCCGCCAGCGGCGGAGTGTGCTGTCTACTCGACACCGAGTGCGACACCTTCCAAATATGCTGGCTGAACGGTGAGTCGATCCAAGACGCGGTTCCTGGCCCTCGCTTCGCCAACTACATTGATCTTGTGGCAGTTTGGCCTGGCCAGGACCGGTGAGGAAGTATCACACCAGAGGTCTTGACTATTACGCCCAGGACGTGCCTGCCGCGCCTGGCGGCACTCACCGCCTGACCGGCCCGAAGTGGGCGCCGCGGGATGCCCGGCGCCCACTCGGAGTCCGTCTAACCGGCCTTGGTCGTCGCCGTGACCGTGGCTGCCGGACCGGCCCCCGCTGCGGTGACAGCGGCAACCGTGACGGTGTAGCCGGTACTGGGGGTCAGCCCGCCGATCACCCGGAACATGCCCTTGCCCGAGGGCTGGCCGACCAGGGCGTCCCGCCCGGTGACCTCGATGGTCCGGCCGTCGGAGAGCGTCAGCCGGTAGCCGATCACCTTGGCGTCACCCATCTTCACGGGCGGGGTCCACGCCACGGTCGCGGCGTGGGCCGCGGTGCGCAACTTCGGCCCGGTGGGGGCGTCGGCCGGCACCGTGGCCGCCGTAGGCAGGAGCGGAGCGGAGGCGAGGGACGGGGCACTCGCGCCCTGCGCGTTGGCGGCGGTGACGATGACGGTGAAAGGTCCGCCGTCCTCGGGGAGTCCGCCGATCCGGATGTAGGCCAGCCGCTTGTAGTCGGCGGCCGATGCGGTCGACGCAGCCACCTCCGTCCCATCCAGGCGCAGGGTATGCGCGGTGTAACTGAGAACCGCTGAACCACCCTCTACGAAGCTGGGGTTGAAGGTGGCGTACAGGGCGCCGGCCCCCGCCGTGCTGGTACCGACCCGTGACGGCGCCTCGGGTACGGAGAGCGCCCCGGTCCTGCGCGTGAGAATCCCCCGGTACGCGGGCTCCACCCCGGCGTTGTCGACAATCGCGGCGGGCACGTCGGCGAGGGAGGTCATGATGCGGTTGCCGGTGGTCATCAGCCCCTTGTTGTCGCCGTCGCTCGTGCCCTCCTCCCACCAGTTGTCCTTGATGAGCGTCGGGTCGTTGTTGCCGAGCGCGTCGCGGTAGTCGGTGTGGCGACTGGCGACATTGGCGTACGAGGCTCCGTACAGCACATTGCCCTCGACGGTCTCGTAGGTGCAGCCGTTGTCGGTGTAGACGCTCTTGCCCAGGCCCCACTGGTCGTGGATGACATTGCCGGTGACCTTCTCACCGTCGGCGAGCGATGTGCCGGTCATGCCCTGGGTGTAGATGCCACCACCATCGTCGAACATCTGCATGTAGTCGAAGATGAGGTTGTCGCTCACGACGTTGTCATGGCTGGGGTTGGGCGTCGCCGGTGAGCCGATCTTGTCGGGCCAGCCTCCCCAGCCCATGGATATCGCGCTGTAACCGAGATGGTCGAGCTGGTTGTGCGCGATGGTGTTGTGCTGGGTGTAGCCGTTGAGGATGCCGACCGCTCCGTGATACTCACGGGGCAGTCCATAGAGATGATTGTTCGTCACTTCCACGCCACTGGCGGCAGTTTGACCGTCCACACCGCCGATCTCCAGACCGTTGCCCGAGATGTCGGTGAAGATGCTGCCACTGACCCGGGTGTCGGCCGTACCGGCCCCGAGTTCGAGTCCGGCTGCGCCCAGATGCGTGAACACGCTGTCGCTGAATTCGATGCGCTTGCCGTACGTGAAGGAGACATTGCCCGGCATCTTGGTCCAGGAGGCGAACGGGCAGGTGCCGCCTTCGACGAACCCGCACAATCCTTGAGTGGCCCAGCCGGTGGGTCCGGTAATGGTGTAGCCGGCCTGGATCTCGGAGAAGCCCTCGGGCCGCGACGGGGTCAGCCAGGTCGCATAGCTGAACTGCAGCCCGCGGAAGACGACATCGTGGACGGGCGCCGCGGCGGTGCCACGGCCGTCGAGGAGTTTCTCGGCCGAGGCCGCCTCGACGTCCGCACGGCGCAGGTCCTCGCCCTTGCGTGGCAGGTAGTAGACGGTGCGGGCCGAGCGGTCGAGGTACCACTCGCCCGGCTGGTCCAGGAGCTCATAGGCGTTCTCGATGTACGAAGCCTTGCCGCCGTTGGTGAGATGGCCGGGGCCGACCATGGAGACGGTGCGGCCCGGAATGTCGGGAAACTCCACACGCTTGTTGGAGTTGTCCCAGCACGGCTGGACCATGGTGAGGGTGGTGCCCTCGGCCTCGGCGATCCGGCAGCGCGGTTCGGTCCACTGGCCGAGGCCGTTGCGTTCGACGTTCCAGAGCTCCTCGCCGCTCGAGTAGACGAATTCGGCGTCGGACGGATGGCGCCAGTGCGCGAGGGTGTCCGCGGTTGTGGTGTACCCGGTGGGTGTGACCGTCAGCCCGACGGGCACTTCGCCGCGCGCGCGCTGGGCGCGCACTCCGTCGACGTACAACTGCCGGGTTTCGGTGAGACCTTGGGGCGCAGGGGCCGAGTAGAGCCCGGGACGCCCATGGACCGGCTTCCAGCCTTCGACCTTGCGGCCGCCACTGATGACCGTGGATCCGGTCCCCTGCCAGATGATCCTGTGGCCGTCGCGGCCGGAGTCCCGGGCGTCGAGGACGAGCGGCTTCTCCGTCCGGTACGTACCGGAGGCGAGGTGGACGGTGAGGTCGCCGTCTGCATGCGCGGCCCTCGCGCGCGCCAGATCACGTGCGCGCTGAAGGGTCTTGACGGGGTGTCGGGCGATGCCCTGCGCGTGGTCGTCACCCGTGGGGGACACATACACATCTGCCAAGTGCGCGTCGGCCGAGTCGGCTCCGGCCGCGGTCAAGCTGCCGGGAACGCCGAGCGCCAGGACCGCGGAGAGAGCCGCGACAAGCGCGGCTCGTCGGGGTACGAGCATCTTTCCTCCTTGGGATCAGTCTCGTCAGGCACGAGAAAGGTAGGAGGATTGACGTGGATCGGTCAACGCTTGTTGCAGGATTCCCGCCCTGCGCCCTCACTTTCATAGGAATCATCGGATCAATGGCTATACGTGCCCGGTACAGAAGGTCGCAGTCAGCCGAAGTCGAGGCTGCCCGTGCGGGTCCGCTTGAGTTCGAAGAGGTCCGGATTCGCGGCAAGTACCCGGAAGCTGTCGAAGACCCGCGCCGCCTCCTCGCCACGCGGTACGGCCCGCAGGACCGGCCCGAACCAGACCGAGCCGTCGACATGGATCGTGGGCGTACCGACGTAGGCGTCCGCCGCCGGATCCTTGCCGGCGTCGTGGCTGCGCCGCAGTGCCTCGTCGTACGTCTCACAGTGCGCGGCGGCACCCAGCGCGGCGGGCAGACCGAGCTCCGCGAGGGATTCGGCGATCACTTCGTCGAAGTCCTCGTTCTTCTGCTGGTGGATGCGGCTGCCCATCGCGGTGTAGAGATCGCGGAGCACAGCATCACCGCGGTCGGCGGCCGCCGCGACCGTGACCCGCACCGGACCGATCGACTTGTCGCTGAACTACCGTCGGTTCTTCACCATCTCCGACCTCATCGGAGTGCGGGTGGAGGATCCCGAGGTCTTCGCCGCCACCCACGGCAAGATCCTCGAACTGGTCCGGGACGGGGTCGTCGACGGTCTGCGCATCGACCACCCCGACGGGCTCGCCGATCCCGCGGCCTACCTGGAGCGGCTCTCGGCGGCGACCGGCGGGCGGTGGACGGTGGTGGAGAAGATCCTCACGGGTGCCGAACCGCTGCCCCCGGACTGGGCGGTCGCCGGGACGACCGGGTACGACGCGCTGCACCGGATCGACGGCCTCTTCGTCGATCCGATGGGCGCGGCGGAGCTGATCGGCCGCTACCGGGAGTACTCGGGACCGGCCGGGGACCGCGGCGGTCACTGGCCGGCGACCGTGCGGCGGGCCGCGTACCGGGTGGTGACCCATGAACTGGCCGCCGAAACCGCGCTGCTGACCCGGCTCGCCGTACGCCTCTGCGCCGAGGACCCCGCGCTGCGGGACCACGCCCCGTGGGCGCTGCACACCGCCGTGCACGAACTGCTCGTACGCGTACCCGTCTACCGCCCCTACGTGACGGCCGGCGGCCCCTGCACGGAGACGGCCCGGGCGACGCTCCCGGACGGGGTCGTGACGGACGCGAAGGCGGCGTTCTCCGTTCCCGAGGAGGCGTCGGCCGTCGATGTGGTGCGGGAGCTGGCGCTGGGGCGGCTGGGCGAGGGGCCCGACCGGGCCGCCTTCTGCGCCCGGTTCGCCCAGACCGCTTCGGCGCTCCGCGCGAAGTCGGTCGAGGACACGGCGTTCTACCGGTACGTGCCGCTGATCTCGGCGAACGAGGTGGGCGGCGATCCCGGGCATCCGGCGGTGACGCCGGAGGAGTTCCACGCGTTCTGCGCCCGGCTGGCGCGCGACTGGCCGACCACGGGCACGGCGCTGACCACCCACGACACCAAGCGGAGCGCCGATGTACGGGCCCGGCTCGCGGTGCTGACGGAGTGCCCGGAGCAGTGGTCCTGGCTGCTGGTGGAACTGGGCCGGGTGACTCCCGCGGCCGCGCCCGACGCACAACTGGCCTGGCAGGCCTGGCAGACGGCGTACGGCTGCGCGAAGCTGCCGGCCCGCGAGATGGCGGGGCGGCTGGAGCCCGCACTGCTGAAGGCGGTCCGTGAGGCCGGGCTCTTCACCAGTTGGACGGAGCCGGATCCGGCGTACGAGCGGGCGGTGACGGACTTCGTGGCGGCGGGGCCGGCCGCGGGCGACGGTCCGGTGCGGGAGGCGCTGGAGCGGTTCGCGGGCACGCTCGACCCGTACGTACGGGCCAATGTGCTCGGCGCGGCGCTGGTGCAGCTGACGATGCCGGGTGTGCCGGACCTGTATCAGGGCACGGAACGGGAGTACGTGGCGCTGGTCGACCCGGACAACCGGCGGCCGTTCCGCCACCCGCCCGAGGGCGGGCCGTCCGGCGAGAAGGGCGCGCTCACGGCGGTCGCGTTGCGGCTGCGGCGCGAACGGCCGGAGCTGTTCGGCGAGTCGGGAACGTACACCCCGCTGAGCGCGCAGGGTCCGGCGGCCGCGCACTGTCTGGCCTTCTGCCGTTCGGGCGAGGTGGTCACGGCGGTGACCAGGCTGTCGTTGCGGCTGGCGGAGTCGGGCGGCTGGCGCGGGACGGAGCTGACGCTGCCGGACGACGGGCCGTGGACCGATCTGCTGGCAGCGGGCCGGAAGTTCACCGGGGCCACGGTCGCGGCGGTCGACCTGTTCGCCGAACGGCCGGTGGCGCTGCTCAGCCGGGTGGGACGAGAAGGGCCCGCGGGCCGCGGGTGAGCAGCCCGGTGCCGGCCGGGCGGAAGCCGTCCGCCCGGCGTTAGTACTGCAACTGCATCTGGAGGTTGTGGCCTCGGCGTTTGTAGTGGGATCTGCGGGCTCGGGCTTGGCTTCGTCGTCGGTAGCGTGACCAGTGCAGACGGTGGTCGTTGCTGTGGCAGTGGCGCGTGACGAGGGCGTGGCCCATCAACCGGCGGATCTCCGGGACGCTGAGGGGTATGAGGTCTTGCTCGTCGTCTCCGGTGCCCCTTTTATGGCTTCTGCGGCGCGGACTGCGGTCAGGTAGGCGTGCGCGGCCATGGCCAGGGTGATGTGGCGATACCAGGCCCGGTAGAGGCGGACCTGGTAGTGGTCCAGGCCGCACTCGCCCTTCGCGCTCTGGAAGCACTCCTCGACCGCCCACCGTGCGGCAGCCACCCTGACCAGGTCTTTCAGGCGCGAGGTGACCGGTCCGAAGCAGACGTAGTAGGCGATCTCGCTCGGGTTATCGACGGAGCGTCGGGCCAGGACCCAGTGCCCGAAGCCGTTCTCCCAGGCGTACCGGATCGGGACGCGGGCCCAGTCGTAGATCCGCTCGCCGTGGGCGCCGGCACCGCCCGACAGGCGCTTCCACCGCTGGTGGGGCTGCAACGCGACGAGGGCGTCGACACGGGACTCCCCGCCCTGGGCGCTGATCACGGTGTCGTTGACCTTGGTGGCCAGGACGTAGGCGACGCCGCGTTCCTCCAGCCAGATCCGTGTGTGCTTGACCTGCCCGTACGCCTCGTCCGCGGTGACCCACGCGAACGGGATGCCGGCATCGATGGCGCGCTGCAGCATCCAGCGGAAGTGTTCGTTCTTGGTCGCGAAGGCGCTCTCGTCACCGATCCCGGCGGCGCGGCAGCGGTCCCGGTCCTCGGTCCAGGAGGCCGGGATGTAGAGCTCGCGGTCGATCAAGGCCCGGCCCTTGGGGGAGGCATAGGCCAGGAAGGTGCCGATCTGGCAGTTCTCCGTGCGTCCGGCGGTTCCGCTGTATTGCCGCTGGACGCCGGCGGACTTGGTGCCCTTCTTCAGGAAGCCGGTGTCATCCCCGATCAGGACGGCGTTCTCGTCCCATTCGGAGTGGTTCAGCAGGCGCTGGACGCCGTCCGGCCGGAGCTGGCCGACCTGCTCGGCCATGGTCCAGGCATTCTTCTTCTCCAACGGGGCGAGCAGGCCGGTCAGATAGTCCAGAACCCGCTCCCGGGGCTCCGACCTGCCGAAATGACGGGCGAAGCGGGCATGGAACCCGGCTATCCCCTCGGACCACGACTCGACCTGCTCCATCGTCAACGCATCAGCACACAGTCACATCAACGACAGCGATCAAGACCCGTCACGCCAGATGCGGTTGCAGTAGCCTGTTCCGGGTTGAGATCAGCCGGTGGGGCGGAGGCTGCGGATCCAGATGAGGGAGCCACGTAGGTGGAGCCCTGCGAGGTAGCTGGCGGAGGTCTTGTCGAAGCGGGTGGCGAGGCCGCGCCAGTCCTTGATCTTGTTGATGCAACGCTCCACGCTGTTGCGTTCCTTGTAAAGATCGGCGTCGCGGCTGACGGGCCGTCCGCCCCGGCGTCCCTTCTTCTTGCGGTTCGCGGCCTGGTCCTTTTTCTCCGGGATGACGGCCTTGATGTTGCGTTTACGCAGGTGGGCGCGGTTGGCGCGGGAAGAATATGCTTTGTCGCCGGCGACGGCGTCCGGGCGGGTGCGGGGGCGGCCGACCGGGCCGCGGACCTTGATGCCGGCCAGGACGGCGGTGAACTGGGGGCTGTCGGCGGACTGTCCCGGGGTGAGGACAAAGGACAGCGGACGGCAGCGCCGGTCGGCGGAGAGGTGAACCTTTCCGGTCAGCCCGCCACGCGACCGGCCCAGCAGGGCCGCTTTCAGCCGGGCCCGTCGTCGCCGGCGCACTCGCCGACGCTCTTCACGTTCCGGGCTGACGGGTTCGGCGCCCGCCCCCGTATGCCCTTTTCCTCCCTTGCGCGTGCCCCCTTTTCCTCCTCGGCCGCCTTCTCCAGCGCGGTGAGGACCTCGGCGTCCACGACCATGCCGGCGGCGTCGTGGTGGGCCCGGGCCACAGTGGAGTCCACGCTGACCAGGCTGAGGTCGACCTGTCCGCGCGCGGCGGCCTCGGAGATCACGCCGTCCATCAGGGCTTCGAAGACGCCCAGGTCACGCCACTGCAGGAACCGGTGGTAGACCGTCGTCCAGGCGCCGTGATCGTCGGGCATGTCCCGCCACGGGCTGCCGGTGCGGAACCGCCACACCACCCCTTCGAACTGCTCCCGCAGCCGCTTCGGCTACGGGCCGAACTCGCCTATCGGCAGGAACGGCTCGATCAACGCCCACTCGTCATCCGTCACTTCAGACCGCGTCACACCAGCCTTCTACCAGCACGGAAGGTGACACGGGGCAGAAAACCGAAAATCAAGATCTCAACCCAGAACACGCCCTAGTACTGCAACCGCATCTGGCGTGACGGGTCTTGATCGCTGTCGTTGATGTGACTGTGTGCTGATGCGTTGACGATGGAGCAGGTCGAGCGATGCTGTTGGCAGGATGGTGACGACACCGCCGCCCGCCGCGTTTTCCTCGTTGCCGGCCATGGGTAGAGCGTGACTCACTCCACGGCGTGCGCGGCCGGGTCGCCCTCGGCGCACAGCTGGCGGGCGGCGACGGCGAAGCGGCGGCGGACCTTCAGGCCGCCCGGTAGGATGCCTCCCATGCCACGCCTCGGGAGGCACAGGCAGGAGCCTGGATCGGTTCAAGAGTGCCGGGTCGGTCCTCGGTCGGCTCGTGCCCAACCCCCGTGAGCAACCTGCGTCTGGGACATCCTGGGGACTTTTCGGGGACTTTCCGCCGCGTAAGCAGGGAAGGACCTGACAGCGCTGAAAGATACAAAAGCGCTGGTCAGAGCCTACATCATCAGCACTCGATGATGTTCACCGCCAGCCCGCCCCGAGCCGTCTCCTTGTACTCCGCGTACAACTGGTCGGCGCTGCGTGTAGCCCTGTGACCTGCGGTTTCGTTGGTTGTGCGGCGGCTTTACCAGCGCCAGGGACTTCTCGGGGACTTTCGATCCTGCATCACACGAGCCATGTATCCATCGCCGCCAGCCCGCGCTTGCCTGCGCCCGGCATGAAGTGAGCGTAGTAGTCGAGCGTGACCTTCGGGGAGGAATGCCCCAGCCAGGTCGCCACGCTCACGATGGACTCGCCGGCCTCCAACTGCACGCTCGCGAAGGTGTGGCGCAGGACGTGGAACATGTCAGGCCGCGAGCGCTCGTAGATGGGGTGGTGGCGAACGCGCGCACCGTAACTCTCCGTTTTCGTGCCGACCTGACGGAGTATCCCTGCGGCTACGAGCGCGGGCTTCCAGCTGCGCTCGTTCCAGGTTCCGGGGTTGATCCGAAGCCCGTGGGAGGTGCTCAGCGCAAGCCGCACGGTGATCGGCTTGCGTTGGCGCTCCTCCAGCTCGGTCATCGGCTTCTCAGGGTTCCGCCACGGCAGGGTGCACTCGACCGGAGGAAAGTGCTGGAAGTGGAGCCGAACGCGGCGGGCAAGGTTCGGCGGCAGGGGAACATCACGGGTCTTGCGGCCCTTGGGTAGGCAGAAGTAGGGCCTTCCTTTCGCGTCCCAGCGGAGCTGGCGCCGTATGTGGACCACATCCGCCCCAAAGTCGAAGTCCTCTTCTGCGAGGCCGAGTGCCTCGCCTTGACGAACTCCGAGTGCGAGCCCGAGGTCCACGGCGATCCGGTACCGCTCCTGTAGTCCGTCCCGCACCGCGTCGACTGTGGTTCGAGACCACGCCTTCGCCTTCGTGGCGACCGGCTTGGGCCGTTTGATCGATCGGTGGACAGCGACGGGGCTCTTCAGTAGGCGCTTGTCATCAACCGCGGCATTCAGGATGGTGGTGAGGTGTATCCATATGATCTCGGCGGAAGACTCCTCGACTCGAGAGAGCAAGTCGGCCTTGAACCGGCGGAGGGCCGAGGCGTCGATCTCGCGCAGAGGATACGAGCCGAGCAGGGGAATCAGATGGTTCCAGATCCGGCTCCGCATGGTACCCGCAGTTGACGGCTCATCCGTTCGACTGGGCCACCAGTGGTCGGCGATGTAATCGGCGAGCAAGATGGCCCCATTCCGCGGGTCGACGAAGTCGCCCCTGCTGGAGTCCGTCTGGGCCTCAGCGAGCCAGCGCTTGGCGTCTTCGCTCGTGTCGAAGGACCTGTCCTGGATACCAGGAATGCCCTTGACGCGGTACCGCTTCCCCTTCCCCCAGATGGAAGTACGCTCGCGCTTGCCGGTCGTCTTGTCCGGCCTCTTCTTGAGCCAACGATCCTCGATGTAGCCCGCCATGGGGGCCTCCTGCCTGTGCGAATGATGCGTTCCGAGTGCTTGACGGTGTTGGGAACGCTTCTTCGCGACAGGTCATATCCCGCTGTGGCAGTTGGAATTGATGTCGGGTTGGTGTCGATGCTCTGTGCTGCTGTGGACGTCACGATGTGCGACGCAGCGGCTTGCGGTTCAGTGGATTCAAAGCAGGATTCGATCGAGAGTCCGCCCTTTCTTGCCGGTCCACCCACTCGTCAAGCGCGGAGATCCTGTACATCACGCGTCGGCCCATCTGGAAGCTGGGCGGCCCCTGTCGGCGATGACGCCATACGTAAAGGGTGTTGGGAGAGATGCCGAGATAGACCGCTGCCTTGTGCAACGTGAGGAATGCCATTTCGGGCATGCGGGTCTTGCTCTCGTCCATGGTGCGCTCCTGCCTGTCGAATCGACCGACTGCAAGAGTCCCTGACGAGTCACGGTTTGGGCGTACCGTGCCTTTGTGGTAAGCGGGGGTCTCATATTTCTAGTTCGATGCCGTTCACATGCTTTGCCCAGGCGTCGAGCAAAGTCCCGTCCAGTATCGTTGCGCCTGGACCCTGGCGAACTCAGCCGTTTTTCGTGCCTTGGATCGCCGCCGGCCGCTCGGCCACGGACGAGACCGGTGGGCCGTTCCACCTGTGCACCGACGATGTACTCGCTGAAATGGCAGAGCACGCCGGACTCGGATCCCAGCCCCGAAGTTGCGTGCGAGCGCGGTAGTGAGACCAACTACCGGCCCTACGACTGGTCGGCGACCATCAGCGCGCTCGCTCGTTGAACCGCTTGATCAGTGGGGATAGCTCCAGGAGGTTCTTCACCCGGAAGGTGGACAGTTGTTCGGCCTCCTGGGTGTGCCGCTGGATAACGGCCCAGGGGCCGCGCCGGATCAGCGCGGTGTGCATTCCCGCCGCGGCGCCGGGGCGCAGGTCGTTGTCGACGCAGTCGCCGAAGTAGAGGATCTTGTCGGGCTCGGCCGGCACAGCGGCGGCCACCCGGCGGGGAAGAAGGTGGGGTCGGGTTTGGAGGCCCTCCAGCCGTCAGAGGTGCCGATCAGGTCGACGTTCGGGCGAAGAGTCCGCGCAGGATCTTCCCCGAGCGCACGGTCTGGTTCCCGGCGATGCCCAGCCACGGCCCGTCCGCGCGCAGGGCGGCGAGGCTGTCGCGGACGTCGGGGTACAGGTCGCTCTGTATTGATCTGCATGGCCAGTCCGCGCCCGGTCCGTCCATGGCCGCCGGAACGAACTGGGCTCAGGACGACATGCGGCATGGAGCCAAGTCCGTTCCTGTGACTGAGAGGGGAACACCCCCGGTCTACCGATGCCGCCAGATCTGCCGGAGCTTCAGGACCTCCCGTGCCCAGTGCGCCGCCAGCTCCTCCTCGGGAACCCGAGGGCGGTCGAGGCTGAACCGGACGTGCGGGTACAGCCAGTGCTGCGAGATGTCCGCACTCGCCATCAGCGTGGTCAGCAGCGGCTCGTCCTGCGGGGTGTTCCGGTCGACGGCGACAAGGAGTTCACCCTGGTCGTCCGGGTGCAGATGGGGCAGCGGCTCCTTCAGCCGCGCTCGCAGGTCCCCCCAGGTCAGAACCGCACCCCCCGTGCGAGCGGCGTCCATCAGGACCTCGCGGGCCGGAGCGGCCAGCCGCTCGACCGCCGTGAGAGACAACCGTTCTGGCCGCGATGAGGCCTGACTGGCGGCGGTTTCAGTGGTGGCGCCGGGACGCCGTCTGACCGTACTGTCTGGCGCGGCTTCACGACGGGCCGCAGTTCGCTCTCTGAGCGATCGCTGCCGCAGACGCGCTTCCCAACCCACGAGGCGCTTTTCATCCGCTGAGGGTAGGGGTGCGTTCATCTTGTGCAGCAGTTCTCGCACCGTGTCGAGTACGAGCCCGATGTCCGACACCGTCGCCGTGCTACGGGTCATGTCCAGTTTCGTGAACAACTGTCTGATCATCTTCAGTACGGGAACGGTTTCGGGGCGTGACCGGTGCGCGCCGCACCAAGCTTTGACGTCTCGCATGAACGGGGTGAACCGCTCCCGGTCCTCCGGAGCGAGTTGGCGTGCGTACAGCGGGCCAGCGAGTCTGCGCGCGGCTTCGACCGACTCGAGGTCGTCTGCCTCCCGCGCTGCCTCGATCTCGCTGACCAGCCAGATGAAATCGGCGAGTGCCGCAGCCTGATCGCTGCCGCAGTTCTTCAACCTCTCTGCTTTTGCCCCCGCAGAGGCAGGTCGGGCCGATTGCTCCGCAGCCGTCTGCGCAGCGTGCAAACGATGTTCAAGATCGCTAAAGCTGTCTGAGAGGTCCTGTGTCAGCGCTTCGGAAGACAGCCGGCGAAGGGCGTTGACATGCTCCAGGGCGCTCCGGAGCCGCGCCGCTTCTCTGGGATCGCCGGGGGAGGGCAAGGTCTCGAAGACTGTGCGCATGGATTCGAGCGCTTCCTCGGACTCCCGTGCCTTGATCCAGGTGCGCATCTCGTCGCTCAGGACTCGTGCCCGCAGTTTCGTCTGCGCGGACGCCTTGCTGCCGGCGAGAGCGATCGCCTCCCGCTCAAAGCGGCGTACAGAGGTGACGTCCCCGGACGCCTTGGCTGCGATGAAGGATTCGCTCATTCGCGGCAGGAGTGATGCTGCCTGATCCGTGCTGTGCGCTGCCTCGAAATGTTCGATCGGAGGAGACTCGGGCCGCTCCGGTGGGTGAGGGGCGGCAGGCGGTGCGGGAGTAGGGGGATGAACGGCTGAAGCCTGAAACTCTGGGACTTGGCCGACCAAGTCTTCAAGATTGCGCAGCAACTGCCTGCTGGTCTCGCGCCATCGACGGAGTGCGTGGGCGTCCTTGCAGGCTTCGGTGTAGTCATGGAGATGGGTCGCCCCCACTTTGAGGGAAGTGGTGAGGCGTGCGGCCCGATCTCCTTCCCCACAAGCTGCGATTTGGCGCACCTCCTCGATTTTCTCGCGCAGGAGCCGCATCTTCTGGTTCGCGTCTTCCAGATTGGCTTCATTCGGCGGACGCGTGATCATGGGGGAGATGGGGGGAGATTCCGCGTTCAGGGGCGAGGTGTTGCGTTGCTCGTAGAGGGTGTGGATTCGGCGGATCGCTTCCGTACTCCATCGCTGAAGCTCGGCTTCAGACACAGGGGCATCAATACCGAGGTCCCGTAGAACCGCACTCAGGTAAGGCAACTTCTTCTGCCCCCCGGGTGCCAGGACCAGTACGCTCAAGGGCACCGCGTTCTCGCTCACCGGGTGATCTGCTTCCACGAGCAGATTGCGCAGTGAGTTGTCAGAGAGATGACGCAGCCCAGGGTCGATCTGTTGGGCGAGTTGTTGCCACGTGGTCGTACCGCCCCTGCGTGCGACCATGACTAACCCCTTACGGAGAGCCGTCGCCTGCCGACTGCGTACACCTCTTACTTGTGGTGCGGGGACGGCAGGGGGCCTCCTCTCGCTGGCTTGCCGCTGCGCGGGGGCGGGCGCAGAGACCGGCGCGTCGAGCGCGACGCTCGGGCGCCACAATCCGGTGCGCTCCGCGTCCAGGCCGTTCAGCTGCGTTACTACGTCGGCCCGGACCGCCCAGTAAGCCTGCGCGGTTCCGATGGGGTCGGTGAGCAGGAGGCGCACGGCACCGGAGAGCTGGTAGACGAAGTCGTCGGAGGGCGGCGGCGTGTCGGTGGGGAGCGAGAGCAGCCCCCGGATGATCCGTTTGGCGGTGGGCTTCAAGTAACCGACGTAGAGACGGCGGCCCTTCTCCTCGAACGGTGAATCCGTCGGTGCCGCTGCCTCGCCGTCGACAGCGAAAACGATTTGAGCTCCGGTCATGGGGAGACTCGTGGGGAGCGGGGCGTTGCGCATACCGCCAACGCGTATCTTTCCGGCGGAACGCAGATTTTCCAGGGCCGGGGTCACAATGCCGTCCCTGGTCATCCGGCACGTGGCGAGAGGGTCCCACACGACCGGCCGGTCCGCGGTGATGGTTCCGATGAGAACCCGCCGGTCGGTGCCATTTGTCTCACATCGGACCCGCAGCGCGTATCCCTGGCGCGCGACCATGTCGTGGGTGATCGTGTTCTCCGGTCCGAAGACCCACTCCACATGTCCTTCGCGGGCACCCAGGCTCTCAGCGGCCTTGCGCCAGCTCCGGTAGTCCTCGGGCCGGAGCTCGAAGCGCAGGTGTTGCTCCGTGGCCCGCAGCCAGAAGTCGACGGCGTCGCCAGGTCCCGTCCCGAGGGTGCGGAGAGATGCTTCGGCGGCGTGGCCCTGTCCGGTGAGCCAGTCCTTCACGTGCTGCTTGATGAACAGGTGGTCGGCACCGTCGGCACCCTCGGAGGTCCTGTGGCACTCGGCGCTGGTGCCGTAGCGGTCCGGGTGGTGGGCGAAGTGGCAGACCTTGGTCTCGTACCTCTTGGTCATCAGCTTCTCGCCGCAGCCGCCCAGGAGCGTGCCGCACCAGAAGTTCGTCTGGCCGTACTGACGGCGGAACTCGTCGAGGTTGTGCGCTTCCTCGGGGAGGATGACGGGGCGATCGCCGTCCTTACCGCCCATGACCGCGGTCTGTATAAGTCGGGTGTCGATCTGGGGCACCTGCGTTCCTCCGGCGGCAGCTCGTGCGGTTCAATACGTCCGCCATCACAGAATGGCACCAGTGCCCTGCCACAGGCCTGTTGTTTCACCGCGTTCACCCGTGGCCTCGCACGGCGACGGTGCGGATGCGTTGCAGTCCGTCTTCTACACGCCACCCACAAAAGAATTACGCGCGGCTGTCGTGGTGCAGGATCGCCGTTCTAGCCGCCCAGGCAAGGATGCTCTGTGTCCGGATGGATAGGCCGAGTCGGTTCCAGTGGAAGATCACGTGGTAGCTGAGCACCTGCCTCAACCCGCGGTCCAGCGTCCCGGTCTGAACGGCACGGCGGAGTTGCTGCCCCGTGGTGCGGAAGGCGGCGGCCCACTCGGCGACGGGCTCCAGCAGGCCGCCAGGGCGCAGCAGGGCATCGCTGTCGGCGAAGAGCAGGGGCCGGATCTCCTGGGCGCGGGCGCCAAGCCGGTCTGCTGGGACGTCGCTGACGGCCGATCGGTGCTCTTCCGTGATGACGTGGTGCCAGACGTCCCCCTGCTCGTACCACTCCAGGCCAGCGGCGCGCATCATGATTGTGCAGAGTAGAACGGACAGCTCTCGCGGTCCCACGGTTAGGTCCCCGCGCTGCCTCAGTTGCGGCGCCTCTCGGCTATCGGTGACGAACAGGGCGTGCGCGGCCGTCATGCTGGCCGGGCCCCCGAACGCTGCGGTTTCCGGCTCGTAGATCCCGGGCCACCACCTTTGCAGGTGCCCGTCGGAGACGAGACGGTCGAAGCTGTCGCCAAGGGGCAGTTTGGTTTCGGGCTCGGGCTGTAGACGAAGGCGCAGGCGCCAGCACGGGTGCTTGCGGGTGTACCACCAGCCGGCGATGGCCCCCGCCGCCTCTGCTTCCCGGAGCACGGGGAGCACGTGCGCGGTGAAGGTGGTGTCGGCGTCCGCCCAGTCGGTGAAGTGGAGGTAGGCCTGCCACCAATCGGTGGTGGCGGCGTGGCGGGCCAGGGCCTCCCGGCCCGCCTGGTCGTAGACCGCCACGGCGTCGGACAGGATCGTTGGTTCCATCCCGTACTGGGCTGCGACGTCGGGGATCGGCAGGCCGGTGAGGGCGGCGGCGACCGCGCGCTGGATCGGGCTCGGCTCCGTCAAGATCAGTTGATCAAGAGACATGCGTCCCATCCGGTGATCGGGGCCTGCTGCGAGGCGTAGGTGGTGAGGGCGAGCGCGGTGCCGGCGTCGCCGCTGATCAGGCCGGGCTCGGGAAGGCCGGGCTGGGCGTGCGCTGCGAGGGTGTCGCCGAGGCGCTTCGGGAGGGTCTGAAGGCGGGGGTCGAGGGCGTCGGCGGCAGCGCGGGTGGCGGTCTGGTAGATGCCTGCCCAGCCGTGGCACAGACCCGAGTCGGTGACGTGCGCGAGCTGTTCGGGGTCGGTCAGGGCGCGGTACAGGGCGTCCTCGTAGAACGCTTGGACGTCGGGGGTGCGCAGGGCGAGCCCGGCGAGTTGCCCGGCCCGTGCGATGCCCGTCGTCCCGTAGCACCAGCTCGGCCGGGCGGGGGCGTCGTGGTGAGGGCGTCCGCGGCTGAAGTCACGGCGCGAGATGTGCTCGGGCCACCAGGGACCGGAGGGACTGAGCTGGCACCAGACGTCAAGGTGTTCGCAGATGGCCCACATGGCCTCCCGGTGGCCGTCGACGGTGATGCCGCGACGCAGGGCCTGGGCCAGGAGGAGGAGCGGGCCGGTGATTCCGTGGGCGGCACCGAAGTTGGCGTGGCCGCCCGGGAAGTGGGGGGAGTCGCCGCGTGCCGGGTCGTGGCGGACCCACCAGCCGGGCAGCCCACGACCGTCAGGGGCGAGCGGGCGGGTCAGGGCGACGAGGTATCGCAGGACGCGTTCCAGGGCGATCCCCTCGGGGTCTGCGCGCAATAGGTAGGCACCGATGCCGGTGAGGCCATAGAAGAGGTCGTACTCGGCGAAGGTGGGCAGGTCGCCGTTGCGGATGCGGGTGAGCGCGGCATCGACGCGGCGGTGGGCGAGAGCGGTGATGTGCTGGTGGAGCGTTCTGCGCGCCGGGTTGTACAGGTGTTGGAAGGGCGGCGGAACGGTGGTGAGGATGAAGCCGATGGCGGGGGCGCCGAGGAATAGGCCGGTGGTGTCGGCCGCGCTGATGTGTCCGGTGGCTGCGGCGGTGATCCACCGGTGGGCGGAGCGCCAGGAGCCGCCGTGACGGCTGACCATCTCGATGTGCAGCAGGCTGACTCCGGCGGCGCCGTCGGCGAGGGACTGCACCGCCCAGGGCTCGTCGGAGGGCAGAGAAGCCGGTTCTGCGAGTTGGACGGTGTACTGCTCCAGGAATGCCGAGGGGGTGGCGGTCGGCGCGGTCATCGGGCCGCCATCCGGTGCTGAAGGGCCACGGTTCGTACGAGCCGGATCGTGGTCTCCTCGGTGCGCGGGTCGACGCCCAGGGCCCGAACGTGGTGCTGGTGCAGTAGCGAGCGGGCGACGTCGAGCGGATCACGCTGGCCGGTAAAGGTGCGCCGGTAGGTGTCCACGGCGGCGGCGCGAGCCCGCCACGCTTCGGCGACCAGAGAGCCGCCGGGAAGCGCGGCAAGCGCGGAGGCACCGTCCGGTGCGGCGAGTTCGAGCACCTGGCTGCGTGCGGTCCGGTCCAGTCGCCCCTTGCTCTGGGGAAGGTTGCGCACCAACCACTTCTCGGCCGCGGTGGTGTTCGGCGCCAGGGGGGTGACGAGGTGCAGGGCGCTGGCTGCGGCGAGGGCCTGCGGGGCGAATGTGTCGCTGTGCTCGGTGAGCTGGATCTGCGCGAGGGCGGCGGCGGAGTCTGCTGCGAACACCTGGTGCGCGGCGGCCATGGCCGCCGCGCCGCCGAAGCGCCCGGTCTGCGGCTGGTAGGGAGCCAGGACGAGCCCGGACGCCAGACCGAGCCGGTGCAGGCTGTCCGCCCAGGTACGGATGTGCTGGGCGGCGGTCCCGTACGCGTCTGGCGGCAGGTGCAGCGTGAGGTCGAGGTGTTGGTCGGCGTCCGGACGAGCCATCTCCCGGTGCCGGGTGAACCACCAGGCCGGCGGCTGCTCGCCGAACGTGGAGAGAAGGCTGGGCAGGTGACGGCTGAGGATCTCGTCGTAGCGGCGCGGGTGGGCGTGGAGCTGCGCGAGGAGCACGTTGCCGGCGCCCGGGAGGTGTCGCTCGGGGGTCGCCGAAGTGGCCGGGCGGAGCGCGGGCACATCGGTGGTGTCCGGCTGGGACCGGCCCAGGGAGAGCCAGATTTCGTGTGCTCGCCCGATCCAGCCGTGGGAGTCGCCGTCCGGGACCTCGCGCAGTTCCAAGCGCCGGGTGCTGTCCAGGTGTGCGCGCAGTACCCGGCGGTGGACCGGGTGGGACAGGTCGAGGGGGAGGCGTTGGTCGTACTCGATCATGGCGGCCTCCATGGGCACCCGCAGGCGGTTTCGCCAGGTGTCGAAAGCGTGCTCCCACTCCTGCGTCGGGGCTTTGCGGCCGGGCAGGTCGTCGGCCATGAGCAACCACCGGGCCTGGGCGAGGATGGTGCGGCGGTAGCGCACCCGCGGCAGGTACGGGAACCGGGAGCCGGCGCCGAAGTCGAACGGCTTGTAGGCGGCGTACCGCCCGTTGGCCACCTCGGCGAGGAAGCGGGCGAGCGGCGGTGTCTGGGTGCCGCCTTCCAAGGCGTGCAGGACCCGTACGTCGATGCGCCGGCCGGTGGAGAGCTGCACGAGGTGGAAGCTGCGCGGGTCCGCGGTGACGGCGATGTCGGTGAGCTGGATCGTCGTCTCGTCCGGCTCCCGGTGGCCGGACAGCTCGATGACGTGCGGCAGCAGCCGCGGTGTACGGGTGACGTTCTCGTTGCGGTGTCGGCGCGGCGGGAACACGAGTTGGGCGGTGAGGACGTCCGGCGCCCCGTGGTACGTGGCGGCGAGCGCGTCCTGTTCCTCGGGTGGCAGGACGTGGGCGAACCGGCCGGCCATGCTGCTGCCGGGTCGAGGTACCGCGGTGAGCAGCACGTCGAAGGAGCCGCGGGACAGAGCTGTGGTGCTGGGGGAGTGGACTTCGAAGGCGGCCTCCACTCGGGGCACGAACAGCCGCTCGTCGCTTCCGGCGGCCTTCTCCAAGGCGTCGACCGTGTCGTCCGTCAGCCGGAGTTCATCGCGGCCGTCCAGGAGGACTTGCTGCATCAGGGCGAGCAGCAGTTCGTCCCGGTCGGTGCGCAGTTTCGGGGCGGCGCCGCGTTCGGAGCCGATGTATCCGGCGGGCAGGCCCAGGCCGCTGTCGGAGACCAGGTCCATCACCGGCACCAGGGCGCCGACGCCGTACCGGGCCCGGAACCGGTGGTGGTAGTCGCGCCAGTGCTGGTATCCGTAGGGCTGCGGGGTGGTCCGGTACAGGGCCGACACGGCTGCTTGCACTTCCGCGATCACGGCCTGCGGGAGCTGGGTCTCGCAGTCGAGGGCGGTGTCAATGAGCAGCGGTGTCGGGGTGACGGGGGTGAGGGCGCGCATCCGCGCGGCGAGGGCGCTCACGCTGGTGTCGGAGAGTGTCGGCTGGTGGGAGGACACGTCGTCGCGCAACGCGTACAGAGCGTGGACCAGGTCCCGTACCTCGGGGACGCTGTCCGCCTGGTGCCGGCCCAGTTCGCGGCACAGGTGCTGGAAGGCGTCCACGGTGGTCATGGGCGCCCACAGGCTGGTGATGAGGAACTGCTGCTCGACCAGGCCCAGGAGGAGAGCGTCGATCTTTTCTGGTGTGGCCTGCGGGAAGCTGTCGCGCAGGTGGCCGTGGAGGTCGCCGTAGGAGATGGGGGCGCGGGCCGCGTCCATGGCGGCGGCCACCGGCCGGGCGTTGCGGACGGATATCTCGACGGGGGCCAGGAGGACGGCGTGGCCGTCGGAGGGCGGGCCGGGCGCCACGAACCGGTCGCCGCGCGTGTGAGCGGCGTTGTTGGCGACGAGCGGTAACCGCTTCAGCAACGCGGGGGTGCGCTGGAGCCGCAGGACCATGTCGGTGACCCATTCGGCGTCCGGCCGGATCACCGCGCGGTGCTTGTCGCGCCACCGCACGCTCGCCCGGGGCCCGACAGACACCGGGGCGGTGCCGGCGAACAGCCCGAGCGGGGTCGGGCGGTGCTGCCACCGCAGGAGGTAGGAGGCCGTCGACAGCGCGGTGCGGCGGACGTGACGGGGCTCGGCCTGCCGGCCCCGGACGACGGCCTCGATGGCGTCGGACAGGGCGGGGGTGGCCAGCTCCAGCGCGCTGCGGAAGTCCTCGCGCTGCCAGATGCGGTTCAGCCATCCGCGGGTGACGGCCACGTTGTCCAGGTTGAGGGTACGGGGGATGTCTGCCGGTCCGGGGCTGGTGGTGGCGCGCAGCATCGCCACGCCCTGCCACTGGTAGCCGGCGACTGCTCGGGAAGCCATGAGGCCCTTCCGTCAGGCGGCGCGGGGGAGGGGAGAGGGGGAGAGGGGCCGGGGGGGCGGGGGGGGGGCGGGGCCCCCCCCCCCCGCCCGGGGGCCCCCGGGTAAGGGCCGGGGCGCCGGGGAAGGAACACCCCCGGGGGCGCCCCGGGG
>NZ_JBHVSY010000033.1:42872-82505 GCF_042884935.1 Streptomyces sp. NPDC058092
CCCGGCCTGCGGGGGGGCATCCTTGGGGCCCCTCCCTCGCGGGGGGGGGGGGGGGGGCCGGGGGGGGGGGGGGCGGGGGGCCGGGGCCACGCGCTCCCCCCGCCCCACCGGCGAGGGACAGCCTGGATCAGGCCGGGTCCTCGGTGAAGGAACCGCAGGCGGAGGCGCCGGTCGCGCAGGTGCTGCCACAGCCGTCGCCCGTGGAGCACATGAGCTTGCCGTACGCGTGCTCGGCGATGATGACCTTCACGTCCAGGGGCGCGAAGTCGTCGTCCAGGCCCGCCAGCGGGGCGGGCGGGGCCAGGGTGGCGCTCGTCATGATGTGCCTTCCTCTTGTTGGGATGGTGCGGGACTACCTGGCTCCCGGCGTTACGCCGAGGGCCAGGAGAGCGAGATCCGGCTGTGCACCTTGTCGATGACCCGGTCGGCAGGGATCTGGTCATCGGGGGTGTTGGCCGGAAGACCCGGATGACCGGGCTGGGGCCGCCGCGCCGGTTGGCCTCCCAGTCGCGCAGCACGTCGGCGATCTTGTCGGCGAACTGCTTCGCGTTCGGGCCCAGGGCGTGCACGCCGTACTCGATGTGCCTGTTGTCCTCGGTGCGGCGGGTGACGAGATAGGCGAAGGTGTCCTCCTCGACGGCAGCGAGGGCGAACCGCTTGTTCACGGGAGCGACCAGACCCGTGTCCAGGTCGTCATCGACGGCCATCGTGCAGAAACCCGGCAGGCTGATCGCCATCGCCATCTGGAGGGTGTCGATGAGCTCCTGGATACGAACGGTGACGCCGGTCCACAGTTCGTGGCGCGGTGTCGTGACGGCGTTGTCGAGCCGGTGCGGGTCGGCCGGCAGGCCGTCATCGAACTTGAGCCCGATCTCCGGAGTGCCATTGACCAGGAGGAGTTCTTCCCGGTGGGCGGTCGAGCCCTGCATCGGAACGAAGCCACAGATCCGCGCCGACTCGCTCTCCAGGTACGTGCCGTGCTCGCCCGCGACCTGGGTGAAGGCGACCGACCGGGTCAAGCCTCGCATCCGCAGCGGCACCACGAGCCGGCCGCCCTGCTTGAGCTGCGCGGTCCACGCCGGGGAGATGTCCCAGGCCCCGGCGGTCACCATCACGACGTCGACGTCACCGAGGTCCGGGATGGGCTCGGCCGCGTCGGCGGTGACGACGTGAACGCGGCCGTAGCCGTGCTCGTCCAGGAGCCGGCGCGCGCGTCCGGTGACGACGGGGTCGATGTCCACGGTGACGACTTCACCGTCCTCGCCGACGAGTTCGGCGAGGTAGGCCGCGTTCAGCCCGCCCGATCCGACCTCCAGCACCCGCATCCCGGGCTTCACCCTGGCCTGCTCCAGCATCATGGCCTGGATCTGCGGGGCGGAGACGGAGCTGAGCTGCACGCCGTGCTCATCCGTCTTGGTGATCACGGCGGCGTACGCGTCGTACGCCTTGTCCAGTGGGGTGTTGGGGGTGAACTCGTGCCGGGGCACCTTGCGCATGGCCGCTTCGATCTCCAGGGAGGAGATGTTGCCGTCCGCGCACAGCTCGTCCACCACTTTGTTCCGCAGGCGGGTCGCCTCGTCGGGCTCGACGGTCGTGTTCGTCATGGACTTCCTTCGGTCGTACGTGTTGGGGGGAGGTAGGCCGGCACAGCGTGCCGGTGGGCCGGGAGGCTATTGGTGAACGCTCTCCGTTCTCGTCGGACCGCCCAAGGCCGGCGGTGTCGTGCCGGACGGCGTGCGAGTGCTCGTGCGCCGGTGGTGAGCCGCCCGGCAATCCCGTCCGTACCGCTCAGGACCGCCGGGCGGCCGTCTATGCGGCGGGCACAAGATCGTCCAGCTCGACGACCTCGTAGTCGCGCAGTTCGCGTACGAGTTGGCTCGCCAGGAACCAGCCCAACTGGGGGTGCCCGTACGCCACGGGCGCATCGTCGCCCTCGGCAGGAAGCGGCTCCAGGCCGGTGGCGGTGAGGCGGTACCGGGAGCCGACAACGCCCCAGACCGATGTCGCCCGCGCGAGGAAGGCGACGTGACCCTTTCGGAGGTGCGGGCACAGCTCGATGGCGGGTCGCACGTGCTTCAGGCACACCGGCGGCTGGGCCGTCCTCACCGGCTCACCGGGGCGATGAGACGGGTCTTCCGCGGCTCCGGCCAGGAAGACGTACCCCCGGTCGGTCTCGGCCGAGCAGAAGCCGATCTGGCACCGAAGCTGCCGCATTGCCGCCAGCTGCCGGGCGGGGTTGACCAAGCGCCACTGCGGCTTGCCCGTAGGCCTCCCGGAAGTGTCGACCGACTGGGAGCACCGCGCCCACAGCTCACCGCGCGGGCCACGGTCGGCCGGTGTCTCGTCGTGGTAGGCGAGACGCACGGAGCCGAAGACGTTCATGCTGAGCGTGAGTTCCGACTCCAGCGCGCCGTACTCACCCTCTCGGGAGGTGATGTAGGGGACGAGTCTCGACGCTGCGCTGGTCCGCTTCACGAGGCTGCCCTCGCTGTGTCGAGAGACCGGTGCGGGGTGACGATACGGCCGTCGGGGAGGAGCTCGCCGGTGTCGAAGAGAAGCACTCCGTTGCACAGCAGGCTCCAGCCCTGTGCAGGGCGGTGCGTGACGGGGCGAGCGGCCTCCCTGTCGGGAGCCTCAGCCGTGGGGCACGGCGGGTTGTGCGCACACATGGTGCTCGTCCTCTCGGGTGGGAAGTCGGGCCCTCTTCGGCGAGTTACGGTGCCGTGGGGGAGCACGGAACGGAGATTGCCGAAGAGCGAGTCGTGTGGTGCCGCTGTATGAAGTCGGCGATGGCTGCTTCGCTGTAGCCGTAGAAGCGACCAAGGGTGGTGATGCTGCGGTCGCCCCAGAGCGTCGGTGGCTTCTCTCCCCACTCGACAACGGGGCAGGCCTCCGGGTAGGACGACAACCGCAAGCGGGGGTTGGGGAAGCCGGGCTGCTCAAGGAGGAGGTCACGGACCTTGAGCCCGAAGCAGAAGCACGGCACCGGGTAGTACCCGCCGCGCCGCGTGTCCCCGACGGGGACCGCGAGGAACGGCATACGCAGGGTGCGCACAGCGACGCTCTTCTCCAAGAGCCAGGTGTCGGAGATTCGCCGCTCGTAGTAGTCGAAGTCGTACGCGTCTCGCGGAAGGGCTGCCGCCGTGGCGGTCACGGGCGGGTGCCTGACGACGCTGGGGTTGTGCATCACTCCGCCTCCGTGATGTAGCGGGCTTCGATCAGCTCTTCGACCAGGTCGGAGGTCACGAAGGCCAGGCGACGAGCAAGGCCGACAGCCTGCTGGTGTGCGGCCGGCGTTCGTTGACCCCTCAAGGGGAGCCCTCTTTCAACGAGCTGGACCATCACCCGGGTGGGCGGAAACTGCTCGTCCGCGACGGCGATGTCGCTGAGCTGCTTCAAGTGGCCGCGGAGGCGGTCGACCAAGGCGCCGGTCGTCGTGACCGGCGGCGGCTGATTGCCGATTGCCGTGTCGAGGTCGTCAAAGACTTCCTCGACATCGAGCGGCTTCCAGTCCTTGATCCGCTCCAGGACGGACCTCAAGCCCTCTGTATCGAGTGGAGGTGTCCACCGCGGGGTGCTGGGCTCGTCGGCCGGCGGAGGAACCACGTCGTTCTCCGGAACCAGAGCGGTGAGGGACATCGGAACTCCTGGAGAGGGCCAAGTGCCGGCCGTGGGGGGTTAGAAGTGCTCGGGGGCTTCCGGGGTCCCTATGAAGACCCACACGTCCTTGCCCGCTGGGGACACGGATACGGACGTGTCGTCGGCCAAGGCGCGCAGCAGCATCAGACCGCGCCCCTCTTCGGCCAGAGTGTCCGGAGACGCGTATACAGGCGGGCAAGGGTCCTGGTCGCGGACGATGGCGGTGACACCGTCCGGCACCTTCTGGAGGAGCAGGCTGGCCATCCGGCGTCCGTCGGCGTCCGCCGCCGTGTGCTGCAAGACGTTGGTGATCAGTTCGTTGACCACGGTCAGCATGCGGTGCGCGGTGCCGTTGTCGATGCGCCACCAGCAAAGGTGCGCCGCGACGATGTCCCTGACGGTTACCAGATCTTCGGCCCGGACTTCGAAACTCATGTCGAGTTGGCCGCCCACGCTTCTGGACGTGGCTCGAACAGAAGCGTCCCGATCACGGGTGTCGACGAGTAGTTCCATCGCTGCTTCCTCCGTTCTGCCAGAACCCCTTCAGCAGGGGTGGGTTGCGGTGTGTACTGGAATGGAATCGATCAGCAACTATTTAGGCAGAGCGCACCGAGAGCGTGCAGAGCCTGATGCCGACAGATGAAGAGTTCGGCATCAACGACTTCGGGGACAGAACATGCCGCAGCCAATGAAGCACCTGGATCCGGGCGCCTCCCCCCAGGAGTGGTTCGGGAACGAGCTGCGCAAGCTGCGCCTGGAGCACGGGCTGTCGGCCAAGGCGCTGGGACGGTTAGTGCAGGTCAGCGACGACATGATCTTGTCGATCGAGAAGGGAAAGTACCCAAGCTGCCGTCACGACGTGGCTCAACGGCTCGATGACGTCCTCCGCACAGGCGGATTGTTCGACCGCGCGTGGCCGATGGTCTTCGGCAACCGCGATGCCGACAAAAAGCAGGCTGATGCCGATAAGGCGAGAGCGACGAGCGCCACCAGAACGGCGGTGCCGAGCAACGCCCGGCGGCGCACGCGAGACGCGCCACCGGGGTTCGAGGAGCGGGAAGGCATCAGCGGACCTGCGTCCCCAGCGTGCTGAAGAACGCCACCACACCGTTCGCGGCACCCAGCAGCAGGGCCGCGCCGGCACTGACCAGCACACCCTTCTTGCCGCTGGCCTCGGCCTGGTGGCCGCCGGAGTGGTGGCCCCAGGCCCATACGCCCGCGCTGACGGCGAGCGCGCCGACCACGGCGATGATCCCGAAGAGGTTGATGGAGCCCATCACCTGCTTGAGGACGGAGAGACCCGGAAGCCCTCCCTCGTTCGGCGTGATGCCGGGGTCGTAGGCGAGCTGGACGACCTTGTCGGCGAGAAACATTACGAACTCCAGTTCGATTTACTGCACGCCGAAGCCCGAGGGAGCGGAGCGGCGGTGCGAGAAGAAGGGGAGAGGGAGAAGCGCCGGTCAGACGACTCGGCGGGCCGCGAGAATCTGCGATTTCCAGGACGCGAGGGTCGAGATGCGCACTACGTCACCGGTATGCGGGGCGTGGATGATCAGCCCCTGGCCGATGAGCATGCCGACATGCTCAGGGACGCTGGCGGTCCCCTCGGTGAAGAGGAGGTCACCCGGCCGGAGAGCGTCGACCGATACCGACGCGCCCTCCTTGACCTGCGTGTACGTCGTCCGCGACAGGGTGACCCCGGCCGCCTTGTACGACTGCTGCATCAGGGAGGAGCAGTCACACCGGCCCATGGGGTCGGGCCCGTGGGAGTTGGTGCAGCTCCCGCCCCACTGATACGGGGTGTCGAGCTGGCCGAGAGCCCAGCGGATCGCCGTCTGGACCTTCGGCGGAGCGTCCGCGGGGATCTCGTATCCGTCCGGCACTGCACCCGCCGGGATGGTCCCGAAATCGGTCCCGTCCCAGCCGGCCGTACAACCACCCACGGTGCTGGACGCGGTACTGGTAACGCTTCCCGAACCGGACGCCGGCGGGCCCGCAGACGCGTCACCGGCATCCGACAGCAGAGGCTCGATGGCCCGCTGCAAGGCGGTGGCCAGGGGCTCCCACTTGGCGTACGCCTCCGGGAACCCGGACCGCTGTACCGCCTGAGCGGCCTGGGTGACAGAGAGGGACTGCCAGCCCGAGACTTTCTTCAGCCCCTCGTAGAACTTGGTCGAGGAGTACACCGGGTCGAGGATCTCGTTCGCGGTGCCCCAGCCCTGCGACGGCCGCTGCTGGAACAGCCCCAGCGAATCACGGTCCCCGTAGGTCAGATTCCGCAGCCCGCTCTCCTGCAGGGCCGTCGCCAGGGCCACGACCTGCCCCCGGGCCGGAATGTTCATCGCGACGCCGGTCGCCTGAATCGTCCTGGCGTTGGGCACCTGCTCGACGGGATCATCCAGCCCCGGCACGGAAACCGTCCCCTTGCCGCCGCCGTCCAGGATCGCCTCCACCTGAGTAGCAACAGCCGCGGCATCCACAGACTGTGTACCGCTGGTCGAGCAGGAGGCCGAAGCCGTCCCGGCACCGATGGCGAGGATGGGAACGGCCAGCAGCAGTGGACCGGAAGCGAAGAGACCGACGACCACTCCGGTGGTCTTGTTCATCACCGCCACCGTTCACCGGGGCGGAAGTGCCGGCCGAACGGCGGTGTCGGGTCGGGGCGCGGGGGTATCAGGGCATGCTGCATCGCAGCGGCTCCTCGTGGTTCGTAGGAGGCGCGGTGTCGGCTTCTCCTGCAAAGCCGCCAGCACCGCGCCGATGTGAATCCGCCACTCAGGACGGGCCCGCATCAAGGGAGTTGGTAGCTCCCGGACACCGGTCTCAGGTCACGCGCGGCAGCCGACCGCGCTCGTAATCTCAGGCGAAACACACCGTCTCCTCACGGCTTCGGGAACGAAGAGCCAACGGGCCCGCCACGCTGCACTTTTCGGATCAGGCAACACGGATAAGCCCAGGTCAACAGGGGTGGAAAGGGGCTCCACCCCGAGGACATGGCGAGACAGTAGACCGGGATCCCGGCCGCACCAAACGACTCCCGAACCCGGCCCCGCACCACGAAACAGCTCGCTGGGCACGGCCGGAAAACGCGGCTAACCTCCGGCACAACCCCGCCCCGAACAGCCGCTGGTGAGCGTCGTCCGGAGCGGGCCCAGTCCCGCCGTGCCCTGAAAGAAGCCCCGCACATGAGCTACACGCTGCACCGAGGCGACGCCCTCACCGTGCTGAAGACCCTCCCGGACGAGAGCGTCAACGCCGTCATCACCGACCCGCCGTACAACTCCGGCGGACGCGCCAGCTCCGACCGCACCGGCCGCACCGCCCGCGCCAAGTACGTCAGCAGCGACAGTGCACACGACCTGCAGAACTTCCCCGGCGAGAACCGCGACCAGCGCTCCTACCGCAGCTGGCTGACCGCCCTGCTCACCGAGGCGTACCGCGCCGCCACCGAGCACGCCGTTGCCCTGGTCTTCACCGACTGGCGCCAGGAGCCGACCACATCCGACGCCCTGCAGATGGCGGGCTGGACCTGGAGCGGCACGATCCCCTGGATCAAGCCCGCCAGCCGGCCCCGCAAGGGCGGATTCAAGCAGTCCGCCGAGTTCATCACCTGGGGCGTCAAGGGAAGCCTGACCAAGGACCGAGACCTCTACCTGCCCGGCCACTTCATCGCCTCCCAGCCCCGAAAGGACCGGGTCCACATCACCCAGAAGCCGGTCGAAATCATGCAGCAGCTCGTACAGATCTGCCCCGAAGGCGGCACCGTCCTCGACCCCTTCACCGGCAGCGGCTCCACGGGAGTCGCGGCACTCCGCGAGGGGCGCCGGTTCGTGGGTGTCGAGCTGTCCTCGCACTATGCCGACGTGGCCGAACGGCGACTCCGCGCGGAGCTGGCCCAGGACAACTTCGTCCTGGCCGGACCTGAGGAATGACCATGAGAGCAGAAAGCTCAGGGCCGAAGGACCGCAGACGCCAAAGGGCGGCTGGCGCATCGAGAACCCGATGCACCAGCCGCCCTTCCGCTTGCGTCAGGCCGCCTCGAACGCCCGCCGGATCAACGAGCCCGCCTTCTCCAGGTCCGCCGCCGAGACGAGGCGCACCTCCAGGTCCCCCGTCCCCAGGTGCCCGATGCCGCGCATGTTCCGGGTGAAGCCCTCCTCCAGCGCGACCGTGTCCGGGTCGAGTCTGAGATAGACCAGGATCGCCTCGTGCTTCGGACGGAAGAGCACCGACGCCACGTTCACCAGCCGCCGGTAGGCGATGTAGTGCCGCAAGGGCGCCACCTCGACCTCGCCCCACGCCGTGAGCGCATTGTCCAGCTCCGCGTACAGGTCCCGCAGGCACTCCGGGACCAGGCCGACACCTGTCGGCGGAGGAGCCACCGGCGCCGTCGGCGGGATGTCGACCCTCGTCTCCCGCCCGCGGCTCCGCCGAGACGAAGCGGCGCTCGGGAAGCCGGGCGAGGAGTCGACGAGCAGCAGGCCCAGCAGGCCGCCCTCGAAGATCCGGTAGCGCACCAGGTCGATCCGCTCGGGCAGCCGCTGCACGGCTACGCGGTCGTGGTGGGAGAAGCCGGCCGCGATGCAGACCATCCGCGGACGACGCCAGTCGATCGACTCGCCGACCTCCGCGCCCAGCACCTTCCGCACGAGCGCTTCGAACTCGTGCTGCGCCGATTCCAGCCAGGACAGGTAGGAGAAGGCCTGCGACAGCACCCCTGTGTCGGAGCCCTTCTTGAACTCGATCACCACCGGGCTGCCGTTCTCGTCCAGCCCCAGGGTGTCGATCCGCCCCCGGTGCCACGGGCCGGTCGCGTACTCCGACGCCAGGAACCGGATGCCGAGCATCTGCTCCAGACCGGCCTCGACCCGCCGCTGCAGCTCCACCTCCAGTGCCACCGTCGAACCGGACAGTTCGACATCCTGTCCGTCCGCGTCCCGCCGGAACAACATCAGCTCGGCCACCAGTGCCCCCTCCCGCGATCAGAACAAGGGAAGCAATCGAAACGGCCAGAGGGATATTCCAGACGAAAGGCGAGTCGCCTGCCTTGGGACGGTGCATTGCACTGGCGCAGCATCACGCACGGTGACGGGAGCCTCGGCGTCCCAGCAGCGACAAGTTCGGAGGCGTCAGCGCCCGGCCGTCACGAGGGAGGCGAGCACAGGCGCCGTGTCTCCGGGCGAGGCCGAAGGTTGAGCGCGTGCCAACTAGTTTCAGTGGTAGGGCTCAGCGTTCTCCGGTGCGGTTGGTGCAGCCCGCGCACAGCGCCGGAATTCCGCACCGGCCGGTCAACGCCCGCACTACGATGCGCGGATGAACGAGCTGGCGCCTGCCGCACGGCGCACCCTGTACCAGCGCGGACCGCTGCGCCGCGCGCTGCTGGACACCTCCGTGCTGACCACGGACATCATCGCGGCCACCCGTCGGCCGGAACCGTCGTCGTTCGTCGCCGGGGCGCGGGCGGGGACGGTGCGGTGCCTGATCCCCGTGCACGTGTGGGAGGAGGTGCCGCGGGTTCTGGCCGACCGGCATCGCGAGGGCGGGCGGTTCGACCTGGGGCGGGCACTGGAGCTGTGGCAGTCCTGGTACGCACCCGTCCTGTACGTCGTGGACACCGCCGGCCTGCCGATGACCCCCGAGGCTCAGGTCCTCGCCGGACGGGACGCCTCCGATGTGCCGATGCTGCTGCTGGCCGGAGTGATCGCCCCGGTGGTCATCATCGGGACCGATGCGGACCTGGTCGACAGCGGGCTCGCGGTCAAGGAGTGGCGGGAGCTGCGCTCGGCCCTGGGGCACGTAGGGGTGACGGAGGGTAAGATGATCGATCTGGAACGGCAGGCCAGCGTCTTCCTGAATGTCACGGAGCACCTGGTCAAACGGGTGATCCAGCAAAGCAGCCTGAAGCGTCTGGCGGCCGCAGCGGTGGTGGCCGGGGCGGTGGGCGGGGCGGTGGGCGGGGCGCTGTACTGGCGGCAGCAGAAGCGCCCGCCAGTCCCCTCGCAGCGACAGCCGGTATGGCCGGTGATGCTGGAGCACGTCTCGACGCGGATGGCCGCACACGCCGAGCGGCACACCCGCGGTGAAGACCGGTGGAGGCAGGCGGAGCTGGGGACGCCCGGCGACACGCTGCTGCACCGGGTTGCTCGGACATTGGTCAGGTCCCGGGAGCCTCTGACCCGTACGGTGATCGTGCAGCGCCTGGGCGAGGCCATCCCCGGCGCCGAGCACACCGAGCGGATGGCGGCTGTTCGGGACGTGCTGACCGCCCACGCGATGTTCGTGGACGTCACGGGCCGGGGGCACTGGCAGGTCGGCCGCCTCGGCGGCCGGTAACTGGAGAGCGCTGAGCCCTACCGCTGACACCGGTCCCGATAATTCCGGGACCCCTGACCATCACCTGCTCTGTGTCCTCACTCACCCTTCGATGTGACAGGTCACCCGCACGGCGGTCCGTACCGCCTACGGGTGAAGTGCTCCTGGAAGCGCTTACGCAGGGAGTGGGATCGGCCACCGGAGGCACTGTGGAAGACCTACAACCCGCGTGGAGCCTCTCGTTGTCGTCATCGGTGCCCCCTCCGGTGGCCAGCCGGTGGCCGGACGCCTTTGGACTACGTAATATCAGCGAGCACAGACCGACCAGCCGCACATGCTCTGATCAGGCAAAACGTCACTCGGCAGCACGAGCAGGCACCACGCAGCCACACTCTGAGGTGGTTTCAAGAGTGCATGACCAGCTCGGAAGGGCCCCATCCACCTCAAGAGCTAGGTGCGGCAGGGACATCCCAGGGACTTTTCAGGGACTTTCACGTCTGTCTCAGGGAGATTTCAGGGACTTTCCGCCAGGTAAGCAGGGAAGGCCCTGACAGCGCTGAAAGGTGGAAAGGCACTGGTCAGGGCCCATTTGCCTAGCACTCGATGATGTTCACCGCGAGCCCTCCCCGGGCCGTCTCCTTGTACTTCACGCTCATGTGGGCGGCGCTTCGGAGGGGTGTGTCTTCTGCGGCTCACTGGCGGTGCCCGCGATCACGATCCGCCCGGCAAGCCTCGGTCGTACCCCGGATTGCCCGGTTCGAGGAGCGGGGGTTCGTCGGTCATGTGGGCGGGAGCCATGATGCGCAGGGCGTGGTAGCCGATGACGACGATCAGCGTTCCCAACGCGATGCCGCTGAGCTGGAAGTTGTTCGTGATCGACAGGCTCACATTGCCGATGCCGATGATGAGGCCCGCAGCCACCGGCACCAGGTGCAGGGGGTTGGAGAGGTCGACACGGGAACGAACCCAGATCTGGGCGCCCAGCAGGCCGATCATGCCGTAAAGGATGACCGTGATTCCGCCAAGGACGCCACCGGGAATGGCTGCCACAACGGCACCGAACTTGGGGCAGAGCCCGAACAGGATCGCGAAGCCGGCAGCGCACCAGTAGGCAGCGGTCGAGTAGACACGCGTGGCGGCCATGACACCGATGTTCTCGGCGTACGTGGTTGTGGCAGGGCCGCCCACGGACGTCGACAGCACAGTCGCCGCACCGTCAGCCATGATCGCCGTACCGAGCCTGTCGTCGAGTGGTTCACCGGTCATTTCACCGACAGCCTTGACGTGTCCCGCGTTCTCGGCGACGAGGGCGATGACGACGGGCAGGGCGACCAGAACAGCCGAGAGCGAGAAGCTCGGGGCATGGAGGGTCGGAAGGCCGATCCAGTCTGCCTTGGACACGCCCGAGAGGTCGAGACGCCAGTGGTCGACCGACTCGGCGCCGCCCGCGGGGGAGTGGATCATACCGAACGCGCGGTCGAAGACCCACGAGACGACGTACCCGAAGGCCAGCCCGAGGAAGATCGCGATACGGGACCAGAAGCCGCGCAGTACGACAAGGGCGAAGCCCGTGAACAGCATGGTCAGAAGAGCGGTCCACTGATCCTGGGGCCAGTAGGTGCCCGCGGTGACCGGAGCCAAGTTGAACCCGATCAGCATGACCACCGCACCCGTGACCACCGGCGGCAGTACTGCATGGATGATGCGGGCCCCGAGAGCGCGGACGACCGCCCCGCACAGGAACAAGACCGCGCCGACGACCAGCAGCGCGCCAGTGAGAGTCGCCGCGTCACCCCCCTGTGCCCTGATGACGGCGGCGACACCGATGAACGACAGACTGCTGCCCAGGTAGCTCGGGATGTGGCCCCGGGTGATCAACAAGAAGAGAATGGTGGCCACGCCGGAGGCCATCACGGCAAGGTTGGGATCGAGACCCATCAAGATAGGGGCGACGAAGCAGGCTCCGATCATGGAGACCACATGCTGCGCGCCGAGACCGACAGTGCGCCCCCAGGTGAGTCGTTCGTCAGGTCTCACGACCTCGCCCAGTGCGAGGCTCTTGCCGTCGCCGTGCAGCTTCCAGCCGAAGCCCGCCATGGTCTTGCTCCTTGATGTGTTGCTGGGGTGGGGCTGAGATCCGCCGGCTGGACCGGGGGCTCGACGACTAGCGGAACATGCGGTTCAGGCGCATGCCGACAGGACGGGCTGTGAGGGTGGGGATTCGACCTGCGTCGTCGTATTCTGCGGGGGAGCGCTGGTCTTCGCGCTCATCATGGGTCCTACGGAGCGACGAACGACGCACCGAACATCGCGACCACGTGCTGGGCGCCGAGCCCGAACGTACGGGGCCAGGAGAGCCGTTCGTCCGGCCGGACCACGGCCCCCGGTGCGGGGGTCTTCCCGTCGCCGTGCAAGGTCCAGCGCACGCCGAGGCCCATGGTTGCTCCCTGTGTGTAGATACGGAGTCCAGTGCCTCGCCCGGCATGGTGCTCACCGCAGAAATGATCAGCGCCATGATAATGCCGGATCGCGGAGCGCCCGCGGCCGGGCCGCGGACGGGGGAGCACCGCCGATGTGCGGCCGGGGGCCCGCGCCCCACACAGCCCCACGGCTCAGGGGCGCGGCTCGGCCGCCGCCGCGCTCGGAGCACCGGTGTCCGAGGACGACACGGCCCTGCGGTCGCCCGCCCGCAGCACCCCGGCCCCCAGCACCAGGCCGAACGCCAGCACCGTCACCAGGCCGAACGAGACGACCAGCGACGTCACCTCGGCCAGCGAGCCGATCGCGGACGGGGCGATGAGCCCGGAGGTGTACGTGATGGTGGCGACGCCCGCGATCGCCTGACTCGGGTTCGGGCCGCTGCGCCCGGCCGCCGCGAAGGCGAGCGGGACGACCACGGCGACACCGAGGCCGAGGAGCCCGAAACCGCACATCGCCAGTACCGCGTCCGGCGACGCGACCACGAGCAGCCCGCCGACCGTCGCGAGGACGCCGCCCACCCGTACGGTCCGGACCGCGCCGAAGCGGTCGACGACCTTGTCGCCGACGATCCGGGCGACCGCCATGGTGAGCGCGAACGCCGTCGTGGACGCCGCGGCGAGCCCGGCGGAGGTGTCCATGATGTCCCGCAGATAGACCGCCGACCAGTCCAGACTGGCCCCCTCCGCGAACACCGCGCAGAAGCCCACCGCGCCGATGATCAGCGCCGACTTCGGCGGCAGCGTGAAGCGCGGCGGCGGCTCCTCGTCCGGTTCGCTGCGCAGATCCAGTACGCCCCGGCAGGCGATCAGGCCCAGCGTGGTGAGGACGAGCGCGGCGATGGAGTGGTGCAGCCGGGCGTCGGCGCCCAGATGCGCGCCCACCGTGCCCGCGGCCGAACCGATCAGGGCGCCCACGCTCCACATCCCGTGCAGCCCGGACATGATCGACTTGTCGAGGCGGTTCTCCACCTCCACACCGAGGGCGTTCATCGCCACGTCCGACATGCCGGCCGATGCCCCGTACACGAAGAGCGCCGCGCACAGCGTCAGCAGGTTGGGGGCCAGCGCGGGCAGGATCAGCGCCAGCGTCCAGAGGGCCAGCAGCCCGCGCAGTGCGGTCCTGGCACCGAAGCGATGGCTGATCGCGCCAGCCAGCGGCATCGTCAGCGAGGCGCCGATCGCGGGGAAGGCGAGGGCCAGACCGAGCTGTCCTGCACTGACCCCGGCGTGGTCCTGGATCCAGGGCACCCGGGTGGCGAAGCTGCCGGTCACCGCGCCGTGCACGGTGAAGACCGCGGCGACGGCGAACCTGGCCCGCCTCACCTGCTCCATGCCGAAGACCGCCTCTGTGGAATCCGTTGTCATACCGCCGTGCCCTCCCCTGGGAATCCTCTGTCGCCGGCGACCCCGGCGCCCGCCTTCACAGCGCCGGGGTAAATTATCAGGAACCCTGCCTGATAAATAGTGCACCTGCTCAGTCCGTCCCTTCGTCCCGTGCGGCAGTGATCTGGAAGGATCCCGGCATGCCCGCATCACCGAGCACCGCCCGGGCCATCAACGACCGGCTCGCCCTGCGACTGCTCCAGCAGGACGGCCCGTTGACGGCCACGCAGCTGAAGACCCTGACCGGCCTCTCCCGGCCCACCGTCGCCGACCTCGTCGAACGACTTCAGGGGGCCGGTCTGATCAGGGTGGTCGGTGAGGCGGGCGCCGAGCGCCGCGGCCCCAACGCCCGCCTGTACGGGATCGCCGCCGACCGCGCGCACCTTGCCGCGCTCGACGTACGCACCGGCAGCGTCGCCGTGGTCGTCGCCGATCTCCTCGGCGCCACGCTCGCCGAGGCCACGCTGCCCATCGGCAGCGACACCGACACCGAGTCCGCCGCCGAACAGGCCGCCGCGCTGCTGGAGCGCACCGCGCGCGAGGCGGGCGCCACCCCGCTGCACAGCGTCGGCGTCGGCGCGCCCGGTCTGATCGACCCGGTCACCGGCGAACTGCGCGAGACCACCGGGCTGCCCGCCTGGCACCGGCGGCTGGTCCGGGTGCTCCAGCAGCGGCTGCCCGCCACCGTGCTGGTGGAGAACGAGACCAATCTCGCCGCCGTCGCCGAACATCGCAGCGGCGCGGCCCGGGACCGCGACACCTTCGTCCTGTTCTGGCTCGGCAACGGCGTCGGCGCGGCCGTCATGCTGGACGGGAAGCTCCGGCGCGGGGCCTCCGGTGGTGCGGGCGAGATCGGCTTCCTGCCGGTGCCCGGCACGACCGGCATCCCCTCGGCCGTCAACTGCGACGGCGGGTTTCACTCATTGGTGGGCTCGGCCCCGGTCTGTGAACTGGCCGCCGCCCACGGCATCGTGGTGCCCGCGGACACGGCCGACGGGGACAAGGAGCCGGGTGCCGCGTTCGCCGTACGGGCCGCCCTGGCGGGGGAGGGGGACGGCGAAACGTTCCTGGACGCCCTCGCCGAACGTCTCGCGCTGGGTGCCGCCGCCATCGCCTCGGTCCTCGACCCGGGCTGTGTACTGCTCGCGGGCGAGGTCGGCCACGCGGGCGGCGACGCGCTCGCGGCCCGGGTCGAGGAGCGGCTCGCCACGATGTCCCCGTTGCGCACCGAGGTCAGGGCCGGGCGGCTGGGCGGCGCCGCGGTGCTCCGCGGCGCGCTGCTCGCGGCCCGGGAGGCGGCTCAGGACGAGCTGTTCACTCCGGCCGGCTGAGCATGGCCGAGCCCGGCGGCGACCGGGGGCGAACCGGTCACCGCCGAGCGGTCGGGGGACGGGTCAGCAGGCTCCGAGGTCCTGCCAGACACCCCGGTCACCGGTGGAGCCGGGCATCTCGCGCGTCGCGCTCCAGGCCGCAGCGGCGCAGCTGCCTCCGGTGGGGTCGGGGCTCGGGCCGGTCGACGGCGACGTGCCCGTGCCGGGCTCCACGAGCGTGGTGCCGCGCGCCGGATCGGCGGCGAGGGCGTACGACGTGCCGCCGAAGGTCACCGTCCAGTTCGACGGCGTCGAGGTCGGCAGGTAGTGGACGAAGTCCACCTGCGGCGGTGTGATCGTTGCGCACGATCGTGGTACCGAAGCCCGACTGGTCCTTGGCGTTGGCGGGCGCCGCCGTCGCGTAGTCGAACTGGAACTCCGTACCGCCGGGCAGGGGCGTCTGCGTGTTGTTGGTGATCTTCAGCTTGGGGCTGATCGGGTAGTTGGAGTCACCGAGCGGGAACTGGCCGAAGGACACATCGATGTCGAGCGCCCGGGTGGGCAGGTCGATGGTGGACCGCTTCGCGCCGTACGGGGCGGCCGACTTGAACGCGTCGTACATCGTCGAGGTGAGCGTGGAGCCCGGCTCGTACTGACCCTTGGCGGCGTTCCAGCCGTAGTCGCCCGCGCGTTCCCAGAACATCGTGCCGCCGATGCCCTTGTCGACGACGTAGTCCGCCTTCGCGGCCACGGACTGCTCGTCCTCGGTGGAGAGGAAGACCTTCTTGTCCGCGTTCCACAGCCGGGGCGCGACCGGCGTCGCGTCGTACTTACGGACGTAAGCGCCGCTCAGCCTGGTGTCGGCGGCGAAACCGTAGTCGGTGACGTAGTCGCCGACGATGCCCTTCTCCAGGCTCTTCGCATGCCACATCGGGTTGGAACCGGCGGGCGCCTCCTTGCCGTTGGTGTCCGGGTCGTGCCAGAGGTCGTCGATGCCGACGGCGCCGTCACCGCACTTGGTCAGGCCCGCGCCGGCCGGGCAGTCGTTGGCGGCGGCCCTGCCCCACGGCCCGTCCGTGCCGCCTGCACGTTCTTGAAGCCGCGGGGGACGGCGACGCCGGGGGTCTGGTAGCGGCCGTCGGGCCGACAGGACTCCTGGTCGGCGGCGGCCGACGGGGTGGCGGCGAGCGAGCCCGTGAGCAGTCCGGCGACGGCTACGCCGGCCGCGAGCAGGGTGGCTCTCGCGCGGGTGGGGGACAGCACGTTCGGTTCCTCCCGGGGAGGTTCGGCAGAACACAACTGACAAGGGGGTGGGTCGTGTTGATGTCCCGGGTGGGCGCACACCGCGGGATCGCCCCTCGGAGGTGACGCAGAGATTAAGAGGACTGGACCATTGCGTCAACAGGTCCGGACCTTCAAGGGGTGACTGTCCCGTTGCGCCCCCGGCCCGGAGCCCCTTGTGAGCCACTCCACAAGTGCTCACTCATATGGCTCATCGGCGGGCATGGCACACTGATCGTGTACCAGCAGCAGCGCACTCCGGGGTCGGTGCAATTCCGAACCGGCGGTTATAGTCCGCGACCCGTCCGCATCCAGCGGCCGGTTGACCAGGTGGGATTCCTGGACCGACGGTTAAAGTCCGGATGGGAGGCAGTGCGCGGCGGGCCGTTTCACGGGTACGCCGCCGTCGGCGGATGGACTTCGGGCAACCGATCCATCCGTTTGTTCCGGCATTTGGCGTCCCCTGTTGCGTTCCCGCTTCATCTGTCGTCGTCGACAGGCCCCGGAGTCCGTGCCCGAAGAGGCAGGAGGACCCGGTGGACACCGCAGCCGACATCACCGCCATGCGCCGAGCGATCGCGCTCGCCGCCCGCGGCCTCGGCTCCACCAGCCCCAACCCGGTAGTCGGCTGCGTCATCCTCGACGCCGCGGGCCAACAGGCCGGCGAAGGCTTCCACCGGCGCGCCGGCGGGCCGCACGCCGAGATCCACGCCCTGCGTGCCGCGGGCGACCGTGCCCGGGGCGGCACCGCCTACGTCACCCTCGAACCCTGTAACCACACCGGCCGCACCGGCCCCTGCGCCCAGGCCCTCGTCGAGGCCGGTGTCGCCCGGGTCGTCTACGCGGTCGGCGACCCGAACCCGCAGGCCACCGGCGGTGCGGACACCCTGCGCGCGGCCGGGATCAAGGCCGAGCAGGGGCTCCTCGCGGACGAGGCCGAGACGGGCAACGCGGCCTGGCTGACCGCGGTGCGCCTGGGCCGCCCGTACGTCCTGTGGAAGTACGCGGCGACCCTCGACGGCCGGATCGCGGCCGCCGACGCCACCAGCCGCTGGATCACCTCGCCCGAGTCCCGCGTCGATGTCCACCGGCTGCGCGCCGAGGCCGACGCCGTCGTGGTCGGCTCCGGCACCGCCCGTACCGACGACCCGCAGCTCGGTGTACGGGGCATCGACGGCGCCGTACAGCCCCTGCGGGTGGTCGTGGACACCGGCGCCACCGCCGTACGCCCCGGCGCCCGCGTCCTCGACGACACCGCGCCCACCCTGATCGCCGTCGCCGACGACGCCGACGCCCGCCACCTCCCCGAAGGGGCCGTGCTGCGGCTGCCGCGCGCCGCCACCGGCCCCGGCCTGGACATCCTCGCCCTGCTCACCGCCCTGTACGGGCGGGGCGTCCGCTCCGTGCTCCTCGAAGGCGGCCCGACCCTGGCCGGGGCCTTCGTCGCCGCGGGAACGGTCGACAAGGTCGTCGGCTACCTCGCCCCCGTGCTCCTCGGCGCCGGCCCCGCGGCCCTCGCCGACGCCGGAATCACCACCATCGCCGAGGCATTGCGCCTCGATGTCACCGAGACCGTCCGTATCGGCCCCGATCTGCGCATCACCGCCGTACCCGGCCCTGCCCGGAAGGGAAACTGAGTGTTCACCGGAATTGTCGAAGAACTGGGTGAAGTCACCGCCGTCGAGAAGCTCGACGACGCCTCCCGCTTCCGCCTGCGCGGTCCCGTGGTCACCGAAGGCGCGAAGCACGGCGACTCCATCGCCGTCAACGGCGTCTGCCTCACCGTCGTCGACCTGGGCGAGGGCGAGTTCACCGCCGACGTGATGGCCGAGACCCTGAACCGGTCCAGCCTCGGCGCCCTGGAAACCGGCTCCCGCGTCAACCTGGAACGGCCCATGGCGCTCGGCGGCAGGCTCGGCGGCCACATCGTCCAGGGCCACGTCGACGGCACCGGCCGCATCGTCGAGCGAAAGATCTCCGAGAACTGGGAGATCGTGAAGATCTCCCTTCCGGCGGACCTGACCCGTTACGTGGTGGAGAAGGGGTCGATCACCGTGGACGGCGTCAGCCTGACCGTCGTCGATGCCGGGCCCGACTACTTCACCATCAGCCTCATCCCCACCACCCTCGCCCTGACCACGCTCGGCATCAAGGAGCCCGGCGACCCGGTCAACCTGGAGGTGGACGTCATCGCGAAGTACGTCGAGCGGCTGCTCGGCGACGCCGCGCGGGAACCCGAGGAGCCGGCGAAGTGACGGCGCTGAACTGGCTGAACTCGGAGGCGTTCACCGTCTTCGGGCAGCACATCATCTGGTCCGACATGATCGGCAACACCGTCGGTCTGATCGCGCTGACCCTGGGCTGGCTCCGCTCGATCTGGACCTGGCCCGCCCAGCTCCTGTCCGGCGTCGTCCTGGTCGCGGCCAACGTCTCCGTGCACCAGGCGGGCAGCGTCGGCAAGCAGCTCGTCGTCATCGCCGTGGCCGTCTGGGGCTGGCAGCAGTGGACCCGGGGCAGGCAGCAGGCCCAGGACGGCTCCATCGCCGTACGGTTCGCCACCTGGCGCGAGCGCGGCTACCTGCTCGGCGGCGCCGCACTCGGCACCCTCGCGGTCGGCGGCCTGTTCACCGCGTTCCCCTCGCTCTCCTGGAGCCCGTGGGCGGACGCGTACATATTCGCGGGCACGCTCGTCGCGATGCTCGCCCAGGCCCGCGGCATGGTCGAGTTCTGGTTCGCCTGGCTGCTGGTCGACCTGGTCGGCGTACCGCTGAACTTCCACAGCGGCCTCGCCTTCTCCGGTCTCATCTACGTCGTGTACGGCGCCCTCGTCCTGTGGGGCATGCGCGACTGGTGGCTGCGTTCGCGGACACCCGCTCTGGAAGGAGCCACGGCATGACTGCCCAGCCCACCTGGTTGCACCGGGAACACGAGAGCGTCGTCGAGGACCTCACGCTCGACCCCGTCGAGCAGGCGATCCGCGACATCGCCGCCGGACGGCCCGTCGTGGTCGTCGACGACGAGGACCGGGAGAACGAGGGCGACCTCGTCATCGCGGCGGAGAAGGCCACCCCCGAGATCGTCGCGTTCATGATGAGCGAGTGCCGCGGCCTGATCTGCGCGCCCATGGAGAACGACGAGCTGGAGCGGCTCGAACTGCCGCAGATGGTCGCCCACAACACCGAGTCGATGCGTACGGCGTTCACCGTGTCCGTCGACGCCTCGGCGGCGCACGGCGTGACCACCGGCATCTCCGCCGCCGACCGGGCCGCCACACTGCGGCTGCTGGCGGGCGGCGAGGCGGGCCCCGGCGACTTCGTACGGCCCGGCCACATCTTCCCGCTCCGTGCCCGCTCCGGCGGTGTGCTGGTCCGTAACGGCCACACCGAGGCCGCCGTCGACCTCGCCCGGCTCGCCGGACTGCGGCCCGCCGGAGCGATCGTCGAGATCGCCGGCGAGGACGGTGTGATGCTGCGGCTGCCGCAGCTCGTCCCGTTCGCCCGCAAGCACGGCCTCACGATCATCTCCATCGAGGACCTGATCGCCTACCGCCGCTCCTCGGAGCCGACCGTCCGCCGGGAGGCCGAGGTACGGCTGCCGACGAGCTTCGGCGCGTTCACCGCGTACGGCTACCGCTCCACGGCCGACGGCGTCGAGCATGTCGCGCTCGTCCACGGCGACATCGGGAACGGCGACGACATTCTGGTGCGGATCCACTCCGAGTGCCTGACCGGCGACATCTTCCAGTCGCAGCGCTGCGACTGCGGGCCCCAGCTCCATGCCTCCATGCGCCGGATCACCGAGGAGGGCCGCGGTGTCGTCGTCTATCTGCGCGGCCACGAGGGCCGGGGCATCGGCCTGCTGTCGAAGCTGCGCGCCTACGAACTCCAGGAGCGCGGCAGCGACACCCTCGACGCCAACCTGGAACTCGGCCTGCCCGCCGACGCCCGGGACTACGCGGCCGGTGCCCAGATCCTCAAGGACCTCGGCGTCCGGAGCCTGCGGCTGATGACCAACAACCCCGACAAGACGGCCGCGGTCCTGCGGCACGGTCTGGCCGTCACCGGCCGCGAGCCGATGCCCGTCCAGGCCGGCGAACACAATCTGCGCTACCTGCGCACCAAGCGCGACCGCATGGGGCACGACCTGCCCTGGCTCGACGCCGTCACGGCGTCGACCTGCGGCAACCAGTGAACGATCACGGAAACGAGCGGTAGGAGAGACATGAGCGGCAAGGGCGCACCCGAACTGTCCGTACGCAACTGCGGTGACCTGCGCGTGGCGGTCGTCGCCGCGCAGTGGCACGAGAAGATCATGGACGGACTCGTCGACGGCGCCCTGCGCGCCCTGCACGAGCTGGGCATCGACGAGCCGACCCTGCTCCGGGTGCCCGGCAGCTTCGAGCTCCCGGTCGTCGCCAAGGTCCTCGCCGGCCGCGGCTACGACGCGATCGTCGCCCTCGGCGTGATCATCCGCGGCGGCACCCCGCACTTCGAGTACGTGTCCCACGGCGTCACCAACGGCCTCACCCAGGTCGCCGTCGACACCGGAGTCCCGGTCGGCTTCGGCGTACTCACCTGTGACACCGAGGAGCAGGCCCTCGACCGGGCAGGCATGGAAGGCTCCAACGAGGACAAGGGACACGAGGCGGTCACCGCGGCCGTCGCCACCGCCGCGACGCTGCGCACCGTCAGCGAGCCCTGGCGCTGATCGGAGGTCCCCGACCCCGTACTCTAAGGACCATCATGGCGAACAAAACCTTCGAAGAGCTCTTCGCCGAGCTGCAGCTCAAGGCCGCCGACGGCGATCCCTCCACCTCCCGCACCGCTGAGCTGGTGGACAAGGGGGTCCATGCCATCGGCAAGAAGGTCGTCGAGGAGGCCGCCGAAGTCTGGATGGCCGCCGAGCACGAGAGCAAGGACGCCGCCGCCGAGGAGATCTCCCAGCTGCTGTACCACGTCCAGGTGATGATGGTCGCCCGCGGAATCTCCCTCGACGACGTCTACGCCCACCTCTGAGCACGACCTCCGCACCACGCACATCCGCACACCGCACCGGACTCCCTCCTCGCAAAGGAAACCTGACCTCATGCTTCGCATCGCCGTTCCCAACAAGGGTTCACTCTCCGGGCCTGCGATGGCGATGCTCCATGAGGCCGGCTACCAGCAGCGCAAGGAGTCCAAGGAGCTCGTCCTCGTCGACCCCGAGAACGAGGTCGAGTTCTTCTACCTGCGGCCCCGCGACATCGCGATCTACGTCAGCTCCGGCCGCCTCGACATCGGCATCACCGGCCGCGACCTGCTGCTGGACTCCGGCGCCGACGCCGAGGAGATCCTCCAGCTCGGCTTCGCCCGCTCGACCTTCCGCTACGCCACCAAGCCCGGCACGGCCCAGGGCCCGCAGGACTTCGACGGCAAGACGATCGCCACCTCCTACGAGGGCATCGTCGCCAAGCACCTCGCCGACCTCGGCGTCAACGCCTCCGTCGTCCACCTCGACGGCGCGGTCGAGACCGCCATCGAGCTCGGGGTCGCCCAGATCATCGCCGACGTCGTGGAGACCGGCACCAGCCTGCGCAACGCCGGACTCGAAGTCATCGGCGAGCCGATCATGACGTCGGAAGCCGTCGTCATCCGCCGCACCGGCGCACCGGACGACGACCCCAAGGTGCAGCAGTTCCTCCGCCGCCTCCAGGGCGTCCTGGTCGCCCGCTCCTACGTGATGATGGACTACGACTGCCGCGTCGAGCACCTGGAGCGCGCGGTGGCCCTCACCCCGGGCCTGGAGTCGCCGACCATCTCCCCGCTGCACCACGAGGGCTGGGTCGCCGTCCGCTCCATGGTCGCCGCCCGGGAGGCCCAGCGGATCATGGACGATCTCTACGACCTCGGCGCCCGCGCCATCCTCACCACCGCCATCCACGCCTGCCGCCTCTGACGGCCGGGCGACCACCCGGAAGACAGAAGAACGCCATGTCCGCCCCCGCGCCCCGGTCCGAACTCCCTACCCTCCCGGTCACGTTCCGGCCGACCCGAACCCGGGTGGTCCTGCTGACCGTGGGGGCGGTGATGTTCGTCGTCATCACCGTCGTCGCCCTGACCCTGGAGCAGCTGAGCGCGGGGGAGCGGTCCAGCTTCGTCTTCACCGCGCTGCTGTTCTTCGGCGTGCTCGCGCTGCTCAGCCGCCCGAAGATCGTCGCGAACGAGGACGGGGTGACCGTGGTCAATCTCACCCGGACGCGCCAACTGTCCTGGGCGGAGATTCTCCGCGTCAACCTGCGCGTAGGCGACCCCTGGGTCTTCCTCGACCTGAGCGACGGGACCAGCATGCCCGCCCTCGGCATCCAGCCGGGAATCGCCAAGCACCAGGCCATCCGCGACGCCCGTGCGCTCCGCGCCCTCGCCGAGAACCACGGCACCGGTACGGACAACGGCTGAGCCCCCTGCCCCGTACGGCCTCTTCTTGATTACTCTGGAGGGCGGCGGCGCCCTGTGCGTGCCCCGCCCCGCACGAGAGGTCCACGAGACCGGCGGGGCTTTCCTGCGACCCAAGGAGTGACTCCTTCCAGCAATGGACGGATCGTCCGGTAGTACCTGCGCCGCCCCCTCCCCGGAGGCGGCGGCATGATCATCCCCCTGCTGCTTCTGAGCGCGGCATTCCTTCTCATCCTCGCCAACGGATTCTTCGTGGCAGCCGAGTTCGGGCTCGTCACGGTGGAGCGGCCGGACGCCGAGCGCGCCGCCGCCGAGGGCGACCGGCGGGCCCGCACCGTCGTCGAAGCCCTGCGTGAACTCTCCTTCCAGCTCTCCGGCACCCAGCTGGGCATCACCATCACCTCGCTGGTCGTCGGCATGCTCGCCGAACCGGCACTCGCCCAGCTGCTGGACGGCCCCCTCACCGTGACCGGGCTGCCCGACGGTGCCGTCCCCGGCATCAGCGTGGTCATCGGGATGATGGTGGCCTCCGCCGTCCAGATGGTCATCGGCGAACTCGTGCCCAAGAACTGGGCGGTCTCCCGGCCGCTCCAGGTCGCCCGCTTCGTCGCCGGCCCCCAGTACCGTTTCTCCGCCGCTCTCCGGCCGGTGATCAGCCTGCTGAACACCGTCGCCAACCGGCTGGTGCGGCTGCTCGGCGTCGAACCCACCGACGAGCTGGCCTCCGCCCGCACCCCGGGGGAGCTGGTCTCCCTGGCCCGGCACTCGGCCGAGGCCGGCACCCTCGAACAGGACACCGCGGATCTCTTCGTACGGACCCTGTCGCTCGCCGGGCTCACCGCCCAGCACGTCATGACCCCACGGGTGAAGGTCAGCGCCCTGCAGACCTCGGCGACCGCGCAGGACGTCCTCAACCTCACCCGCGCCACCGGCCTCTCCCGCTTCCCGGTCTACCGGGAGCGCATCGACGAGGTCGTCGGCATGATCCACCTCAAGGACGCGCTCGCCGTGCCCGCCCAGGACCGGCTGCGTACCCCGGCCGGCCGGATCGCCGTACCACCGCTGCTGGTGCCGGAGACCCTGCCTGTCGAGCAACTGCTCCAGCGGCTGCGCAACGAGCAGCCGATCGCCGTCGTGGTCGACGAGTACGGCGGCACTGCCGGAGTCGTCACCCTTGAGGACATCATCGAGGAACTCGTCGGCGAGGTCAGGGACGAGCACGACGCCGAAGGCGCCGACCGGCCCGAACTGGCCCCCGCCGCTGCGGAGGACGGCCGCCCGGCCTGGGACGCCGAGGGCAGCTGCCGGGTCCTGACCCTGCGCCGGATAGGGCTCGACGTCCCCGACGGCCCGTACGAGACGGTGGCCGGACTCGTCGCCGATCTGCTGGGACGCATCCCCGCCCCCGGTGACCGGGCCGAGCTGCCCGGCTGGCGGATCTCCGTACGCCAGGTCGGTCACTACCGCGCCGAGAAGGTCCGCTTCGTACGCACGGCGGAGGCGACCGACCCCCTCACCCCGGCCCCGCTGACCCAGGACGCCCTGGAGGCCGTGCGATGAGCCTGGTCCAGCTGATCTTCGCCGGACTCCTCGTGCTGGCGAACGGCTTCTTCGTCGGTGCCGAGTTCGCCCTCATCTCCGTACGGCGCAGCCAGGTCGAACCCCTCGCGGCGGCCGGGTCGGGCCGGGCCCGCCAGGTGCTGTACGGACTGGAGAACCTGCCGCAGATGATGGCCGCCGCCCAGTTCGGCATCACTGTCTGCTCGCTGACCCTCGGCGCCGTCGCCGAACCGACCGTCGCCCAGTTGCTGGAGCCGGTCTTCCACGCGGTCCACCTGCCCGAGGGGCTCATCCATCCGCTCGGCTACGTCCTGGCGCTGGTCTTCGTGGTCTTCCTCCATCTCGTCATCGGCGAAATGGTCCCGAAGAACCTCGCGATGGCGGCGCCGGAGAAGACGGCGCTCTGGCTCAGCCCCGGCCTCGTGGGCTTCGCCCGCCTCTGCCGCCCGGTCACCTCCGCACTGGGCGCCTGCGCCCGGCTGGTGCTCCGGCTCTTCGGCGTCGAACCGAAGGACGAGGTGGAGGCGGTGTTCACCAGCGAGCAGCTCAACCGGCTCGTCGAGGACTCCGGCCAGGCGGGACTGCTGGAGCCGGAGGCCCAGGAGCGGCTGGAGGACGCACTGGAGCTGGGCAGCAGGCCCGTCACCGATGTGCTGCTCAGCCGGGCCTCACTGGTGACCGTGGACCCCTCCGTCACCCCGCACCGGATCGAGGAGCTGACCGTACGCACCGGCTACTCGCGCTTTCCCGTGTGCGCGGAGGGCGGCGGTCCGTTCATGGGCTATCTGCACGTCAAGGACGTCCTGGACCTGGAGGACGGCGAACGGGCCGTCCCTCAGCACGTCTGGCGCCCGATGGCCACCGTGCGGGCCGAGCTCCCCCTGGACGACGCCCTGACCGTAATGCGCCGCGCGGCGACGCATCTGGCGCAGGTCGCCGACGCGTCGGGCCGGATCCTCGGCCTGGTCGCCATGGAGGATGTCCTGGAGATGCTCGTCGGTGAGGTGCGCGATCCGGCCCACCGGGTCTCCGTACCGCGCCGGACGGCGGACACGACGACCGGCACCGGCGAACTCACCGCGTCGGTCCACTGAGATCCCGACCGCCGGACGGGCTGATTCTGAATTCTTCAGTCCGTCCGGCGATCGAGGACAACGGCTGCCGGGCATCCCCGGATCCCCTTCACAACGCCGGCGGTTCCTTCGGCCCCCGGTCCACCGGCCCCCGGCCGGACAGCACCTCGCCGTACGCCTGCATCAGATCCGGCAGCCGCAGCGTGGCCAGATCGTCCCGGCTCGGCAGAGCCGCGTATCCGGAGAGCCGCAGATCGCGGTAGGCGCAGCTCTTCTCGTACAGGGTGCGCAGGAACCGCCCGTTGCCCAGCTCGTCGATCCAGCCCTGCTCGACGACATGACCGCTGATGGAGCGCAGCTCCTCCAGGGACTCCTCGTCCCAGGCGTCGCCGTTCTCCGCGGCGAGCACCTCACCGATCGAGGTGAGCTCCAGCGGGCGGTAGCTCGGGAAGTCCACCCGGGTGGTGAAGCGGGAGGAGAGCCCCGGATTGGTGCCCAGCAGCCGGTCCATGCCTTCCGGATAGCCCGCGAGGATGACGACGAGATGGTTCCGGTTGTCCTCCGCGCGTTTGAGGAGGACCTGGAGCGCCTCGTCGCCGTACGCGTCGCCCTTGCTGTAGCCGGTGTTGGAGAGGCTGTACGCCTCGTCGACGAACAGCACCCCGCCGAGCGCCGAGTCGATCAGCTCATTGGCCTTGACGGCGGTCTGGCCGAGGAACTCGCCCACCAGATCCGCCCGTTGGGCCTCGACGAGATGGTCGCCACCGAGCAGACCGAGGGCGTAGAAGACCCGGCCCAGGATGCGGGCCACCGTGGTCTTGCCGGTACCGGAGGGGCCCGAGAAGACGAAATGGCGTTTCGGCGGCTGCACGGGCAGCCCTTGACCGGCCCGCAACCGTGCCATGTTCAACTGCGCGGACAGCGCCTTGACCTGGCGCTTGACGGGCTCCAGACCGACCATTCGCTCCAGCTCCGCCAGCGCCTCGGCGAGGAGCACCGGATCGCTGGGCCCGGCCGGAAAGGGGGACGACGGCTGGCCGGGCACCGCAGTCTTCCGGCGCGCACCGTCGGACGGCGGCGGCCCCCCGCGGCCCACGAGCCCCGGGGCCTTGCCGCCCGGCCGCGGCTCCCGGCCGTCCACCAGATCGATGCCGAGCAGCGCGTCCCCGTCCGGCTGCGCCTCCGCCACGGCATCCGCACCCAGCCCGGCCAGGGAGACGGTGGTGAGACCGGCGGCCTCGTCGGTGCCCTCGAGGCCGTCGTAGTCCGCGATCGCGGCGAGCCGCGCCGAGGTGTCCATGAACGCCGGGTCGATCCGGTGCACCGCCCGGTAGAGCGGCAGGGCGGCGGCGCTGCGGCCGGTGCCCTCGTGCGCGCGGGCCAGCCAGTAGCGCAGCTCCTTGCGCTGCGGCTGTTCGCTGCGGCAGCGCATCAGCGCGGTGGAGAGCAGCGGCTCGGCCTGCCCGTACATCTCCAGCCGCACCCGCGCCATCCCGCCGAACAGCCCCGCCTCGATGCCGAGAAGCGGATCGTCGATCAGCTGCTCGGTGTTGCGGACGAGCTGCTCCCAGTCCTTGACGAGATAGGAGCGGCAGGCGTGCAGGAAGCGGACCTGCGGGTCCGCGTCCACCGGCGGCAGTCCGGCCAGCGCGCGGTCCAGCTCGGGGACATGGCGCCCGTCCAGCCAGTGCGAGGCGTGCGCGAGAAGCAGATCGCGCGGGCTCTCCAGCACCGGCTGCACCCACCAGCCCAGCCAGTACCAGGAGTTGAGCGTGCGTCGATGGCGGGTGCGCTGCTCGCCGAAGCGTTCGCGATGGCGGTACATGCGCAGCAGCGCAGTCGTCGTGTCGACCCTCAGCGCATGGAGACCGAGCCAGCCGTCCGCCATGCCGGGATCGATCCGCACCGCGGCCCTGAACTCCTCTTCGGCCTGCGGGTAGGCGCCCATGGTGTAGGCGTCCACGCCGCGCAGCCAGGCGAGGTCGGCCGGGGCCTGTGCGCCCTGCGTGCCGATGTCCATCTGGTCCCCCACAAACCGTGCCCCCAGGATGTCCCGCCGCACGACCTGCCCGCCGAGGCGCGCTGAATCACTGTGCCACGGACGGGAATTGACCGCACCGAGAGGCATCGTACCTGCGCAAGGAGTGTGCGACTAAGAGCGCCGCAGGCAGAAGGGAGACCGTTACCGAGGGTAGGCGGAATCCGCCGAGTCGGCGGGGGGAAAGGGGGTGCGAAGGCAGAACGAAGCCCCCGATCACGGGGGAACAACCGGGGGCTTCGTGTCTGCGAGGGCTCCGAAAAGCCGCACATTGAGAACGTAAGACCTGTACCGCCCTCGGGTCAAGCAGAGTTGAGGTACTTCTGGGGCGATTTCTCACCACTCAGCTCGGCGGCGCAACGCGCTCACGTTGCGTGACGGAATGGTTCACTCCTGCTGCCGCGCCGGGCCCCTCCAGCCACTCGTACCCCACTGGCAACTGCCGTACCAGAGTGTCCGCGTGTGAGCGCGAGGGATCGGCCGAGAAATGCGCCGCCTCGGCCGCCGTCCACTCGTCCCAGAAGGCCGAAAGAGCCGGTCCGTCCCGACGGCGGCCCCGCTCCCAGGACTCCGCCGCACCGAGGTCCATCCACAACAGCCGCGCCAGATGGGGCCGCAGCGCCCGGCGGCCCGCCCCGACCCCTTCGATCAGGACCACCGGCGCGGACTCCAGGGCGCGCGGCGCCGCGAACGTCCGCGCGGTCCAGTCGTACGGCGCGTAGTACGCGCACTCCCCGCGCGACAGCGGCCCGATCACCTGCTCCCGCAGCCGGTCCACCCAGGTGAAGAAGGACTCATGGGTGGCCAGATCGTCCAGACGCAGTACGGGGGCGCCGTCGAGCGCGGCGGCGAGGCGGGACGCGAAGGTGCTCTTCCCCGATCCGGCGTGGCCGTCGACCGAGATCAGTCGCACCGGTCCGCAGGACGGCGCCAGGGTGCGCAGCCGCGCGGCGAGGAGCGAGAGGTCGTTCATGCGCCCCAGCCTACGAGCCGGTCCGAAGCAAGCGCAGGTCACGCCAGTGGACCAGACCAATATTGGTGTACCGGTGCGAGTCGAATCGCTGGCCGAATCCGGCCACGACCCGCGATAGTTGGCGCACTGTCGTGCACATGTAGCCCCATTCCGCTTACGACCGGGGGTCTCGCCCATGAACAGACCGACCTCGCGCAGAACCATGCTGACCGCCGCGCTCGCGGCAGCGGCCACCGCCGGTACGGTGTCGTCCGCCGGCTCCGCGACCGCCGCCGTTCCCGCCGCCGCCCAGCCCACCGTCGGCCCGCCTGCCCCCTCCTCGGCGGCCGCTTCCCTCGTGGACAACCACTCCTGGCACACGTACACCGACTGGCGCAGCGGCTTCGGCACCGGGACGCGCGTCGTCGCGGGCCGCCGCCCCGGTCTGGTGATCGATCACGCCGAGGGGTGTACCGACTACACCGATCCGCACACCGGGAGGACCGCCGCCTGGGAGTACGCGACCTGGACCTCGCCGGTCCACCGGTCCGCGGTCCCGGCGACCGAGGTGATCGCCTCGTGGAACGCCGACACCCCCGCGGGCACCTGGATCCAGATCGAGCTCCAGGGCCGCTACTCGGACGCCACCTCGACACCCTGGTACGTGATGGGCCGGTGGGCCGCGGGCGACGGCGACATCCACCGGACGTCCGTCGACGACCAGACCGACGGCAAGAGCTCCGTCTGGACCGACACCTTCTCGGTGGACGACGCGGCGAGCGGCCTGCGACTGGTGTCGTACCGGCTGCGGCTCACCCTCCACCGTGCCCCGGGCACCCGCCTCACGCCCACCGTGTGGCGGCTCGGCGCGATGGCGTCCGACATCCCGGACCGCTTCACCGTGCCCGCCAGCACCCCCTGCCTCGCCCGGGAACTACCGGTGCCGCGCTACTCGCAGAACGTCCACGTGGGCCAGTACCCGGAGTACGACAACGGCGGCGAGGCCTGGTGCAGCCCCACCTCCTCGCAGATGATCATCGAGTACTGGGGGCGCAGGCCCACCGCCGAGGAGCTCGCCTGGGTCAAGCAGGGCCTGGCGGACCCGCAGGTCTGCCACGCGGCCCGGTTCACCTACGACTACCAGTACGAGGGCTGCGGCAACTGGCCGTTCAACGCCGCGTACGCCGCGACGTACGACCACATGAGCGCGGTCGTGACCCGGCTCGGCTCGCTGACGGACCTGGAGACGCTGATCCGGGCGGGCATTCCGGTCATCACGTCGCAGTCCTTCCTCAAGGAGGAGCTGACCGGTGCGGGATATGGGACCTCGGGCCACCTGATGACCGTGATCGGGTTCACCGCGGACGGCGACGTGATCGCGAACGACCCGGCCTCGCCGAACAACGAGGCCGTGCGCCGTGTCTACAAGCGCAAGGAGTGGGAGACGATCTGGCTCCGCACCAAGCGCTACGACGCGAACGGCAAGGTCAGAAGCGGTACGGGCGGGGTCTGCTACGTCTACTGGCCTGCCGCGCCGGCACCGGGTCAGCGCCGGGCTCTGAAGTCGCTCGGCCTGATGTGAACAGGTGCGGCGCCATGGCAGCCTCGACGACCTGACGGCAGCGTTCCGGGTCGTCCCGGGTGAGGTGGCCGTAGCGGTCCACCGTGACCTCGACCGAGCGATGCCCGAGCCGGGGGGACACCTCGTGCAGGGACATGCCGCTCGTCGAGGTCACGGTGGTCCATTTGTGTCGCAGGTCGTGCGGATTGCGTTCGGGCAGCCCGATTCCCGGCGCACGTTCTGCGTGCCCTGCGGCGATGTCAGCAGAACAGGTGTCCCGACTGCGGCGGCGAACTCGTGGCGCGTCCCGCCGCGCGCCGGCCCCTGCCGTGCCGTAGACGATCAGTCCGGGAGATGCGGGGGCGACCGGTGCAGGGAGACGATGGAAAGGGCTCCGGGACACGCAGGACACGGCAGCGTGGGCCCGAGTCGGGACATCGAGCCGCCGCGGCGGGCGGAAGGGAGTGCCGGGATGAGTGTCTCCGAACCATCCCGGGCGGGGCCCGGCCCGGCAGGGTCTGCTTCGTCCGCGCCGGGCGGGCTGCTCGATGTGCTGGGCGTTGCCGCCGTCGTCCTCGATGCGGACGGGCGGATCGTGCTGTGGAGCCCGCAGGCCGAGGAGCTCTTCGGTTACACCCCCGACGAGGCCCTGGGCCGGTTCGCGGGCCGGCTCCTGGTCCACGAAGAGCACCTGGAGCAGGTCATCGACCTGTTCGCCCAGGTCATGGGGGGCAGTGGCAGCTGGGCCGGGGTCTTTAAAGGCACCGGACCGCCGCCCCAGCACGATCCCCATGACCGCCGCGACCACCATCTCGGCCCGCAGCCGGGGCCGCTCCGGCCGCTCTGCCGTGAAGCGCCGGTACAGCGGCTTTACCAGCCGGTCGTGCAGGACGGCGCGTGCGGCCTTCTCCGCCTCCGGGTCGCCCAGGCGCTGAACCCATGCTCGGCGAACGGCTTGCCCGCCGCGCGCAACAGCAACTCGCGACTCGGTGCGGAATCCCTGCGGCAGGTGATGGCGGCGTTTCCCCGATCGTCCGAAATCCGTCGGGGCCGCTGTTGGACAGACTGTCAGGACCTGGCGTGACAAGCGAATCCCTCGACTTGGGCCACGCCGCGGTCCGGAGATGCATCGCCGGAGCAGGAATGCGGCAGGGACGCGGCAGGAACGCCGTGTGAACCACGGCCTGTTGGCCCTCTCGTGGATCGCCTCGGCACGGACGAAACGGGGCGGAGGGCCAGGGCCTCTCGTTTGGATCACGCCGGGCTCGCGTGCCCCGGCACCGCGCCTCGCCGCGTTGTCGTCAGTCTTCCCCAAGCTCTCGGCTCCGCTCGAGCAGGGGAGACCCCATCGGCTCCGCCATGACTCCTTCCTCCGCCTTGCGATGCACGGCACCACGGTGACATCAGCCGCTCCGCGGCGGGCCGCTCCCTGATCCGGCCTGATCCAAACGAGAGACCCTAGTTGCCCCGCCGCCCCGTTCCTGCTGTCGTGACCGGCCGCGACCAGTCCTGACCAGCCGGGACTAGTTGATCGCCTTGATCAGTTCGCCGTTGGTGGTGTCGCCGCTGAGCTCCCAGAAGAAGGTGCCGCCCAGCCCCTGCTGGTTCTTGTAGTTCATCTTGGTGGCGATGGTGGCCGGGGTGTCGTAGCTCCACCAGTTGGTGCCGCAGTGCGCGTACGCCGTACCGGCGACGGTGCCGGTCGCGGGGCAGCTGTTCTTCAGGACCTTGTAGTCCTCGATGCCGGCCTCGTACGTGCCGGGGGCCGCTCCGGTGGCGGTGCCGCCGGGCGCGTCCTGGGTGACGCCGGTCCAGCCGCGGCCGTAGAAGCCGATGCCGAGCAGCAGCTTCGACGCCGGGACGCCCTGCGCCTTCAGCTTGTTGATGGCCGCTTCGCTGTTGAAACCCTCCTTCGGGATGCCTTCGTAGGAGGCCAGCGGGGAGTGCGGGGCGGTCGGCCCCTTCGCGTCCCAGGCGCCGAAGAAGTCGTACGTCATCGGGTTGTACCAGTCGACGTACTTTGCCGCACCGCCGTAGTCGACGGCGTCGAGCTTGCCGCCGGCGGAGCCGTCGGCGGAGATCGCCGAGGTGACCAGGTTGTTGGCGCCGAACTTGGAGCGCAGCGCCGCCAGCAGGTTGCCGTAGGCCTCGCGTCCGCTGGTGTCGCAGGTCAGGCCGCAGGCGTTGGGGTACTCCCAGTCGATGTCGATGCCGTCGAAGACATCGGCCCAACGGGGGTCCTCCACCAGGTTGTAGCAGGACTCGGCGAACGCGGCCGGGTTCTTCGCCGCCTCGCCGAAGCCGCCGGACCAGGTCCAGCCGCCGAACGACCAGAGGACCTTGAGGTCCGGGTGCAGCTTCTTCAGCTTGCGCAGCTGGTTGAAGTTGCCGCGCAGGTCCTGGTCCCAGGTGTCCGCCGCGCCGTCGACCGACTGGTCGGCCGTGTACGCCTTCTCGTAGTCGGCGTACGAGTCGCCGATCGCGCACGTGCCGCCGGTGACGTTGCCGAAGGCGTAGTTGATGTGCGTGAGCTTGTCGGCCGAGCCGGAGGTCTCGACGTTCCTCACGTGGTAATTGCGCTGGTAGACACCCCAGTTGGTGAAGTACCCGACCACCTTGTGGCCGGCCGCTGTGGGGGCGGCCGCGTCGGCTGCGGGGGCCGCGGCCCGCGTGGTGGTGGGGGCCGCGCCGGCCGACGCGGCCCCCGCGACGCCCAGCAGGGCGGCTCCGAGGGCGGCGGTACAGGCGGCTGCGGCGAGCGCCCGGAAACGGGCGCGGGAACGATGCGGTCCAGACATCTTGTCTCCTCGTGGGGGAGGGAACTCGCGAGTGGGGGGCGTACTGCCGGCCGTCCGTGAACTTGGCATGAACGCGGAAATGCCGGTTCGAGTGGAACCGTAGATGGACTAGACCAGTTGGGTCAATGGTTCGGACCAATCCCGGTGATCGCCCCGCCCGCCGCCGAGTCGCTCCGTCACCCCGTGACGGATATCGTCCGATCGGGCATACTCAAGCCGCCACAGCCGCTGGCCAGCAGCTCTCGTAATCCGAGAGGCGGGCACCGGCTGCGTAGTAGTGCTCTTCCGGGCCTGCCCGGAAGTCCCCCCGGCGGCGCCGTCCACACCCCGCGCGCGCGACCGTCGCAACGCCCGACAGGGAGGAGAGCGCCGTCATGTCCGACCGTGCCCCGCAATTGGTGGAACGCCGTCTGCCCACCGAGGAGTCCAGGCAGCTCATCGCGCTCGTCCGCGACATCGCCCAGCGAGAGATCGCGCCGCGAGCGGCCGAGGAGGAGGACGCGGGCCGGTTCCCGCGTGAAGTCTTCACGCTGCTCTCCGAGTCCGGACTGCTCGGACTGCCCTACGACTCCGCCCACGGTGGCGGCGACCAGCCGTACGAGGTCTACCTCCAGGTTCTCGAGGAACTCGCGGCCGCCCGGCTCACCGTCGGGCTCGGTGTCAGCGTCCACTCCCTCGCCTGCCACGCCCTCGCCGGATTCGGCACCAAGGAGCAGCAGGCCGAACACCTCCCGGCGATGCTCGGAGGGGGCCTGCTGGGCGCCTACTGCCTCTCCGAGCCCGCGTCGGGCTCCGATGCCGCCTCGCTGCGTACGAAGGCCGTACGGGACGGCGACGACTGGGTCATCACCGGCACCAAGGCGTGGATCACCCACGGCGGCATCGCCGACTTCTACACCGTCCTGGCCCGGACCGGTGCCGAGGGCGCCCGCGGCATCACCGCCTTCCTGGTCCCCGGCGACGCCGAGGGGCTGAACGCGGCCGCCCCCGAGAAGAAGATGGGCATGAAGGGCTCGCCCACCGCCCAGCTGAACTTCGACGGCGTACGCGTCGCCGCCGCGCGCCGGATCGGCGAGGAGGGCCAGGGCTTCGCGATCGCCCTGTCCGCACTCGACTCCGGACGCCTGGGCATCGCCGCCTGCGCGATCGGCGTCGCCCAGGCCGCCCTGAGCGAGGCCGTCGCCTACGCCACCGGCCGCCGGCAGTTCGGGCGGCCCATCGCCGACTTCCAGGGCCTGCGCTTCATGCTCGCCGACATGGCCACCCAGATCGAGGCGGGCCGGGCGCTCTACCTGGAGGCGGCCCGGCTGCGCGACGAGGGCAAGCCCTTCTCGCGCCAGGCGGCCATGGCCAAGCTGTTCTGCACGGACGCGGCCATGCGGGTCACCATCGACGCCGTCCAGGTCCTCGGTGGCTACGGCTACACCCTCGACTTCCCCGTCGAGCGGCTGATGCGCGAGGCCAAGGTGCTGCAGATCGTCGAGGGGACCAATCAGATCCAGCGGATGGTCATCGCGCGCCACCTCGCGGGTCCTGAGACGCGCTGAGCCGCAGCGGCCGCTCCGACCACACGGGCGTCGCCATGATCCGGTTCCACTCCTGGTCGTGGCGGCCCGGCAGGGTCCGTCCGGTGCTCTCCCAATGACGCAGCAGGGCCCGGTAGATGGGCGGATCGGTGGAGTGCGGCACCGGCCGCGGCGTCGACCGGGGAGGCACGGGCTGCGGCACCGGCTGTGAACAGGACTGCGGAACCGATTCTTCGGCGGTCGGAGCGGCGAGACGGCGACGACCGGGACCGGCCGTTGAATGCAGCAGGGTCATGCCTGGCCAACGGTGCGGGGCGGGCCCTGGTCACTGTCCGGCCGATTCGAGAGCCCGTTCGCCGGGTCCCCGGCGGCGAAGCCTCCGGGGGAGCAGGCACCACGCCGACCGGGCCGTCGTGGTGTCGGCGCAATTCGTGCGGGGCGAGCCCGGACGGCGTCCGGGCGGCCTCGCGCGGTGCCGGAGCGGCACTCAGGCGGCGTCGCGCCGCATCTGCGGCACCCGCAGGGGGCGCGAGCTCGGACCACCGGCGTGCGAGAACGGCTGCATTCTCCAGTCGAGCCCCTGAGGGAGCGTCAGCAGCAGGGCCGTCTCCTGCTCCTGGACGTCGAGCGAATCGTCGGCGGGCCGCGTCTGCGCCGCCGCGCGGCCCGTACCGGCACAGACGGTCAGTACGAACGGGTTCCACGGAGTCGGGCACAGCGCGTGCTCCGGCAGCACATCCTCGTCCGCCAGCAGCGCGATCGGCTGCACGCAGTCCGGGCAGATCACCCGGTACATCTCGAACATGTCGTACGCGTCGGGAGCGGTGTCCTCGACGGGATCGACGGGATCCGGTTCGGTACGTCCGGTGAGCTTCAGGCTCTGCATGGGAAATTCCCCCCTCGGGTGGGCCGACAAGGCGCCACGGCCTCGACCACAGCAAGCACTTCCCGTCGCGCGTCCGCCGTAACCGCCAAGGGGGTGGCTACCCGCCCGTAAACCTGTGGCATTCGTCACATGCCTGCCTCAGGTGCCCTTCCTGAGCCCTTGCCGCTGTGCCCGGAGGTACCAGTGGCAATAGGTTGATCCGTATGGAGGAGCTGGACCGACAGATCGTGGAGTTGCTCGTCAAGGACGGGCGGATGAGCTACACCGACCTGGGCAAGGCCACGGGCCTGTCCACCTCGGCGGTTCATCAGCGTGTCCGCAGGCTGGAGCAGCGCGGGGTGATCCGGGGCTATGCCGCGGTCGTCGACCCCGAGGCCGTCGGCCTGCCGCTCACCGCGTTCATCTCGGTGAAACCCTTCGACCCGAGCGCACCGGACGACATCGCGGAGCGGCTCGCTGGAGTTCCGGAGCTGGAGGCGTGTCACAGCGTCGCGGGTGACGAGAACTACATCCTCAAGGTGCGGGTCGCGACCCCGCTGGAGCTGGAGCACCTGCTCACCCGGATCCGTTCGCTGGCCGGTGTCTCCACCCGGACCACCGTCGTCCTCTCCACGCCGTACGAGGCCCGGCCCCCGCAGATCTGAGAGGGGCCGCGGACCGCGCGGGTCCGGGCAGGCGCGAGACTGGTCCCATGACCGAGAGCACCGTCCCCCAGAGCGACCACCGCACCGTGCTGCTGCGCGGTGGAGACGTCCACAGCCCCGCAGACCCCTTCGCCACCGCCATGGTCGTCGAGCGCGGCCATGTCGCCTGGGTGGGCTCGGAAGGGGCCGCCGACGCCTTCGCGAGCGGCGTCGACGAAGTGATCGACCTCGAAGGCGCGCTGGTCACCCCCGCGTTCACCGACGCCCACGTCCACACCACCTCGACCGGCCTGGCCCTCACCGGTCTCGACCTCTCCGGTGCCCGGACGCTCGACGAGGCGCTCGGTCTGCTGCGCGCGTACGTGGCGGCGCATCCCGCGGGCCGGGTCGTCCTCGGCCACGGCTGGGACGCCACACGCTGGCCGGAGCAGCGCCCGCCGACGCGCGGCGAACTCGACGCGGCCGCCGGCGGCCGGCCGGTCTACCTGCCCCGTATCGATGTGCACTCCGCGGTCGTCACCACCGCCCTGCTCGATCTGGTCCCGGGCGTCACCGCGCTGACCGGATACCACCCCGACGCCCCGCTGACCGGCGCCGCCCACCACGCGGTGCGCTCCGCGGCCCACGGCGCCGTCTCGGCGCGACAGCGTGCCGACGCGCAGCGCGCCGCACTGCGTCACGCCGCGTCGCTCGGCATCGGCACCGTCCACGAGTGCGGTGGCCCCGACATCTCCGACGAGGAGGACTTCGTCGCGCTGCTGAAGCTCGCCGAGGCGGAGAGCGGACCGCGGGTCTTCGGCTACTGGGCCGAGCAGGTCGCCGACGAGAAGGACGCCCGCCGCATCCGGGAACTCGGCGCGACCGGCGCGGCCGGGGATCTCTTCGTCGACGGCTCGCTCGGCTCGCACACGGCCTGCCTGCACGAGCCGTACGCCGACGGCCCGGCCGGGCACACGGGCGCCGCCCACCTGGACGCGGCGCGGATCGCCGCCCATGTCACCGCCTGCACCGAGGCCGGGCTGCAGGCCGGCTTCCACGCCATCGGCGACGCGGCGGTCTCCGCCGTGGTGGAGGGCGTGCGGGCCGCCTCCGAGACGCTCGGCCTGGCCCGGGTCCGGGCCGCCCGGCACCGTATCGAGCACGCCGAGATGCTCACCCCGGAGACCGTCGCCGGCTTCGCGGAGCTGGGGCTGACCGCCTCCGTCCAGCCCGCCTTCGACGCGGCCTGGGGCGGCGAGGAGGGCATGTACGCGCAACGGCTCGGCGCCGAGCGGGCCAGGACCCTCAACCCGTACGCGGCGCTCCTGCGAGCCGGTGTGCCCCTGGCCTTCGGCTCGGACAGCCCGGTGACCCCGCTGGACCCGTGGGGGACCGTCCGGGCCGCCGCCTTCCACCGCACGCCCGAACACCGGATCTCCGTGCGAGCCGGTTTCACCGCCCACACCAGGGGCGGCTGGCGAGCCGTCGGCCGCGACGACGCGGGGACCCTGGTGCCCGGCGCCCCGGCCGACTACGCGGTCTGGCGCACCGATGACCTGGTGGTTCAGGCCCCGGACGACCGGGTTGCGCGCTGGTCGACCGACCCGAGGTCGGGAACGCCCGGCCTGCCGGACCTCACCCCGGGCGCCGCGCTCCCGGTCTGTCTGCGCACTGTGGTCTTCGGACAAACTGTCTACGTACGACCGAACGAGTGACGTCCGGACATTTCGTACCGCCGATCGAAGAGTCCCCCGCTCCGCCGCGACCTGCGGATCTTCGCTACTGACCAGCCAAGTTCCGTGAACATTGCAGGTCAGGCAGCTATTGACAGAACGCGCCCACCGGCCGGTAGGTTCGGCCGAGTCCACCACAGGACGTCCGACCGGTTAAACCTCCACGCAGTCGTCGAACGCCGCTGGGTCATGGGGTGGTGTGCCGCACCGGCGCACCACCCCTGACAGCCAGGTTCAGCGCCCGCGCCTCGGGGGCGAGGGAAGGTTTCAGCCGGACGGTAGGTGCGACCCGGGTGGGGCCCGGACGTTCAGTAGACAACGGCTCTAGGTCGACCCGCAGCCAGCGGGTCCCAGGTCGGCCCGAAGGGCGCTGGGCCCCCATTCGCAGTTCCCGCACGTTCCCGTCAGGGGGTCTGTCCGTACTTCTCTCCTTCTGTCCGTGGCGGTGTCCGTTCCCGCCCGCCCGGGTCGGCATCCGGCCCCCGTCCGCTGGATATGGTGTGCATCTGCGTACGGACTTAAGGGGCAGTAAGTGAACGACGGCGGTCAGCGGCGGTACGGCCCGCTCGGCAGAACCTTGGTGATCATTCCGACCTACAACGAGGCCGAGAACATCAAGCCGATCGTCAGCCGGGTGCGCGCCGCTGTGCCGGAAGCCGACATCCTGATCGCCGACGACAACAGCCCCGACGGCACCGGCAAGGTCGCCGACGAGCTCGCCTCCGACGACGAGCAGGTGCAGGTGTTGCACCGCAACAGCAAGGAAGGGCTGGGCGCCGCCTACCTCGCGGGCTTCCGCTGGGGCATCGAGCACGGCTACGGCGTGCTCGTGGAGATGGACGCCGACGGCTCCCACCAGCCCGAGGAACTGCCCCGGCTGCTCACCGCGCTCAAGGGCGCCGACCTGGTGCTCGGCTCGCGCTGGGTGCCGGGCGGGCGCGTGGTCAACTGGCCCAAGACCCGGGAAATGATCTCCCGCGGCGGCAGCACGTACTCCCGCCTCCTCCTCGGGCTGAGGACCAGGGACGTCACGGGCGGCTACCGGGCCTTCCGCGCCGAGACCCTGGAGGGCATCGGCCTCGACCGGGTCGCCTCGCAGGGCTACTGCTTCCAGGTCGACCTGGCCCGCCGTGCCATTGACGCCGGCTATCACGTCGTCGAGGTCCCGATCACCTTCGTGGACCGCGAGATCGGCGACTCGAAGATGAGCCGCGACATCCTGGTCGAGGCGCTCTGGCGGGTCACCTCCTGGGGCGTCACCGCCCGTACGAACCGGGTCCTCGGCCGCAAGGCGATCTGATCCGCCCTGTGCGGCGGGATCCGGCCCGTCGCCCGTGATCACCCCCCTACGCCGCTTGGACGCCCGTACGGGCACACTGGGGACCATGACGACCGGCACACCGCCCCCGACCGCCCCGAGGCGCTCACGCGTCCGTACCCTCGTTCCTCTCGCCGTCGCCGCCTGGGCGGTGCTGGAGATCTGGCTGCTCACCGTCGTGGCGAACACGGCGGGCGGATTCACCGTGCTGCTGCTCCTGATGGCGGGAATCGTGTTCGGGGCCGCCGTGATGAAGCGGGCCGGCCGCCGGGCCTTCCGCAACCTCACCGAGACGCTCCAGCGGATGCCGGGACAGCCCGGGGCGGCCGCCGCCCCGCAGGCCGCACCCTCGGGCACCGAGGGCAACGGCTTCCTGATGCTCGGCGGGCTGCTGCTGATGATCCCGGGGATGATCTCGGACGTGGCGGGGCTTCTGCTGCTCGTGCCGCCGGTCCGTTCGACGCTCGGCCGGTACGCGGAGCGGTCGCTGGAGCGCCGAATGCGCGCCACGGGCCCCGGCAGCCTCTCCGGCGCCTTCCAGCAGGCCCGCATCCACCGGCCGGACGGAAAGATCGTGCAGGGTGAGGTCATCCGTCAGGACGGCGCACAGCCGGGCCCCCACCCCGACGAGGGCCCCCGGCCGCCGCTGACCCCCTGACGCCGGACCCGATAACGGGCCGCGACGCGACAGAGCCGCGGGCTGTGACACACACTCGGTGTGTCACAGCC
>NZ_JBHVSY010000034.1:0-82494 GCF_042884935.1 Streptomyces sp. NPDC058092
CCCTGCCCCGGCCGTAACCGACCAACGTCGCCACGGCCTGCCCGTTCACCCCGCACGAAACGAAGAATCGGGCATCAGGTCTCATACCACCCTCTCAGGTCCGGTATGACGTGGTCGGCTCCTTCGGTGGCCAATTGCTCAGCCGCGGTCGTTCCCGAGGCAACACCGATGACTCTCGCGCCTCCCTCCAGTCCTGTACGGACGTCCTGCAGGGAGTCACCGATGATGACGGTGTTCTCGCGGCCGAAGATGTGGTCGTACACCGCCTCAGCTCTATTCTGTGCAATGCGCACGAGGGCAGGCCGATGGGAGTCGTCGGAAGCGTAGCCTCCGATACTCATGTCGAGGTAGTCCGCAAGGCAGAAGGCGGACAGTTTAATCTCTGCGCTCGCTTTGAGGTTGCCGGTCACAATCGTCGGGACGAGCAGTCGAGACTGGTGTACAGCCGCCAGAGCCCCAACGGCGCCGGGCATCAGATGTCCCTCGCGACGCAGTGCCTCACGGTGGCGATTCAGCTGGCCGGGGAGGCGGTCAACCATCAAGCGCGCGAGGTGATCGAATTCCGATTCGGGGACCGCATTGGCGGAGAGCAGTTCTCGCACGGCATGCGGCATGGTGACACCGGTTCCTCTGGCGGGCAGCGTCTGCGCGTCGCGGCCAACTATCTCGCGAAACACCTCGCGATACACCAAGCGGTCGGTCTCACCGACGTAGAGCAGAGGCCGGTCGACGTCCCATAGCACCAGAATCATGCGAGCGCTCGCTCCTTCAGAAGTTCCTGGCCCCGGTCGAGGAACATACGGACAGGGGCTGCGCTGCCGAACTGGCGCGCTTCGCGCAGCATCGAGCGCAGATGTTCGTCGAGCCGGGCGGACCGGATGCCGTCCACCATGGTGAGCACTTCGTGTCCGGTAGCGGCACCGGTGTCGGCGTCGCCCGCGCGCATCTGAGCCGTTGCTGCGCGGGTGAGGAACTGGGCCCTGGTCCGGGTTTCTTCACGGCTCAGGACGCCGCGAGCTGAAGCGAAGGCGGATGCGGCTTCGGCTGGACGGCCCAGCTCGAGGAAGCAGCTGCCTCGCTGGCCGAGGATCTCACCCGGATTGATCCAGTACAGCCAATGCGGCTCATCCTCACCGCGCCCCTTTGCACACAGGGCATCTGCTTCTTCGAGGGCTGCCAGAGCGTGCCGTTCTTCTCGCAGTCGAGCGTGACCTCGCGCTTGCCGCGTGAGGAGCATGGCGTGCAACGCCGGCACGTCCTGGTCGCTGATGCTCTGGCGTGCTGTCCGAGCAGCAGTGACTGCCTCGCGAGGATCGCCGACCGAGTAGCCGTGAATGGCCAGGAATGACAGTGCACCGGCGCGGAGCCTTGAGTCCCCTGACGCGTGAGCCGCACGCAGTGCACCCAGGAAGAGCCGTTGTGCTTCGTCGTGCTTGCCGCCGTCGAACGAGTACCACCCTGTCTGAATGGCGGTGTCCGCGGTCACTGCTGCGAGTCGGCGGCCTGTCCGCTCGTCGAAGGTTCCGGTCTTCATCAGACCCAGCAGGACCTGCAGGTGTTTCCTGGCGGTGCTGGCCAGGGTTCCGCTGCCGCTGCTCGCGTCCAGCTGCCTCAGTGCGTCAGTGGTGGTCTGCAGTGACGTGAGCAGAGGCATGGTCACCCGCGTTCCGTCGCGGGTGTCTGCGGCCAGCGCCTCCATAGGGGCGATGGCCGACTGCAGGACATATTGGGTGAGACCGGCTCCGCTCAAGGCGGTCAGCACGCTTCGGAGCTTCATGGGACCTCCGACAGCCACTTCAAGTGACGTCACCATACGATCCGCCGTCCACGGCATCGCCGGGTCCAGCGCCTCCGAGGCCGCTGTCTGGTCCCGGCCTGTAAAGGGTGTCAGGAGCAGTGGCCGCAGGTCAGTTGGAAGGCCGAGGCCGTTGAGGAGGTCGATGATGGCATCGCGACCCCCCAGCTGCTTGCGACCGTTTTCGAGGTCGGAGATGTACGACTGGGTAAGCCCGGTCAAGGCGCGTACGTCCATCTCGGACAGTCCCGACCGTCGACGTAACAACCGAAGCAAGTCACCGAACTCCCAGGAACCAAGGGCTCGTTGCACCTGTTCGTCACGCCATGCCCGGTCAGGAACCCTGAGCGCGGCGCTGGTACGTGAGCATGATGCGCACATGGGGTCGGGGTTGTACTGACTCAGCACGTTCCCGCACTTGCCGCACACCCGGATCGGCATCTTCATGACAGCACCCGGCGTACTGAGTTGAGCTCAACTTTCAGCTAGTTACAGGCTATGCGCAGATTGATATCGCGGTAGCGATATCGCCACGGCGATGCATGTCGATCTACGCCGACCCCAGACTCGTGCCACTGCCGCAGTACAACCAGGCAGCAGGCAGCGGCGCGGAGTCCGCCGACGCGTATTCGGAGGTGGCGTTGTGTTCGGGACCGTGACAGAGCACGCGCTGTCGGCCACGCATGCATTACGCGGCCATCTCAGTCCGGAGCTGCGACAGAGCTTCCCTGGCTGCGTCGTTGATCTCGGCCAGGGCGTGACCACCAGTTCGGTTGATGCGCTGCAGCTGATGCGGAAGTCGCTGGGCGCGTGCCTCGTTTACGGCTTGGGTGAGCAGCTCTGCAGCGCCGCGGGTATCTCCGCCGAGAAGACGGACCACAAGCCCCCAGGCGACGAGGCAACGTTCCTCTGCTACCGGCCTACTACGACCCTGACCCGCCGTCAACAAACCACCGCTAGTGGCACCGGCCATAATTGGAGCATGTGCAGCGAACGTCAGTAGTCGTCGCTCTTCCGGGGCGCCAGATGCCCAGGAGGAACCCACTGGGTGCGCCCCCCAGCCCAATCCACGCAACAGGGATCTCTGGCGGGCCGGTGGCTCTGTCCAATCTGCGGGCCATGCATACCGAGGTCGCGGGGATACCGTCTTCGCATCGTGAGCGCTGCAGCGGCCCCGGCCCGGACCGCGGATCGAGTGGATGGACAAGGCGCTGAGTGTCCCCCGGTTCTCTGAACCGGGGGACACTCAGCCCCATTGCCTGTCACGGGCAAAGGCGGCGAGGTATGCCTCAGGGCTGCGCAGAAAAGCGGCGCAGGCGAAGCGAATTGCCCACCACGGAAACCGACGAGAAGGCCATGGCGGCTCCGGCGATCATCGGGTTCAGCAGGCCCGCCGCGGCCAGCGGCAGGGCTGTCACGTTGTACAGGAAGGCCCAGAAGAGGTTTGAGTGGATGGTTCCGAGAGTCTTGCGTGACAGACGGATGGCATCCGCAGCCGTTCGCAAGTCACCTCGAACGAGGGTGAGATCGCTGGCCTCGATCGCCGCGTCTGTCCCTGTCCCCATGGCAAGGCCCAGGTCAGCCTGAGCGAGCGCAGCCGCGTCGTTGATGCCGTCGCCGACCATGGCAACGCTGCGCCCCTCCCCCTGAAGACGCTTGACCACATCCGCCTTGTCCTCGGGCATCACTTCGGCGATCACCTCGGTGATTCCGACTTCCGCCGCGACGGTGGCGGCAACCGTCTTGTTGTCGCCGGTGAGTAGGATCGGCGTGAGACCGAGCGCACGAAGCCGGCGGACGGCTTCAGGGCTGGACTCCTTGATCGCGTCTGCAACTTCCAGTACCGCGCGTGCCACGCCGTCCCACGCCACCAGAATGGCGGTTCGCCCTGCGGCCTCGGACTCCGTCCTGGCCCGCTCCATGTCGGCCGGCAAGCGGATTTCCCACTCGTCCAACAGCTTCTGGCGGCCCACGAGCACCGCATGCCCCTCGACGACTCCCTGGATGCCCAGACCGGCAACATTGGTGAAGTCCTCAGGGACCGGGAGCTCGCCGACCTTTTGCCTGGCGCCCTCGGCGACGGCGCGGGCAATCGGATGCTCGGACGCGTTCTCCAGCGAGCCTGCCAGCCGTAGGACCTCGGCCTCGTTCTCCTCCGTCCGCACGGCGATCAGCGTCATCTGCCCCGTCGTGACCGTGCCCGTCTTGTCCAGTACGACCGTGTCGACCTTGCGGGCCGTTTCAAGGGCTTCCGGCCCCTTGATCAGGATCCCCACCTGGGCACCGCGGCCGGTTCCCACCATCAAAGCCGTGGGGGTGGCCAGCCCAAGGGCGCACGGGCAGGCGATGATGAGGACGGCGACGGCAGCCGTGAACGCTGCCGACAATCCGGCACCGTTACCGAGCCAGAATCCGAACGTGCCGAGCGCAAGCGTGATCACTACAGGCACGAAGACAGCCGATATCCGGTCGGCGAGCCGCTGGGCGGCAGCCTTCCCGTTCTGAGCGTCCTCCACCAATTTGGCCATTCTGGCCAGTTGGGTGTCCGCGCCGACCCGGGTGGCCTCGACGACAAGCCGTCCGCTGGTGTTCAGCGTGGCACCGGAGACGCTGTCACCGACGACCACCTCCACCGGAACGGACTCCCCGGTGAGCATGGACGCGTCTACGGCGGACGAGCCCTCGACCACCGTTCCATCTGTGGCGATCTTCTCCCCCGGGCGCACCAGGAAGCGGTCACCGGTGTGGAGTGCGGCGATGGGGACCGTGGACTCACGGCCGTCCCGCAGTACCGTGACCTCCTTGGCGCCGAGTTCGAGGAGGGTCTTGAGCGCGGCGCCAGCCATCCGCTTGGAGCGCGCCTCGAAGTAGCGGCCTGCCAGAATAAATGCGGTGACACCGGCCGCGGCTTCCAGATAGATGTTGCCGGCACCGTCACTCCGGGCGATCGTCAGCTCGAAGGCGTGCGTCATGCCCGGGGTGCCCGCAGTGCCGAAGAACAGGGCCCAGAGCGACCACAGGAATGCGGCCGTGGTCCCGACCGAAATCAGGGTGTCCATGGTCGCGGCACCATGCCTGGCGTTGGTCCAGGCGGCACGGTGGAAGGGCCAGGCCGCATAGGTGACCACCGGGGCCGTCAGGGTGAGAGACAGCCACTGCCAGTACTCGAACTGGAACGCGGGGACCATGGCCATGGCGATCACCGGTACAGCCAGCACCACGGTCGTCACCAGGCGCTGGCGCAGCGACCGGAGCTGGTCGGGTTCCTCCGCGGTCCCGGCCTCCGCGGCGTTGTCCGCGCCGGCTGGAGTCGGCTCCACAGCGCTGTAGCCGGTCGCCTCCACCGTGGCGATCAGATCGCTGACGGCGACATCGTCACCTCGGTAGCTGACCTTGGCCTTCTCGGTCGCGTAGTTGACGGTGGCCTCGACCCCGTCCATCCGGTTGAGCTTCTTCTCGATCCGGGCTGCGCACGAGGCGCAGGTCATACCGCCGATGGCGAGTTCGACCTCGCTGACGTCGGTGAGCTTCGTCATCACTGCTCCTCAAAACGGGAGCTGGGCCCGCCCGGGGGAGGGCGCGGGCCCAGCAGCATGGTGAGCGTTCAGACGGCGCGGCCGGTGAGCGCGTAGCCCGCGTCGTCGATGGCCTTCGCGAATACGGCGTCCTCGGGCTGTGCACTGGTGGCGACGGCGACACGGCCGGCCTCGACGTCCACGTCGACACTCAGCACGCCCTCGATGCCGCTGACGGCCTCGGACACGGACTTCTTGCAATGGTCACAGGTCATGCCCGTCACCGTGTAGACCGTTGAGAAGCTGCCGGCCGTCGCGCTCTGCGTTGCACCGGTCGAGCAGCTGCCGTCGGGCGTGCAGCAGTCGGACATGGTTCCTCCTGGGAAAGAGTGACTGTGGTGATACCCCTTGGGGGTATCACCATGTATACCCCTCCCCTGTATCGCTGGCAAGCACTGAACCTCACCTTGCATATACCCCGGCGGGGTATATGCTCCTTGGGTAGACACCTTGATGACGCCTTGATGACGCCCGAGGAGACACCGATGAACACCCCTTTGCGCATCACCGCATTCGCCGCCGTGCTCGCCGCCGCCTTCGGAGCCGCATACGGAGTGGGGGACGTGGTCGACCCAATCGGCAGCTCGGCCGAACCCACCGCCCACGCGGGGCACGAAACCACGAAGACCCCGGACTCGGGAGAGGAGAGCGCCGAAGGCGGCCACGAGACACCGCCGGACGGACTACAGGTCTCGGAGAGCGGCTACAGCCTTGACCTCGAGACCCCCCGCGTCTCCACGGCGGAGAAGTCCGGGCTCCGCTTCGTCGTACGCGACAGCGCGGGCCGGATCGTCACCGCCTATCAGCGCGAGCACGGCAAGGAACTCCACCTGATCCTCGCCTCCCGGGACCTGGCCACCTACCGGCACCTGCACCCGATCCGTTCCGCCGACGGCACATGGGGCGTCGACGCGAAACTCCCCGCGGCGGGCGACTACCGCCTCTTCGCCGACTTCACACCCGCGGCGAAGGGTGCTGAGAATCTGACCCTCGGCGCGGATCTCGCCGTCTCCGGCACCTACCGCCCGGCGCCGCTGCCCCCGATCACGACCGTCGCCGAGGTCGAGGGCTACAAAGTCACACTCAAGGGCCGGCTGCGCCCGGGCGTCGCGGACCGGCTCGATCTGAACGTCAGCAAGAACGGGCGCCCCGTGACCGATCTCGAGCCGTATCTCGAGGCATACGGCCACCTGGTGGCCCTGCGCTCGGGCGATCTGGCATACCTGCACGTCCACCCCAACGGCGCCCCGGGTGACGGCAAGACCAAGCCGGGCCCCACGGTCTCCTTCACCACCACGGCACCGAGCTCCGGCTCATACCGGCTCTTCCTCGACTTCAAGCACAACGGCAAGGTGCGCACCGCAAGCTTCACCGTCGACGCCGGACGTGCGCCGCACGGCACCACGCCGAGCACAGCGCCTTCGAGCTCCGCCGAGCACCAGCACTGACCGACGCGCCGTGGTCGTTCAGCAGGCCTTCACGAACGCACCAACCGGGCGATCGCGTCGGAGGCTTCCTTGAGCTTCACTTCCCGCTCCTGACCGCCCTCGGCCACGGCGTGGCTCACACAGGTGGCCATGTGCTCGTCGAGCATCTGCAGAGCGAACGACTGCAGGGCGCGTGTGGTCGCGGACACCTGGGTGAGGATGTCGATGCAGTAGGTGTCCTGCTCCACCAGCCGCTGCAGGCCACGCACTTGGCCCTCGATACGGCGAAGCCGCATCAGCACGTCATCCTTGTGCGTCTTCTGATTCTGACCAGCCATGGCTCCGAGTCCTTCCTCCCCGGCCGGTGCCAGGCGCAGCGTCGACCTCCCCTTGAAAGATACCCTCACACCGTATGAAGCAGTGCCCCCGGACGAGCAAAATCCGGCGGGCCGTCGTCAGTTCACGTCGCTTGCGGGGTGCGGGACTGCCCATGAACGGGCGCCTCCCATCGGGCGAGTTCTTCGAACTCACCCGCCAGGAAGCCGCGTCGGACCATCCAGCGCTGCACCTTCCCGCTTGAGGTCTTGTGGATGGCGCGAGGGGGTATCAGGACGACCGCATACGGCGGGACGCTGAAATTGATGGACACCGCCCGGCGGATCCCGTCAATGACTTCCTGATACGGCCTCTCGGCTCCGGGGTCTATCTCGTAGACGAGGACGAGTCGCTCAGTGGCCAGGTGTTCGTCCTCGACCGAGAACGCGGCACCGCAATTGCGGCGGATTCCCGGAACCGAGTTCTCGCAGGACTGTTCTATGTCCACCGGGTGGTAGTTTCGACCGTTGATGACGATCAGATCCTTGATGCGGCCAGCGACGAACAGTTCGTCGTCAAGGGAGAATCCGAGATCGCCCGTGCGCAGGTACGAGCCGTCGCCGGCCGCCGTCCTCGCTCCGAATGTTGCGGCGGACTCCTCCGTTCGCTGCCAGTAGCCGCTGGCGACACTGGGTGAGTCGACCCATATCTCACCGACCCTGCCGCTGCCCAGCGGCTCATGAGTGCTCGGGTCGACGATCAGTACCCGGGTGTCGGGACCAGGCCGCCCGGAGCTCACCAGCATCCGCGACGGCTCGGCCGGGCCGGCCTGACGTGCGATGCCGTCGGACTCGAAGGGCGCGCTTGCGACCGGCATCGAGCGCCAGCCGTCGAGCGGGGTGCCGCCGGTCACGAAGAGGGTCGCTTCAGCAAGCCCGTAACACGGGTAGAACGACTTGGCCCGGAAGCCGCACGGGCCGAAGCGTTCGGCGAAGCGCCTCATGGTCTCGGCCCTCACCGGCTCAGCCCCCGTGAAGGTGAGCTCAATGCTGGACAGGTCCAGCTCTTCGACCTCTTCGTCCGTCGCACGCCGCAGGCACAACTCGTAGGCGAAGTTCGGGCCCCCGGTGATCGTCGAGCGATACCGCGAGACCATGCGCAGCCAGGACAGCGGCCGGCGAAGGAACGACACCGGTGACATGAGCGTCGCGGGTATGCCCGCGAACAGCGGGGTGAGGATTCCGCCGATCAGCCCCATGTCGTGATACGGAGGCAGCCAGAGGCCGCCCGAACTGTCTGAGTGCATGCCGAATCCGCGGGCGATTTCCCGGCAGTTGCCCATCAGCTGAGCATGGGTGAGTACGACACCGCGCGGGAGCGACGTCGACCCCGAGGTGTACTGCAGCAGCGCCGGAGAATCCTGGCGGATGGGCGGCAGGAGACCGCCTCCCTCATCCTTGAGCAGGTCGGTCGCGATCACTCGGGGCGCACGGCCCAGGGTCTCCTTGAGCCAGTCCTCGATGAGCGGTCTGATGTCCGTCGTGGTCAGTACGATGTCGGACCCGGCGTCCTCGATGATCGCCGCGAGGCGAGGCAGGGTACGCGCGAGACGTGTCGGATCGGGCGGGAACGCCGGGACCGCGGGAACGCCTGCGTAGAAGCAGCCGAACAGTCCGGCGAGATAGTCCAGGCCCGGCGCGAAGAGCAACAACGCGGGTGTCGTCCGCGTCGCGGCCGTCTCGATCAGCCCGGTCGCCACTGCCCGGGCGCGCGTATCGAGCTCGGCATAAGTGATTTCCTCGACCGACCCGTCGTCGGCAATGAAGCGAAAAGCGGTTGAGCCGGGGGACTGCTCGGCCCGTTCACGCAAGGCCTGCGCGAACGTTCCGGCGACCTGTGCCCGCGAATTGCTCAATCCTCTGCCTTTCATCGATGTTGTCCAGCCCTTCCGGCCGGGGATCCAGGGCGGAAGGGGCCTGTCTGGATGAGAGTCCGAAGCGGCGATGCGTCAGTCCTTGTGCGCATCCAGCGGTATCTCGATACGACGGTCGATACGGTCCTCGGTCCATGTGCGGGTGTCGATCAGCCACCAGCGATGGACCTCCACCAGGTAGAGGCGGTGCGCAGCGGGTGGCTGCAGCAGCATCGGGCGAAGCTGCCACTGCGCACGCTGCTGCGGTTCGGGGAACACGGTCTCGTAGAAGCGCGCGTAGTAGTCGTCGAGCCGGTCGGGGGGTATCTCTGTGCAGCGGCCGGTGAACTGGGCGCCGTCGACCGAGGCGATGTCCACACCGGCGCCGTCACTGCCGGTGATGAACAGGGAGCCGCTCACCTCCGGCCGCGCACGGAGATGGCGGCTGTGCCGGGAGGTGGTTGCCGAGCCGAAGACAAAACGCAGGGGGTCGGCGAACCATGCGTACTCCAGGGTCGCGACCCAGGGGTCTCCCTCCTCGGACGCGGTGGCCAGGTTCAGGTACCGGGCGGTGTCCAGGACCCGCTTCATCCTCTCGGCCAGATCGTCGACTGTCACCATGCGGACCTTTCGCTATCGTGTCGTGCGGTGGTCAGAGGGGCCGGCTCTGCTCAGGTGTGCCGCAGGTGGACCGGCAGGGCGACGATGTCGTTGCCGATGAAGGTCTGGCCGGGCTGGACGTCTTGCGGGGCGACGGCCAGGGCAAGGCCCGGAAAACGGTCGAACAGCGCGGGCAGGGCCACCCGGGCCTCGAGTCGTGCGAGGTGTGAGCCCGGGCAGAAGTGGGCGCCGAGCCCGAAGGCGAGATGGTCCTTGTTCTCGCGGTTGATGTCGAAGGTCTCGGGGTCCTTGTGGACGCCAGGGTCCCGGCCGTGGGCCCCGTAGCAGATCAGAATGGCGTCACCGCTGCGGATCACCACGCCCTCACCGAGGTCGATGTCCTCCGTTGCCCAGCGCATGGGGAGGTGCATGACCGGACAATGAGTGCGCAGGGACTCCTCGATCGCGTCGTCCCACCGTTCGGGGTCGGCGCGGAGAAGGTCGAGCTGGTCAGGACGGGCGAGGATCTCGCGGATCGTGTGATCAATGAGATTGATGGTCGTCTGACTTCCCCCGCCGATCATCAGCAGCAGAGTCGATATCAACTCGTGGCCGGTCAGGGGATCTTCGTCGGAGTCCCGTGCGGCGATCAGGAAGCTGGTCAGATCGTCACCCGGAGTCCTGCGTTTGGTGTCGATCAGGAGATGCATCGCCGTTTCGAGGTCGTTGTAGACGGCGACGGATTCCTCCTCGGGCACATCGGTCGTAGCCACGACGCGGAATGCGCGGAGGACCTCGGGGCGCTGATCGTCCGGAACTCCGAAGAGATCACATATCACCCGGGTAGGAACCTGGTAGGAGAACTCCGCGTGCAGGTCGATCGGTTCACGGCCGGGCAATTCCCCGAGGCCGTCGAGAAGGTCACCGACGATCGCCTCGACCTGGACGCGGAGCCTGTCCACCCGGCGGGGAGTGAAGGCCGGCGTGACCAGCTTCCGCAACCGCGCGTGTGCGCTGCCGTCCGTGGTGGCCATGGATTCCACGTCGACCCACGGGGACAGCCAGGGAACGGAACCGGGCACGTAGGCCGGAACCGTTTCCTTGAGATTCCGGGAAACACCCGGGTGTGTCAGCAGCCGTCTGACCACATCACCCCGTGACACCGACCATGCTCCGACACCCTCGGGGAGTCGCACGGGAACGGCCGGCCCCGAGTCCCGCAGCTTCGTGACCTGTTCGTACATGCACTGCCCACCGACGCTCTTGATGGTCTCGACGGTATCTGCACTGAAATCGATCACTGTGTGCCTCCTGTGAGTGCCGGTCACGACGGCTGGCGCGCCCTGGGAGCTGCCAGCCGTCGTGACCGGTATACGGCTCATTGATCTGTTGCTTCGATGCGTCCCTACTTCGAGCCGACACCCGGGGCCGCGGCCTCGTTGTCCGGCTCGCCGCGCTGCGAACCGGTTGCGACCGATCCGGTGGGGGGTACGTGGCGGAGCATGACAGCGGCGATGATCGCTCCGGCAGCTGCGATCACGGCTGCGATGCCCGATCCGACGTTGAGCCCGTGGGCGAAGGCATCCTTCGTCACGCGCAGCAGCGGATCGGCGAGATTGTCAGGAAGGTTCCGCGCGGCAGCGACTGCGCCGGAGAGGTTCTCCTCCGCGGCATGCTTGGCGTCCGAGGACAAGCCCTCGGGTAGCTTGCTTGCCAGTCCGTTGCTGTACACGGCCGTACCGATCGTGCCAATGATCGCGACGCCCAGCGAGATGCCCAGGTCGTTGACGGTCGAGGCCAGCCCACCAGCGGCTCCGGCCTTCTCCGGCGGAACCGAACCCACCACCAAGTCGGTGGTGAGCGCCATGGACGGGGACACGGCCGGATAGAGAACCACGAAGCCGGCGATGAGCAGCGGCAGACCGGTCGTGCTCTCCACCTGGGTGAACAGCAAGTAGCCGACCACCTGGACGGCCAGGCCGGTTGCAATGACGTACCCCGGGCGGATACGGCGGGCGATGATCGGCGAGAGGGTGGCGACAACGATCAGCACGAGGGCTGCCGGCAGGATGGAGAACCCGGTCCTGAGCGGAGAGAGGTCCTTCACCTGCTGCAGGAACTGGGTGAACATCAGGTAGACGCCGCCGAGAGCGGTGGACGCCAGGATGAACACACCGAGCGCGCCACCGACGGTCCGGTTGGCGAACAGGCGCACGTCCAGCAGGGGTGCGGTGGCGCGCAGTTGCCGGACCACGAACCAGACCGCGAAGGCCAGTCCGACCACGACAGCCGCGAGCGAGCGCATCGGCTCATCGTCCGTGGCGAAGGTCTTGATCCCGTAGATGAACGGCAGCAGACTGACGACCAGGAGCAACGCGCTGAACAGGTCGAGCTTGCTGCCCTGGGACGCTTGATGCCGGGGCAACAGCAGCGGCCCGCCGATCACCACGACCGCCATCACAGGAACCGCGACCAGGAACGTCGCCCGCCAGGTGAAGGCTTCGAGGAGAAGACCGGCCAGCAGCGGCCCCAGGGCGACACCGGCGGAGATCGCTGCCGCCCAGACACCGATGGCGACGCCACGCTGCTTCGCGTCCTGGAACATCGAGAAGATCAGGCCGAGCGTCGCGGGCATCTGCATGGCGGCCGCGATCCCGAGGACCGCACGCCAGACGATCATCATCACCGGCGAGTCCGTCATGGCGGCCACGACGGAGAAGACACCGAAGAGGGCGGCACCCACCACCAGAAGGTTCCGGTGGCCGAAGCGGTCGGCCACGGTCCCCATCAGGACCAGCAGGCTCGCCATCAGGAATCCGTAGATGTCCAGGATCCACAGGATCTCGGTGCCACTGGGCTCCAAGTCGGCTGCGAGATAGGGGCTGGCCAGGAACAGGATGGTCAGCATCATGAACAGGAGCAGTGCGGGCAGGGTCAACAGGCCTAGTGCCATCCACTCCTTACGTCCCGCGCGCGTCTGCGGTGGGTTTCCTGCCGAGGACATCGGCACTCCTCTCCTCGTCGGCGCCCGCGACACTGCGGCGCCTGAGGCATCGGGTTCATTGGGGAAAGTCGATACCCCTACGGGGTATTGGTAGCGAAAGATACGGGTAGGGGGTATCCCTGTCAAGTGAACCGTGCCTGGATCAGGGGTCTTTGGGCTCGTCAGAAGGCAAGGTCCCGAGCGAGGCAGTTCCAGAACTGACTCTCCAGGGAGTGCACTATCCGGGCGCACCGAACGGCAGCCGCCGGGTCGTCCCCGTCGGCCAGTCCGCTCTCGACCGTGGCCGCCGCCTGGTCCAGAAGGGACTGCGGAGTGTCGGCGAAGAACCGGAAGTGCGCCACCGCCGGCTCCTGGAAGCCGTACCGGGAGATCAGCGCGTCGGCCACACAGGAGTAGATCTCCCCGGACTCGCGCGCGTTCGCCAGTAGCCCGAGGGCGATGTCGCTGGAGGAGCCGAACTGAGCAGACTGCGACAAGCAGACCGGGTACGCCTGTGCCATGGGCTGCGGTTCGTAGTCACGGAGCTCCTGCTCGCCCATCCCGAGCTCGGCGGCGAAGTCCAGGAGGAGTCTCAGCGCCTCTTCCTCCCCCTCCACCATGGTCAGGTACAGATCCCGGGCCGGAGGAGAGGGGAACCGGGACGCGAGCATGGCAAAGCTGCGGCGGTCACTGCCCACCAGGCTGTACAGCTCCCCTGCCAGCCGGCCCAGCCGCTCCTTGGGAACCTGGCCGCATACGAGCAGGTCGACGAACCGATTGGGCTCGGTCTCCCTCGATATCTGCTGCCGCGCGGCGGTGAGGACATCGGTGACGGTGTTCATCGAGACTCCTGGGTGGTCTCCCCCGCCTTGTGACGGGGGCGGGTGTCGTCCGGGGATGCCGGACCGACAACTCGGCGCAGGTTCCGTCCGGTTGCGGGTCCCGGCTCGGTCTCGGCGATCCACGGGCCGTCGGTGGAGGGGTCGACCACCCTGTCCTCCAGCCAGGTGCAGTTGCCCGCCAGAACGCGTCCGGCCACCGCCCGGTCTCGCTCGTCGCTGTGGTTGTCGAGCCGGTTGAGCAGCTCTCCGACCCTGAGCCGGGCCTGGTGACAGAAGGCGTCGGCAAGCGCTGTCGCGGTGTCACCGACACCGTCGAGTGCCGCCGCATAGACGCAACTCGCGCTCATGGCGTACAGCTCGGCGCCGACGTCGACGATCCGGCCGAGATACCGCTGCCGTTCGAGTTCGGTGGGCGGCCCGGCGGCGACAACGGCCAACCGCTGCGCGAGTTGCTTCGCCGTTCGCTCGACGAACGCGACATGGGATGTCAGGGCATCGTTCTCGTGCGGCTGACCGCCGAGCGGCGCGGCCTCGTGACTATCCGTCGCGGAGTGGTGCAACTCGACCAGGTCGTGGGCGATGAAGCTGCGAAGCGCCTCGGTGGAACCGTCGAAGATGCGGCCTACCCGGACGTCGCGCAGCAACTGCTCCACCGGAATCCCTCGTTCGCCACGCGCGATGGCCGAATCCGCCGTCTCGTATCCGCGGCCGCCCCGTATCTGGACGAGTTCGTCCGCCACCGAGCACGCCATCTCGGACGCGAACAGCTTGGCGAGTTCCGCGTCGAGGCGGGTGTCGGTGTCTCCCCGCTCCGCCCGTCGGCCGGTGACTTCGACCATCGCTTCGAGGGCGAACGCCGTCGCCGCGATGTACGCCAGCTTGCCGGCGACCGCGTCGTGCTCCCCGATGGGCCGGTCCCACTGCACGCGAACCGCGGACCATTGGCGAGCCACCGACAGGCTCCACTTCGCAGCCGCGGCGCAGACGGCCGGAAGCGAAAGACGCCCCGTGTCCTGCGCGGCGAGAGCGATCTCAAGGCCCGCACCCACTTCGCCAATCCGATGGAACGAGGAGACTGCCACCTGGTGCAGGCGGATGCAGCCGTTCTCCAGACCACGCAGTCCGAGGAACGAGCTGCGATGTTCGACCGTCACCCCTGGCGCGTCGGCTTCGACGATGAACGCGGTCATCCCCCCGGCGTCACCCTCCGCAGGGTCCACGACAGCCATGACCACCAGCAGGTCGGCGATCGCACCGTTGGTAGTCCATGTCTTCACGCCGTCGAGAACGTAACGGTCCGTCTCCGGCTGATACACGGCCTTGGTGTGCATGCGGTAGGGATCGTTGCCGATATCGGCCTCCGTGAGGGCGAACCCCGCAATCTCCCGGACGCATCTGGGCAGAAACGCACGCTTCTGCTCGTCGGTTCCGAACAAGCTGATCGGCTGTACGAGACCGATGGCCTGGTGGGCCCCGAGCAGCTCACTCAGGGCCGGGTGGGTCGTGCTGGTGAGCATCAGAGCGCGGTGGTAGCACAGCGAGGACAGCCCTTGCCCGCCGTACCGCTCGGGGATCTTGATGCTCAGGGCTCCGAGGTCCTTGAGCCCCGCGATGACGTGGTCGGGGATGCGGTCCGTACGCTCGATCTCGCCGCTGTCGACTTCTTTCTCGCAGAAGTCGCGCAGCCGGGACAGGAACTGCTCCTCCACGGGATCCAGACGCCTCGGGTCGCCCCCGGGCAGGGTGAGGAGATCGGTCCTCACCCTGCCCAGGAACAGCTCTCCGGCGAACCCCGGCCGCTCCACCTGGCGGTCTACCACGTGTTCCGCCGCCATCAGGCGGACGCGGGGACGGCCTGAATGACCGACAGGGGGCCGGCGTCCCGGTCGCCGACCGCCTCCACCGTGAATCCCGTTTCCTCCAGCAGCGCCCGGAACTCGCTCTCCGTCCGCTCGCAGCCGCCGGTCGTCACCATCATGTTGGCGTCGGTGAGGAACATGACCGGCGCGGAGGTGTCGGCAGTCTCGGGTAGTACCGTTCCGACGATCAGCAGCGTGGCGGAGGCTGGCATGTGAGCGCGGCAGGTGCGCAGGATGGCGCGGGACTCCTCGTCTCCCCAGTCCTGGAAGACGCTCTTGATGATGTAGATGTCGCCATCGCCCGGGACGGACCGGAAGAAGTCGCCCGCCTGGACCTCACACCGGTCCGCAAGACCGGCCTTGCTCAGGGTGGCGGGGGCCTCCGCCACCCCGCTCGCGCTGTCGAAGACGATGCCTCGCAGCCCTGGACGGCTCCGCAGGATCGCGGTCAGGAGGGTGCCGTCGCCGCCGCCGAGGTCCACCAGCGTCCCGGTCGCCGGGAAGTCGTAGCCCGACGCGAGCTGTCCGGCCGAGTACCTGGACTCCTCGCTCATCGCCTCGTTGAACAGTGCGCTGGTTTCGGGGTGCTGGGCCAGGTGGTCGTAGACGCCCACGCCGTAGGCGTGGTCGAAGGCACGCTCGCCGCTGGAGAGAGTGTGGCGCAAGCCCTGCCACGAGGTGAGGAAGAGAGGGTCGCTGAACATGCGGGCGAAGTTCTTCAGCGAGCCGGGGGAATCCGCCCGCAGCTGGGAGCCGATCTCGGTGAGCGCGAAGTGCCCGGGCCGCGACTCCGTCGTGATCCCGCCGGCGACGAGCAGCCGCAGCAGCCGACGCAGTGACGGTTCGTGCGTCTGTGTCTCCTCGGCGAGTTCGCCGCTGGTACGGGTCCCCGTTCCGATGAGGTCGGCGAGACCGAGTTCGGCGGCAACGCCGATGGAGTGCGCGGTCATGTATCCGCCGATCCGCTCGATCAGCGCTGCTCGCAGATCCAGCTTGTCCGTCGAGGACACCTGGTGAGGAGTTGTGCTGCTCATGAGTCGTACTCCTTGATCGTCTGTACCGGTCGGGATACGGAGGAGGTGGTCAGTGACTCGGGTCGGTGAGGCGATGCCGGACCCACACGTTGGGTTCGACGTACACCGCGTAGTCGTGTTCGACGCTCACGGTCAGAGGCGTCAACGCACCGGGCACCGACACCGGTCCGCTGGTGTCGAGGGGAAGGCCGGTCCACTCACGCCACTGGGTGAGGCTTCCGGAGATGGTCATGGACGCCGGACACACCTTCAGCACTTCGCCGCCCGCCCTGACATGAATGCGCAGCCAGGGGTCCTGGGGCAGGCCGTCCGGCCGGAGCCGCGCGATGTACTCGTCCATCGGCAGTTCGGGGCTCTCGTGCTTGCGGCTGGGACGGACGGGGCCCACCAGATCGCGGAACCCTCGTGCGCGTGCGTGCTCGGTGAGGGCCTTCAGCGTGCGTGCGGACAGGTTCTGGGACTGGCGTCCGGGGGCGACGGCGATCTCGAGGGCGCACAGCGTGGTGAGTTCCCGGTCCGCGTACGTGTCGGACAGGCACTGTCGAAGCGCCTCGTCCCAACCGGTGTCGGGAAGGTGGCCGGGGTCGCCGTCCCAGGCAAGGGCGACGCCTGCGGCACGGGCGATGACCTGTTCCTCCTCGTCGATGACGACGAGCTGGTGCTCGGCATGACGGTCGAAGCCCCACTCCACGAGCAGCGGGTCGGGGCGGATGTAGGCGGGCCATGACGACTCCATCGAGATCATGGCGTCTTCCAGGTCAGGCCTCTCGGCGAGACTGACCACATGCAGATCCGTACGGGTGAGGGGCAAGGCGTGTCTCCCAGGAGCAGGGCGGACGTGGTGAGGTCACTCGGCCAGTCGGCCGGCGGGCAGTTTCCGCGTGACGAGGGGCCGGCTCTCATCGGGGACGGCCAGCAGATCGAGGTACTGGGACCTGGGTATCGGGCGGGCGCCGATGAGCCGGGCGTGCTCGCCGTCGCGCTGGACGTCGATCGCGAATCCGCCGGCCTCGGCGAAGCGGCGTGTCAGGTCGGCCACCGCGGTCTTCCCTGCCCCACTGCGGAGTGTGAACTGAGAGTCGGCACTGAACACGGCCCCGACCCGGATGCCGAAGGTCCCGCCGATCAGCTCGTCGCCGTCCCAGACCTCGACACTGTGGGCGTGGCCCTGCTGGTGCAGGAGCGACAGCCCCCGCAGTAGTTCGTCGGTGAGCCACCGCTGTGCCCGACCGGTCCGGCAGCGGCGGACCACCTCTTCGAAGCAGGCGTCTGCCGTCGTCGTCCAGTCCGTCCTGTTGCGCAGTTGCCGGCGCAGGCTGCGCTGGATCCGGGACTGGCCGACCAGTATCACGGGCCGCGGATCCGGGGACCACCAGGTGATCGTGAAGGGGTCCTCGCGGCCGGGGAGGACTTTCACACGTCCGGCCTCGACCTCCGCCTCGTAGGTCAGTTCATTGACGATCGCCGCTTCCGCCGTTTCGACCGGCAGCGGGTACAGGCCATGCCGGTAGGCGGAGAGAAGGGTCTGGGGTGCGAGGTCGCCCCCGAGGGCTATGGGCTGTTCAGCGGGACCTGCGCCGACATCCAGCGATTCCCACAAGGACTCGGTTCGGTCCTGTGTCCGGAACATTTCCACCTCACAGGAAGTCGATGGAGGTCAGATATCCGATGTAGCGGTCGAGCATCTCGCCGTCCACGGGCGGAATGTCGATACCGCTCCCCCGCAGGGCGGCCTGCACGTTGTCCTGCGAGAAGGTGGGAAAGGTTGTTTCCAGGTACATCTCGGCGACGCTCATGGTGCCGGTGGAGCACCGGTCGATGAAGAGCGGGGCGAAAGGTGTCATCGGGTGGTTCGGCTGCTCCACGGCGGTCGTGACGATGCGCTCCAGCCACTCGTCCCAGGGGACGTCGCGGATCGTGTGGCCGTGGGCGCGAAGCCGGTCCGCGAGGAGCGAGACGTTCGCCTTGCCGGGGTTGGTCAGGTGGAACACCTCTCCGGTGGGCAGGCGGCTGGCGGCGATGTGCACCAAGGCGGCCGCGTAGCAGTCCACCGGCGTGTAGTCCATGGGGAGCTCGGCGATCGGTGAGGTCCCCGTGTCGACGATGAACCGCTTCATCGCGCACATCTCGGTCGCGGTGTTCCAGGCACCGGTCGTCCGATCGCCGGAGATGTCGGCGGCACGGTAGACGGCGACGGGCAGGCCTTCCGCGGCGGCGTTCCGGAGAAGCGCTTCGGCGACCCACTTGCTCTCCACGTAGCCGACGGAGAGATGGTCGGCGTGGGCGAGCGGTGTCTCCTCGGTGACGTGCCGCACCCCCGCGGTTCCGAAGCCGGAGACGACCGCCATGGTGGAGACGTAGTGGACGGGGATGTTCCGGTAGCGGCCGGCCATCCGGATGATCTCGCGAGTGCCTTCGACGTTCGTCGGACGCATGTGGGAGTAGGGGTAGATGAAGTTGACCAGCCCGCCGGGATGGTAGATGACGTCGATGATCCTGGCGAAGTGGTCGAACTCCTCGTCCGGCAGACCGAACCGCGGCTTGTCGAGATCTCCGGGGACGGCCGAGATCCGCCCCTCGGCCCAGTACGGCTCCAGGCCGTCCTTCATGTAGTGCAACGCGTTGGCGGTGATGCGTTCCCGCGCCCGGTCGGCATCCGCGGCACGTACGAGGCAGTGAACGGTGGCGCTGGTGGTCGCCAGGAGTTCACGCAGCAGGTAGATGCCGAGGAATCCTGTCGCGCCGGTGAGGAACACGTGGGACGGATCCGCCCACGCCGTGGAACTGTGCCGCTGGATCGGGACGCCGACCACCGTGTCGGCCTCCAGGTCGATACGGGAGGTGCCCGCGGCGTCGCGCGTGCCGGCACGGGCGGACTCCACCGCGGCGGCGAAACTGCGCAGGGTCGCGTCATCGAGGAGCAGCCGGATGAGGGGGCGTACCTGTGTGATCAGAATGCCGAGCGAGGCCCGCACCTTGGCGAGCAGTTCGGCCGCCAGAATCGAGTTTCCACCGAGGTCGAAGAAGTTGTCGTCGGGTGCCACCGAGTCCACTTCGAGTACCTGGCACCACACGCCGGCGACAGCCCGCTCGACCATGCTGGCGGGCTGAGCGTCCTGGTCGGTCCTGAGCGTTGTGGGGTGTTCCCGCGACGGATCGGGCAGCGCCGCGAGGTCGATCTTGCCGTTCGTCGTCATCGGCATGCTGTCCAGCTGGACGAACTTCGCCGGGATCATGAACGTGGGCAGGCGGCCGGCGACGAAGGTGCGTAACTCACCGGGGGCGAGCCGGTGCACGGTGCCGCTTGCCGTGAAGTAGGCAGCCAGCTGCAACTCGCCCCCGACGCTGAAGGCCGTCACCGCGACGTCGTCGATGTCGGGGTGCGCCGACAGCGTTGCCTCGATCTCGACAGGTTCCACACGAAATCCGTGGATCTTGATCTGCCGGTCAGCCCGCCCGGTGACTTCGAGGTTGCCCTCGGCCGTCCAGCGGCCGAGGTCACCGGTGCGGTAGAAGCGCTTCGCACCGCCCGCCTGGTCCGGCAGGGAGACGAAGCGGTCCTTCGCCCGGGCCTCTTCCGCGAGGTATCCCTGAGCGACGCCGGGGCCGCCGATGTATATCTCGCCGTGTTCCTGGGGCGGGACCGGCCGCATCTCCTGATCCAGCACGAGAACGGCCGTGTGCGGCAGGGGGCGTCCGATAGGTGCCGGCCCCTGGGCAGGGAGCAGCTCCGGGCCCACCTCCATGGTGCACGACGTGATCGTCGTCTCGGTCAGCCCGTAGGCGTTGACGAGTCGGGAGTCCGGCATGAGGCGCAGTGCCGTTCGGCAGTCGGCGGCGTGCACGGCGCTGCCGCCGACGATCGTGAGCCGGATGGGCAACTCGGCGGGAGATCGCTCGAGTTCGGCGAGGAACGCGCGCCAGTAGGAGGGGGTGAGGTCCATGACGCTGACGTTCAGCGAGGTGAGCCTGTCCGACAGCTCGCTGGGGGCCCAGCTGTAGTCGGGCAGGACGAGAGTCGCTCCGTTGAGGAGCGTGTTGAGGATCTGCTCGATGGATGTGTCGAAGGAGAGCGCGGCGAACTGCAGGACGCGGTCGTCCGGGCCGATGCCGTACCGCTCGTTCACGTTCTGGCAGAGGTAGTCCAGGGATGCATGGCGGACCTGGACGCCCTTGGGTGTCCCGGAGGATCCCGAGGTGTAGACGATGTAGGCGGTGTCCGAGCCCTCAACGGTGACGTCCGGCGGGCCGGCATGCTCCCCGGCGGTGCTGCCACCATCGGTGAGAGTCGGCACCGGAAAACCTGCGAAGCGGTGCTCCAGACCGGGGTGGGTGACGACGGCGGCGCTGCGGGTCTCCTTGATGTACGTGGCGATCCGGTCGTCCGGAGCTCCGGGCTCCACCGGCAGGTACGTTGCCCCTGCCTTCAGGGTTGCGAGGAGCGACACGATCAGGTCGATGGAACGTCCGAGGTGAGTCATGACCACCGACCCACGCCCGACCCCGAGGTCCTGGAGCCTGTGCGCGAGCCGGTTCGCACGCTCCTCGAGCTCGCTGTAGCTGATGCGGTTCCCGTCGTGTTCCACCGCTATCGCCTCGTACCGTGCGGCCGCCACGGCCGCAAAGCGTTGGTGCACGAACAGCTTCCCGGTTGTGTCCATGAGTCCTCTCGTCCATTGCAGGTATGAAGAATGCCGCGGATCGTGAAGGGGATTTCGGGTGTGATGAAGTGCACTCCGGAGGCTGTGCAGGCAGCGGAGCGCCATAAGGGAACGGGGTCATTCGGCTAGGTGTTTCCAGCAATTGAGCTGAATACCTGACCCCGCCGGCCTGCCATCCGTGGGTTGCAGTCGCGACCTCAACCGCGCACTGACAAAACGGACCCGGCGGGAATATCAGCGTGGTCGCACAGTGAAGTGGTGTGCAGATTTCTGCGAGATTTCGACATGACTGAACCACACATAATCAACGTCTCCCCCATTGACCGGACCGGCTCTTCAGCCGCAAAACTGCGAAATCTGCCGACGGGCCGCTCTTCGGCAGTACGGCCTGCTCCGTACGGATGCTCCGACTGTTCCGACCGGCGGCCAACCGGGGGTGCGCTGCGCACTGTTCGCCTTGCAGTTGACTGTGACTATCGGTTCGAACGCCGTTGAGGAAACCCCATGGGGGTAGCCCCTGTCAATGGCATCAATCGCCTGCGGCATGTCGCGTCACCTACCGTGAAGGATCTGTGAGCGCAGCCCCTACGGAGGTAAGCCCGGGGGTCGTACGTCATGGCAACGGAAATTTTGAAGGGTGCGAAGCGGAACGGTCGGGTTGATGTCAACTGCCGCACGGAGGTAGGCCCGGAGCCGGCGGACAGGCCGTCTCTCCGGCGCGGCAATTGACCCTTTGCTTGTCCGATCTGGAGCGTCGCAATAAAAGGGAGCAGAGAGCTCCGCATGTGGAATCCACCCATAGCGGCGCACTTTGATAGTGAGGGACGCAAGGGTGGGGCGCACTTATGGCCAGAGCTTCACAGCCGACTCCCCCGAGTGCGGCCCGAAAGGGCCTTGCTTCCCGTAGGGGGTAGGGGTATACCTTGCCTCCGGTACATCCGCCCCCGACGCGCACCCATCCTGTGCGCGGACGGCCACAGCCGAGGTGAAACCTCCGCGTTCCTCACGAAGTCCCTGGCCCAACCTGCGGGCCGCTGCTGTCCGTTGTCGGAACGAACGGACATGGCCGGCGCCGAGCCCCCGCGTCCGCCCCGCCCGAGGCAGGGCGGGCGGGCGTCGACCGGACTGCCGAGCAGCGTGACACGAGAGCAACTACCGCCAGTACAGGAAAGGTCCAGGCAATGATCGTCAAGGTCAGAGGCGTGCTGCTTCGCTTCACCAACTACGAGAACGACATCGACGTGGGGGGCGCCACAGTCCGTGATGGCCTGATCGCTCTCACCGAGCGCTACCCCAATCTCGCCGAGGTGCTCCTGGACCGTGACGGCGACGTCCGTCCGACGCATCTCATCGCTCTCAACGGCGAACAGCTCTCCCGAAGCGAACTGGACCAGGAGGCGACCGGGGACGACCGGGTGGACATCGTCACCGCGATATCCGGGGGTTAGGTCTCGATGGCACGCAAGTCCACCTATGAAGTGGTGCTCGACGCGGGCATGTTCACCCCCATTCAGCTGCAGCCCACCGCCGTCGGCAGACTCGGGTTCCAGTCCGGCACACGCTGGGTGCGCGATCACGTGTGCAGTCACCGCCGGCTTGTGTCGGAGCACCGGGTCGGATTCGTCCTGTGGTCGTGGCAACTGGAGTACGAGAAGCCGCTGCGGTTCGATGATGCCGACGCGATCACCGTCGCCGTCGAAGCCCGGGTCCGCGGCCCGCGGTCCTCCCAGCTGGAGTTCGAGACGACGTTCTCCAGCAGCGCGGGTATGGCAGTGCGCACGCGCGCCACTTCGGTTCCGCTGCAACTCAGCGGCGACGCGGCTCTCTCCGGCACACCGGCCGTCCTCCCCGCCTCTCTCGTCTCCGCGTTCCAGGACGACGAAGTCGAGCGCACAGCGTCCCGCTCCCCTGTGCCGGCGCTGCGGGCCGCGTTCGAGCGGGACGGTGAACGACTGGCCTCGGACAGCGAGGACCTGCCGACCTTTCGCATTCACCGTCACCACTGCGAAGTGGCCGATCAGTGGTACTGGGCCGAGTCCCTCGGCTTCGCCGCAGGAGCACGGGAGGAGTTCGTCAGGCGGCACGGCGCAGCCATCCCTGAACTGCGCAGCGCCCTGTCCACCGGGTTCCGCCGGATCGACGCCACATGGCTGCGGACCGGCCAGCTGTGGGACCTGCTCCAGGTCCGCACCACCGCCTACCGATACGGCGAGTGCATCGCATTCGTCCATGAACTGGAGCTCGTCGGTGACGAAGACGGACCGTACGCGATCATTGTGGAGCGCACATGACCAGTGGTGAGACCTCCTTACCCTCCAACCCGCCCCTGTTCCAGGCAGCGGCCGAGCTCGAACAAGCGCTGGGCTGCCCGTTCGACCCCAGCACCGGCATGTCACTGGCCGGCGGAGTACGCGCGGACGAGTTCGAGGCGGAGCCCACCGCAGCATACGAGGCGGCCTGGGCGGCCGGCCTGCATCACCACATCGTGCCCGTTCCGGAGGGCGGCCGACTCGCCTCGTTCGAGTCGATGGTGGGCGTGGTGCGGGCAGCGTCACGCCGGGACCTGGCCGTCACTGTCGGACTCGGCTCCACGCTGCTCGCCGCCATGCCGATATGGGTGTGGGGCGACAAGCCGCAGCGCAACAGGGTTGCCGAGCTCATCCTGTCGGGGGCCTGGGGTACGGCCGCCATCAGCGAGGAGGCGGCCGGAAGTGACCTTCTGGCCACGGGAACCCGTGCCACAGCGACCGCCGGCGGTTATCTGCTGGACGGGAAGAAGTGGCTGGTCGGTAACGGGCGCCGGTCGTCCTTCGCCACGGTGCTCGCCGCCTCCGAACCGTCCTTCGGGCTGTTCCTGGTCGACTTCGCCGCCGTCGGCGAGAGCACCGTGCAGCGGCTGCCCAAGGTTCCCACCCACGGCCTGCGCGGACATGACCTGAGCGGATTCACCCTGAATGGCTGCCGGATAGGGGCCGCCGCCCTGCTCGGCCGTCAGGGACGCGGGATCGAAATGGTCACCGGCATGCTTCAGTTCACCCGGACGATGGTGGGCGCCACCAGCCTCGGTGCCGCCGACACCGCCCTGCGGATCGCCTTCCGCCACGCACGCACGCGCGTGCTGTACACCCGCGCGGCGCTGGAGATCGCGCCGGTGCGCTCGCTGCTGGCGCGCTCCTTCGCTGACCTGCTCGTCGCGGAATGCACCGAACTGGCCGCAGCCCGCGGGCTGGATGTGGCCCGGCGGCGGATGCCCCTGTGGTCCGCGGTGGCCAAGTACGTGGTCCCGTCCTTCTGCGTGGACGCGGTAAACAGCTGCGGGGAGGTGCTGAGCGCACGTGCCTATCTGCGCGAAGGCATCGCGCACGGCGTCTTCCAGAAGCTGTCGCGGGACATCGCCATCACCCCGGTGTTCGAGGGCACCGAACTGGTCCAACTGGACACCATCCGCAGCCAGCTGGTGAATGGGCTGCGGCGACGCTCGACGGGCGGAGCGCGTTCCGAGCTGCCCCTGGACCTGCTGTTCGGCTTCGGAGAGCAGGAACAGCCGCCGCCGGCGCCTCGCGACGAGCGCCCGCTGATCACCTACGGCGGTGTCGACGAGGTGACCGACTGCCTCGACGAAGCGGTCGAGGCACTGCACGACGACCCGGAACTCGCCGCGCTCGCCCGGCTGCTGTGCACGGCCCGGGACCAGAGCCGGGAGACCTTGCGCAGGGCCGGCACGGAGCGGACGGCCGAGGCGTACGAAGCAGCCCGCCGGCACTGCCTCGTACACGCGGGCGCCTGCTGTCTGCACACCTGGATCCAGCGCCGGGACGCACTCGGCGGCTTGGCCACCGACCGGGCCTGGCTCTCGGTGGCACTGCGTCGCGTGCTGATGCGGCTCGGCTCGCCCGTCGAACCCGACTGGGACGCAGAAGACCAGCTGGTGCGACGGCTCGCAGATCTCGACGACGACGACAAGGCGTTCTCTCTCGTTCCGCTGCGCCTCGCACCGCAGCACCGAGAGCCGACGCCAGCCTGAACCCAGGAGGACGCTATCAACACCGCAAACGGCACCACCGAGTCTGTCGGCAGCTGGCTCTCGATATTGATCGCGGACATGCTCGGCGCCCAGAAACACGAGATCCCCTTCGACCGGCCGCTCGGCGAGCTCGGCATGGACTCACTCACCGCGGCTCAGCTGTCGGCCGATCTCGAGGAGCGCTTCGGCGCCCTCGTCTCACTCGACCGCTTCCTCGGCGAGGAGACCCTCGACCAACTCGTGTCCAAGCTGAGCCGTGACGCCGAGGCCGGCCCCGCAGAGGAGTTCACGGCATGACGTCACGAGCACAACGGACCGACGCGTCGCCCCCGTGCAGCGACGGCCGTCCGACGCCGGAGGCGGAGGCCGAGCAGCTCCGCGGTGAGGCTCGGCGCCGCTTCGCAGGCTTCGTACGCGAAGCGGTCAACCCCGGCTCGTACTTCCGCGAACGCAGCCACCATGTGGTCGACAGGTCCGTCATCGAGCGGGCCGCCGGGATCGGACTGGTGCAGTTCTCGCTGCCGACCGAAGTCGGCGGCGAAGGACGTGACAAGTTCGAGTGGGGGCTGGTCGTCGAGGAACTCGCCCGCATCTCGCTCGACCCCGGCTTCTCCGTGCTGATCGACACGACGGTGGAGATCACCGAAGTGTTGCTGTCCAGCGGCAGGCGGGAGCTCATCGAGCGCTACGTCCCAGACCTCGTCACGGGACGGCGCTATGTAGCGCTGGGCGCCTACGAGAGCAGGGACCCGTACGACTACGAGACCACCGCCCGGCTGGAGGGCGAGGAGTGGGTCCTGCAGGGCACGAAACACTTCGTCACCGGCGGTCTTGTCGCCGACCTGTTCGTCATGTTCGTACGCGACGAGGCGTCCAACGACATCCTCGCATTCGTGGTGGAGAGGGACGACCCCGGCGTCACGGTTCTGCCGCTGGAGACCATGGGCCTGCAGAGCATGGCTCTGGCCCAGGTGGTCCTGCACGAGGTGCGCGTGCCCCAGTGGCGGCAGGTGTGGCGCGCGGACGCGCTGAGCGAGTTCAACGCGTACGCGCGCGGTCGTCGGATCATGACCGCGTGCGGCATCATCGGCGCGCTGGAAGGACTCGTCTCGAACTGTGTCGAGGCACTGTCCACACGCCGCCGAAGCGGGCGTCGCGTCCTCGACTACCCGAACGTCGAACGCTCCATCGGCGAGATGCGGATGCTGCTCGAAGCCTCCCGTGCGACCGTGCTGCGAGCACTGAGCGGCACCCGGTCACTGGACAGGGACGCGTATTTCGACGAGTTCGCCACCGTCGCCAAGCATCACGCCGCCGAGAGCGCACTGCGTATCGGCCAGCTCGTCATGAACCTCCAGGGAGGTGAGGGCTACATCAGCACCTTCCCGTGGGAGGGGTTCATGCGCAATGTGCTGGGGCTGATCGGCGGACAGGGTTCCCAGGAACTGCTGCTCATGCAGTTGGGACAGCGCACGATCGTCGGTCTGGAAGGCAAGCGCATACGCGAGAACGCCGCCGAGCTCGCCGTGGCCAAGCTGGCGGACTCCTGGTGGACCCTGCACGCGGCCGAATCCGTCGCGCGCGATCCCGCCGGCCGGTTCGCCCCGGCGGCACTGTCCGTGGCATCGGCAGCCGGACTCGATCCCGTCGGCACGGAGCCCGGTCAGCTCAGCGGACTTGTCGCGTTGCTCGACCGCGCTCACGCCTTGGTGGAGGCCGTCCGGGCCGGACGGGCACCCGATGCCATGCCGCAAGGGCCGGAGGGACAGTTCGTCGGACGCCTTGAGGACGTGGCCTTGAAGGCGTGGAACTGGCTTGCGTGCGCCATTGCCCAGGAAACCGGCATGCTTACGCGGCTGCTGCGGCCGTGCACGGTGAAGGAGGCCGCCGCGGGCCTCCCCGAGGACTTCACGCGTGACGTCCTCGAACTCCTGACGGGATCCGTCGTCCACAGGGGCGCCGAGGGTCGATACACCACCGATCAGCGCCTGGAACAGGCACTGATCAGTGGTCCCCGCACCTCGGCCTTCGTCGCGCGGCTGCGGCGTGCTCTGTCCCGCGGCGCGCAGTTGCGCACCGGCAGGCCGGTTGCCGGGCGGGAGTCTGCGGTCGGATGCGGCGGCGAGTCGCCGGCCCTCGCCGACGTCCTGGTCAACTCTCTGCTCGGAAGGCTCGAGGGGCTGCCACAACTGCTGTCCGGCCCCGGTGCGCGGGTCGGATGCGCCGCCGGTGACGGCGGCCGGTCCGCGGCCACACTGGCGCGGAACATCCCCTGCGCATCAGTGCTTGCCCTGGAGCCGGGGCAACTCGCCCCTAACGCCACCGCCGATGTCACGGTGGAGTCCCGGGCCTGCGACCTCGATGGATTCGAGGAGGACGACGGTCTCGCTCTCGCATGGCTGCCGGCCGCCGGGCTGCCGACCTCCGATCTGCGACGGGCCATCACGGCCTGCCGGGACGCATTGCTGCCCGGCGGCTGGATCGTTGTGCCGAACCCCCTCCCGCCGAGGCGCCCGGTGGGGGCGGCAGCAGCACGACTCGATGCCGAACTCGCGGGCGCGACCGGGCCCGTGGAGGAGGGCGGTGTCGAGGACCTGCTGACGGAGGCGGGGCTTGGACACGTAAGAACGATGTGGGAGGACGCCGCACTCGGCATCCGCCTCACCACGGCACGACGTCCGTAGTCACATCGCCCGAGGCCGGCAACCCGGCCTCTGAACTCGTAGACACATCATCCATGTGAGGGGTCCTGTATGTCCGCAGAGCGAGCGCCGTCACTCACGAGGTGGTGGACACTCGGAATCGTCGCGCTCGGCACGTTCATGCTGATGCTCGACCTCAGTGTGGTGGCTGTGGCGCTGCCCGCGATTCACGAGTCGCTGGACAGTAGCTTCGCGGACCTGCAATGGGTCTTCGACGCATACGCCCTCACTCTGGCGATCTTCCTCGTGGCCGCGGGCTCACTCGCGGACCGCCTCGGTCGCAAGAAGGTCTTCCAGGTGGGTTTCGCGGTCTTCACCATCGCCTCACTTGCCTGCGGCCTCGCCGGTGACGCCACGGCCTTGAGCGCCTTCCGCGCCGTTCAGGGCCTTGGCGCCGCCATCATGTTCGCGGTCGGCCCCGCCATGCTGAGCCACGAGTTCCATGGCAAGGAACGTGCCACGGCCTTCACCGTCTTCGGTGCCGCTGTCGGCCTCGCGGTCGCCACCGGCCCGCTGATCGGCGGTTCTCTGACCAGTTCCCTGTCCTGGCGCTGGATCTTCTACATCAACGTCCCCGTCGGCATCATCGCCCTCCTCATCGGCATGCTCCGCGTCCGCGAGTCGATGAACCGCAAGGCCCATCCCACCGACTGGCCCGGCCTCGTCACCTTCAGCATCGCCCTGGCCGCCTTGGTCTTCGCCACCATCCGAGCCCCCGAGGAGGGCTGGACCAGCGCCTTCACGCTGGCCCTCTACTCCGCGAGCGTCGTCTTCCTCGCTGTGTTCCTGGTCATCGAACGCCGCCTGGGCGAACGCGCGATGCTGGACCTCGCGTTCTTCCGCAATCCCACGTTCGTCGGTATCTCGCTCGTCGCCATGATCGGCAACGCCGGGGCCTTGCCCTCGATCTTCTTCGAGACGGGTTACCTGCAGAACATGCTCGGTATGGACGCCTGGCAAGCCGGCCTGCGCTTCCTGCCCTTGACCATCGCCATGTTCTTCGCGGGCGCCATCGGCGGCAGCCTGATCGGCAAGGTGCCCTTCCACTTCCTCCTCGGCGGCGCACCTGCCGTCATGGCAACAGGCCTGCTCTTCCTCAACATGACCGAAGCCGAATCGGCGTGGACTGTCCTCGTCCCCGCCTTCGTGGTCGCGGGCATCGGCATGGGCGTCTTCAACCCCGCTCGCGCCGCCCTCGCCATCGGAGTCGCCCCACCCGCCAAATCGGGCGTCGCCTCCGGCATCAACGAAACCTTCCAGCAGGTCGGCATCGCCGTGGGTATCGCGGGTGTCGGCGCCTTCTTCCAGAACCGCGTCACCTCCGGCTTCACCGGCTCCAAAGCCGGCGAGCAACTCGGCCACGGCCGAGCCGAAGAGGCCGCCCACGCCATCAGCTCGGGTTCCCTGGAAACCGTCGCCGACGGGAGCGGCGCGCTGCGCGAGCAGATGCTGCGCGCCGGACAGGACGCCTACATGGACGCCTTCCACAGCGCCATGAATATCTGTGCCGTCCTCGGCTTCGTCGCAGCGCTCATCGGCTTCCTCGTGATCCGCACCAAGGACCTCCACTACAGCGCCCTGTCCAACATCCCGCCGGACATGGACCACGGAATCCCCCTTCCCGAGGAAGACGCCTCAAGCCCCACCACCACAGCCGCCCCCTGACGCGACGCGCGCGAGGCCCGGCCGGGCAACAAGGGCCAGGTGCACACAGGCGTGTTCACCGGGCCCGCGATGCTGCCCCTGCTCACCGGACTGGCCGAGGGAGCCTGCTCCACCGGAGCCGTCACGCGCGAGCAGACGGACAACTGGGTCGCTGAGCAGCGCGTGCGGGCCGAGGCCGATCGCCTTCTCCTGGCAATGCCGATGTTCATGGCAACGGCGACCGCACCGCGGTGAGGCTGTGGCCAATGATCCGGGCCAAGCTGAGCGAAGAGACTGTCCTGTGGCGCAGCGCAATTGCGACTGCGGCCTCGTCACATGGCCCTGTGCCCACTCCCCCGATCCAGTGTCCGCCCGATGAAACGAGCGGACACTGATTCACGGGATCACTCACCTGGGCGCCTTGCAAGCACAGGATGTTGATGCCGCCACAGCACCAGGCTCCGCAAGGTGTGAGGCTGCGGCCCGAAGAAGCGCCGCGGCCGTGAGTCGGACGACGGGGTGGCGCGCTGTCCGACGCAGCAGTTCGGCCTGCTTGTTCACCGGGTCTCCCCGTCCGTCAGTTCGTAGCCCGCCTCGTCCACTGCGGCGGCGACAGCGCCGAGGTCGAGAGATTGCTCGCTGGTGACCGTCACCCTGCCTGTCGCCAGGTCCACCTGGACAGCTTCGACCCCCGCAAGGGCAGCGACCTCTGAACTGACCGCCTGAACCCAGTGTTCACAAGTCATTCCCTTCACCTCGTATACATGCTCCACCACGGAGATTCCTCCTTCCCGTGAGCCTCCAGCATACCCCTAGGGGGTAAAATGGGGGCTGTAGTGGCCTTCCAGGAGTGCCACAACCGGTCGCCCGGCCCAGCGTGACGACTGCCGCGCCCTCGGCGCCGCGACGCGGCTCGATGAGTGCGACGCAGATGGTCCACCGGTTGCCCACCTCGCGAAGAAGCGACCACGCTGCGGACGATCCGGCTTCTTGGCTGGCGAACTCAGCTACCCCATGGGTCCAGACGCCGGGTTCCACCGGGCCCCGGCGCCATCTCGTAGAGCTCACCCGCGTTCGCGACGACCTGGCAGCCCATGGGGTCGGTCAAGCGGGCGACACAGGGAGGGCAGTTGAGATTTCGGCCGGGCTGCGGCCAGCCGACTGCCCTGCGATCCGGCGCGTTGCACGGTCAGGATCAGATCTCACCTCTGCAGGAAACCTTGCATCCCCCTAGGGGGTATAGGTATAACTGGTGCCGCAGTCCGACGTGTGTGCCACCGGCCAAGTCGGCCGCATGCGCACTCGCCATGGCTGAACCACCACAACCCCTGGGGAGAATCCTGATGTCGTGCTGTTGCGCATGCGGCTATCGCCACACCGCCTCAGGAACCGATGGGTCCATAGCACCGCACCCCGTATTTCCGGGATGATCAGCGATCTTTGCGCAACTCCCTCTAGCCCGGATTGACGGCGCTGACATCGGCGATGCGCTGATCGTGAAAATGACCATCGCGATTTCCGTCCGTGGGCAGTCGGGCCGCCTGGTCGCGGCGCGCCAGCCCCAGAGGGGCTCTGAGGCGCATGGAGAGGCGGCCCCGGGATCCACATGCTCGTCTGCCTATCTCAAGCCCGCCGGACTGTTCCCGGTAGGCGGACCTCTGACGTCAAGCACCGATCCCACTCGTTGTTCGGCCGCACCTGGAGAACGCCATGAGTGACTCTCCGTCCTGGGACGGGCTGATCGAGGACCGCTTCCGCGAGCAGGTTCGGACCCGGCCCTCAAGTCCGGCATTGGTATCGAATGGCTCAGTTCTGACGTATCGCCAGCTTCATCGTCGGGCGGCGAAGGCCGCCGCCGGACTGCGACAGCAAGGAGTGGCGCGCGAGACCCTCGTCGGCCTGGCCTTCGACCGATCCGCCGACTCGATCGTGGCGCTGCTCGCCATCGTGCTCGCCGGCGGGGCCTATGTCCCCCTCGACCCGGCCTATCCAGAGCTCCGGCTCGGCCAGATCACCGAAGCGGCGCGTCTGCGACTGGTTATCTGCCCCGACGCGGTGCGCGAGCGGTTCACCGCACCCGAGCCGGCAGCAACGTACGGCCTGGGGGATCTACTGCGGCTCGCCGAGCGCGACGGGACGCCGGGCCCCGACACCGGGTCGCCCTCCGCACCCGCAGGGCGCTCGCCGCTGGCTTACGTGATGTTCACCTCCGGCAGCACGGGACGCCCCAAGGGGGTGATGATCGAACACCGCGGGGTACTACGGCTGGTCACGAACACGGATTACGTCGACTTCTCCCCGCAGCAGCGAGTGCTCCAAGCCGCATCGCTCGCCTTCGATGCTGCAACCTTCGAGATCTGGGGCGCGCTGTTGAACGGCGCGTCGCTCCACATCATCGACCACGAAACGGCAGTCGTACCGTGGCGTTTCGAACGAGCGATGCGGGAAGGGGGCATCACCCTGGCTTGGGTGACCGCCCCGCTCTTCCATCGCATCGCGCAGGAGTACCCGGCCGCCTTCGGCTCCCTCAACACGCTGCTGAGCGGCGGGGATGTCATCTCCCCCACCCATGTGGCGCGAGTCCGTCAGGCCTGCCCGGAACTCACCGTCGTCAACGGCTACGGGCCGACCGAGAACACTACGTTCACCACCACGTTCCCGATCTCCGACCGGATCGACGGCCCACTGCCGATCGGCCGTCCCATACCTGGCACCACGGTGCGGGTCTGCGACGAGCGAGGCTGCCCAGTCCCCCCGGGAACCGTAGGTGAGCTGTGCGTCGGCGGTGCCGGCCTCGCCCGCGGCTATTTGGCCGATCCCGCCCTGACCGCCCGCAAGTTCGTCACTTTGGACGGCCTGCGCCACTACCGAACCGGTGACCTGGCCCACGCCGACGATGACGGGCTGCTGCACTTCCACGGCCGCCAGGACGATCAGATCAAGATCCGCGGACACTTGGTGGAGCCGGCCGAGGTCAACACCGCACTGCTGGCGCTGCCGGGCGTGGTCGACGCGTACACCCGCGTCATGGGCGAGCCAGGCGAGGAACGGTTCCTGACTGCGTACGTGGTGGCGCCTCACGACGACGTGCCGGTGATCCGGCGCCGACTGCGCGAGCGGCTTCCCGGCTACCTGTGCCCCGACCGATTCGTCCGGCTGAACCGGCTGCCGCTGAACCCCAGCGGCAAGGTCGACTGGCGCGCGCTGCCCATCCCGGAACTCGAGCCCACACCGGAGGTGGACGGCCGTGAACTCACGGACGAGGAGCGGCGGCTGGCCGACCTGTGGGCAGACATCCTGGACCTGGAGCCCGCGGTCATCGGCCCCGATGCCAACTTCCTCGCGCTCGGTGGCAACTCCTTGCGCCTGGGCGTGCTGATCGGCCGACTGCACCGGGATGCCTCGGTACACCTGAGCTACGCCGACGCCTTCGCGGCGACGACGCTCGCCGCCATGGCGCGCGCGATTGCCGCGGCCGACGCCGCCCCGGTGCCGGCCCTCCCCCGGCCGGCACCGGGCGCGGTCCCTCTTCTCCCGCAGCAGCGAGGCCTGTTCGCCACGTGGCAGGCGGAGCCCGAGTCCCTGGCGTACAACATCCCCGTCAAGGTGGAACTGACCGGGCCGCTGGAACCGGAGCGTCTCCGGGCCGCACTCGACACGGTGGTGGGCCGCGAAGAGGCCCTGCGTCTGCAGTTCACCGCCGACGGCGACGGCGTACAACAGGAACCGGCCGCCCCCGCCGCACCGGAGTTCGTGTTCCTGCCCGCGCCTGACGAACGGGCCGTGACCGGCTTTGTTCGCCCCTTCCTGCCCCACCGGCCCGATGGCGCTCCGCTCCTGCGCGCCCTACTGGTGTGCACAGGTGCGGCCAGGCATGAGTTGTATCTGGACACCCATCACGTCGTCTTCGACGGTATCTCGCTGCGGTTACTCATCGAGCAACTGCTGACCTCGTACGGTGGCGAGCGACTGCGCGATCGGGCAGTCGGCTACCGCACCGCCGCTCAGTGGGCCCACGAGCGGGCCGGTCACGGCTCCGACGTGGACGACGAGACCTACTGGTTAAGGCAGTTGGAGGACGTCCCGACCACGCCGGTGCTTCCCGTGGACCGCCCTCGCGGGCAGCGCCGGGCCACCCGCGGTGCTGTGGTCAGCGCCATGCTGGACGCGGACCGCTGTGCGGAGGTGCGGGCAGCCGCGCGGAGGCACCGCACCACACCGTTCGCTGTACTGTTCGCCGCCTGGGCGGCCACTCTGGCGCGCCTGTCCGGATGCCAGGACTTCCTCGTGGGGACCCCCACCAGCGGTCGATCCCGACCGGAGTTCGCCGATGTCGTGGGCATGTTTGCTCATACTGCGTGCCTACGGGTGCGGCTGGCGCAGGACACCACGCTGGACGCGCTGGTGGCCCAGGCGGACCGACTTGCCCGCGAAGCGCTGTCGCACCAGGGGCCGCCGTTCCCGCAGCTGGCGCGTCGGCTCGGTGTGCCGGCCGACCCGGGCCGCAACCCGCTGTTCGATGTCATGTTCGCCCTTCAGGACATCGACTTCCACCTCGTCCACGCAGCAGGCCTGACCGCACGTACGGAGCTGCTGAACCCGGGTACCACCCGCTTCGACCTGAACCTCCAGGCGTACCTGCGACCGGACGAACTGCGGTTGGACCTGGAGTACGCCACCGACCTCTACGATCGCGCGTCCGTCGATCTGCTCCTCGGCGAGTACCTGACGGCACTCGCCGACCTGCTGGCGGACCCCATGGCCCCGGTTCGCCGGGCGTACACCGCAACGCCCGCCGCGCAACTGCCGGACTTCGACCTCTGACCGCCGCGACGACGCAGACGAAGGACATCATGACCACCACCTTCCAGCTCAGCCGAGCCTTGCAGTCTTTTCCCGAGCAGGCCGAGTACTGGCGGTCCCGCCTCGCCGCCTGGGAGGAGCCGACTCTCCTGCCGCGTGACTTCCTCGCCCACGCCTCCGAGCCGACCCACGACGAGATCGTCGTGCCGCTGTCCACCGAGTGCTCGGCCCGCTGCCGGGGCCTTACGCGAGACCAGCCCGCCCTGGCCCGCGTACTGAGCACCGCTGTCCTCGCGCTGCTGGGCGCACGCGCCACAGACGCCGAACAGATCCAGGTCGTGACCGGGCACCCGTCCCCCGGCACCGACCAGGTGGTCGCTCTCCCGTTGGGCGTGACCGTGGCACGGGACGGGACACTGCGCCAGTTACTCGCCGCCGCACGCGCGGCATATCAGGAAGCGGCCGGGCACCTCGACGTCCCGGTGGGGGACATCCTGCGAGCCGAGGGCGCCCACCCCACCGACCTCGCGGCCGGTGTCGACGGTGAGTTGTCCACTGCCGAGGCCGACCGCGCGGGGTGCGTGATCCAACTGAACGTGCAGCTGGCGACGGAGCCGCACCTGTCCCTGCGCTACCGGACGAACCTGTTCGCCACGGACACCGCGCACCGGCTGGCCCACACCTACGTCCGACTGCTGGACGCGACCACTCTGGAGCCGGACGCCCCCTTCGGCCGTCTCCTTGACGCCGATCCCGACGAACGCGAGGCAATCTCCCGCTTCAACGCCACCGAAGCGGCGGTCCCCACAGACCTCACGCTGCACCGTCTTCTGGCGGACCAAGCCGGACCGGAGTCCGTCGCGCATCGCCATCCGCGACGACGGCACCACTTACGCGGAACTCGACCGTCAGGCCAACCAGCTCGCCCACCGGCTGCGGGCAGCCGGGGTGGGGCCGAACACGGTCGTGGGTGTCTGCCTGCCCCGGTCCCCACTTGCCCTGATCACCATCTACGCGGTACTCAAGGCCGGCGGAGCCTACCTGCCCATTGACCCAACGCTGCCCGCCAACCGCAAGGCGTACATGCTGGAGCACAGCGAGGCCCGTGTCGTGGTCGGCGACTCGGCGGCCTGCGAAGCGCTCCCCCGCTGCGGAACGTTCGTCGACGCCACCGAGCCGGGCGTCCTCGACGGCGACGCGTCGGCGCCCGAGGGCGGCGCCGGTCCCCACGACCTGTGCTATGTCATCTACACCTCGGGCTCCACCGGCCGCCCCAAAGGGGTCATGCTGGAGCACCGCGCCGTCGTCAACCGGCTGGTGTGGATGCAGCGCGCATACCCGTTGGCAGCGGACGACGTGATCCTGCACAAGACACCGTTCACCTTCGACGTCTCCGTGTGGGAGATCTTCTGGTGGACACTCGCCGGAGCCGCCGTGTCCACCCTGCCCTCGGGCGCGGAGAAGGACCCCGCCGCCCTGATCGCCCGGATCGCCGAACACCGCGTCACCACCATGCACTTCGTGCCGTCCATGCTCCAGGTGTTCCTGCAGTACATGAAAGGGGACAGCGGCGACCTGGCCTCACTGCGCCAGGTCTTCACCAGCGGAGAGGCGTTGGGCACCGCCCATACGGTCCGCTTCGCGGAGCAGCTCACCGAGCCGCACGGCTCCTCACTCGTCAACCTGTACGGCCCGACTGAGGGCGCGGTCGATGTGACGCACTTCCCGTGTGCGGAGGTGGACCCGCGGCGCCCCGTCCCGCTCGGGCGGCCCATCGACAACCTGTTGCTGCGGGTACGCACCCGTGCAGGCACCACCGCCCCGATCGGTACACCCGGTGAGCTGTGCATCGGTGGGGCCGGCCTGGCACGTGGATACCTCAACTCGCCGGACCTGACCGCCGAGCGTTTCGTCGAAGACCCGGACTTCCCGGACGACCGTGGCTACCGCACCGGTGACAAGGCCCGGTGGCTCCCGGACGGGACGCTGGAGTACCTGGGACGGCTCGACACCCAGGTCAAGATTCGTGGCTACCGCATCGAGCCCGCGGAGGTCGAGCACGTCGCCGAAGGTACGCCGGGTGTCACCGCGTGCGCCGTTCTCGCGGTCGCCGACGACTCCGGCCACCGCAGCCTGTGCGCCTACGTCGTCCGCGGCGACGACTACGACGAGGCGCTGCTGCGCGACCGACTGCTTGCCGAGCTGCCCTCGTACATGGTCCCCCAGTTCGTTGTCCCCGTGTCTTCCATCCCCACCAACCACAACGGCAAGCGGGACGCAAAGGCGCTTCCACCGCCCCACCGGGCAGCCCACCACTCGGAGCGTCGCGCGCCCACCGGCGAGGTCGCCGTCCGCTTGGCGGAGATATGGGCGCGGGTACTGGGCGTCCAGGACATCGGCCTCGACGACAACTTCTTCGCCATGGGTGGTGACTCGATCACGATGGTGCGGGTGCTCGCCGAGGCGCGGCGGGCGGGGCTCGACTTCTCCTTCCAGGACCTGTTCGCCCACCCCACGCTCGCCAAGCTGGAACCGCGGGTACGGCGTGAGGGGCCGGACGACAGCGCGGCTCGCCCACTGAACCTGCTCGCCGCGGAAGACGTGCACCGCCTGCCACCGGACGCGCAAGACGCGTACCCGCTGTCCGCCCTGCAGACCGGTCTGCTGTACGAGGTCGAGCTGACGGGAGCCCGTTCAGGGCTCTACCACGACATCGTCAGCTTCCGCATCGGCGAGCCCGTAGACCTGAACGCGTTTCGCAGTGCCGCCGACATGGTGGCCGCCCGCCATCCGATGCTCCGAACCTCGCTCCATGTCTCCGGCTACAGCGAGCCGCTGCAGATCGTGCACAGCGAGAACCCGGACCTGGTCGGGGTCACTGACCTGTCGCGATTGGACAAGGCCGGGCAGGAACGCGAACTGGACAGCTACTACAAGCGCGAACACGCCCGCGGCTTCCGGCCGGAGACCGGCGGCCTGGTTCGCGTCCAGCTGCACCTGCTGGGCGAGCGCGGCTACCAATACAGCCTCAGCTACCACGCGGCAACGCTGGACGGCTGGAGCGTCAGTGTGGTGCACCACGACCTGTTCGCCGCCTATCTGGCGCTGCGCGAGGGCCGCACACCGAAGCTCGCACCGCTCGGCACCGGCTACCAGGACTTCGTGCAACTGGAGCGGGAAGCGGTCGACTCGGCGGCGAGCCAAACCTTCTGGCAGGACGTCCTGGACGGCCACGAGGGCAACCGACTGCCCCGCCTCCCCCTCGACCTGGTCGGAGACAGTGGGGTGGCCATGCACGACGTTCCACTGGCAGACGGCGTCCCGGTGGGGGTCACACGGGTGGCCGAGAGACTGAACGTGCCCGTGAAAACAGTACTCATGGCCGCCCACCTGGCCGTCCTCTCCCTGGTCACCGGCTCGGACGACGTACTCACAGGCTACGAGCACAGCGGCAGGCCCGAGGTCGCCGACGGGGACCGGGTCACCGGTCTCTTCCTCAACACCCTCCCGTTCCGGGCTCGCGTCGGCGGCGGCAGCTGGTCGGGCCTCATCCACGACGTCTACCGCGCGGAGACCGACCTGCTGCCGCACCGGCGATATCCCATGAGCGAGATGAGGCGGCAACGGCCCGTCCAGGGGCCGTTGTTCGAAGCCGTCTTCAACTTCACACACTTCCACGTGCTGGACGATTTGCGGCGCGAGCACGGGCTGCGGCTGGTGCGCAGCCGGGTTGCCAGCGAGACCGAGTTCCCCTTCAGGGCGGAATTCTGGCAGGACGCCTTCACGGGCGCGGTGGCACTGTCGCTGCACTACCACCGTGAGGAGTTCCCACCCGCGCAGATCCAGCGGATCGCCGGCTATTACCGAAGCGCGTTGGAACTGTTGGTCTCTGACCCCGACGCCGGTGTCAGAGACGTCAGCCTGCTGAGCGACGGGGAACGCGTGCTGCTGGCGGGGTTCGCCGGCCCGGCGCGCGAGCTGCCGAAGGGCGGAGTGCTCGCGTTGTTCGCAGCCCAGGTGGCTGCCCGGCCGCAGGCTGTCGCCGTCCGAAGTGGCCCTCACACGCTGGACTACCGCGGGCTGGACATCCGTTCCGAACGGCTGGCCTCCCGGCTGAGCGCGGCAGGGGTGCGCTCGCACGATGTGGTCGCCGTGCCGATGGATCGGGGTCTTGCGTGGGCGGTCACCGTACTCGCCGTGCTGAGGCTCGGCGCCGTCTATCTGCCGCTGGCTCCTGGTGACCCTGCCGCCCGGCTGCGCGCCGTGCTGACCCGGTCCGCATGCCGTCATGTGCTGACCACCCGCGAGCACCGGGACACGTTGGCGCGCGAACTCACCGCGGCGGGTGGGCCCGAGCCGGGGGTGCTGTGCTACGAGGAGCTCATGGAGGAGGACGGGCAACGAAGGGCGAAGGGCTCGACCCAGGGCAGCGGGTCGCCGTTGTCCGTCAGGCCTCCCGCACACACCTCGGCCCCTCACGACCCCGCCTACCTGATCTTCACCTCGGGCTCCACCGGCGAGCCCAAGGGAGCACTCGTCCATCACGAGGGCTTGCTCAACCACCTCCTCGCCAAGATCGACGCGCTGGCGATGACGGAGCACGACGTGGTCGCCCAAGTGGCCACCCAGTGTTTCGACATCTCCGTCTGGCAACTGCTGTCAGCATGGCTGGTCGGCGGCCGCACGGTGATCTACGGGGCCGACGTGGTCACGGATCTGCCGGCCTTCGCCCGTGCCTTGGAGGGCGACGGTGTCAGCGTGCTGGAGGTGGTGCCATCGTTCCTGGATGCCCTGCTCGGCGAACTCGACATCCGACCACGCGCCTTGGCTGCGCTGCGCTGGAATCTGGTGACCGGCGAGGCCTTTCCGCCCGCGCTCAGCCGTCGCTGGTTCGAGCGGTACGACGTACCGATGGTCAACGCCTACGGACCGACCGAGACATCCGACGACGTCACGCACCACACCCTCACGGCGCCAGCCACGGGTGATCGAGTGCCCGTGGGCCGGCCGATCGCCAACACCGGCATCCACATCGTCGGCACCGACGGGCGGCACACGCCGGTCGGAACCTACGGCGAGATCCTTGTGACGGGCGCGGCCGTGGGCCTCGGCTACCTCAACGACCCCGAGCGCACCGCCCAGTCGTTCGCACCGAACACACTCGATGCCGCGTCCGGTGTGCTGTACCGCACCGGCGACATCGGCCGCTGGCTCCCTGGCGGAGTGCTGGACTGCGCAGGCCGGCATGACCACCAGACCAAGGTGCGCGGACACCGGATCGAACTGAGCGAAGTTGAGGGCGCACTGGCCCGGGTTCCCGGCGTGGACCACGCCGTGGTGCTGCTGCGCCGCGAAGGTGGCCGTGACCTGCTGACGGCCTGGTACACGGGCACCGCCGAACCCCGGCCTGAGCTTCTGCGAGCCGAGTTGGCGCAGTCTCTTCCCCGGTACATGCTGCCGGATGCTTTCGAGCGCGTGGACGCGTTCGCAGTCACCCGCAATGGCAAGGTGGACCGCGCCGCCCTGCGCACCAGTCCGCTCGAAGCGCGCGCACGTCCTGACGGCGAAGCTCCGGAGAGCTGGGCAGAGGCCGAAATGGTGGCGGCCTTCGCAAAAACCCTCGGCCTGCCCCCGGACGCCGTCGGCGTCACGGACGACTTCTTCGATCTGGGCGGGCACTCCCTGGCCGCAATGAGCCTGGCGGCCCGGCTGCCCGGCGGCCTGACGCTCCGCGACCTGGTGGCCCACTCGACCGCCCGGGCCCTGGCCAGGCGGGTCGGCGACCCGACATCCGTGGGCCGAAGGGGCGTGACACTGACCGACCTGACCGCGTCCGCAGGGCTGCGGCCTGGAGGCGCCCCTGCCACAGTGGTGTGCTTCCCCTTCGCGGGCGGCACCCCGGTCAGTTACCTGGACTTCGCCCGGGCGCTGCACAAGACCGGCGCCCCGGTCCGTGTTCTGGCCGCCGACTACAGCGAGGCGGGGCCCTCGGAACTGGCGACCGCCCTCGCCGGCCAGGCCGAGGGGCCGGTCTTCCTACTCGGCCACTCGTCCGGAGCGGCCCCGGCCCTGGCAACGGCCTTCGCGCTGCGAAGGGCGGGCCGCGAACCCGCGCACGTGTTCGCTGTGGCGTCGCTCCCGCGCACCGACGCCATAGCGTACGAGCCACAGGAGCAACTAACTCGCACCGACGAGGAGGTCCTGAACTGGTTGGTGGAGAACACCGGTCTGGACGCGGCGTCCCTGTTCTCGCCGGACCAGCGGCACCGGCTCGCCGAGGCTTTCCGACGCGACGCGGCCGCCGCCGCGTGGTCCTGGGCGCAATTGCTGGCCCTGCCGCCGGACACCGTGCTGGACAGCCCGATCACGGTGCTGCTCGCGACCGACGACCCGCTCATGCGGGACCACGAACAGCATGTCCACCGCTGGGGCCGCTTCACCCGCGCATTCGCTCTGAGCGTCGCCGGGGACGGCGGCCACCACCTCAACGCGACCCGACCCGAATTCCTGGCGGAGCAGGTACGAAGGGTGGTACGGCCGTGAGAGCTCACTGGGCCTATGAAATGGGGTGGGGACACGCCTTCCTCGAACTCCCCGACTTCGTGCTCGGCTTCTCCACTCACGTGAAACTCGAAGGCCTCAACCCGACCGGCTCCATCAAGCTCAAGGCGGCTCGCGCGATGGTCGAGAACGCCGAGGCCGACGGAATACTCAAACCCGGCTCCAGGCTCATCGAGTCGACCTCCGGCAACCTCGGCATCGCACTCGCCTCGGTCTGTGCCGCCAAAGGCCACCGGCTCACCCTGGTCACCGATCCGAACGCCAATGAGTACAGCCTGCGCTTCATGCGGGCACTGGGCGCCGAGGTGATCACGGTCACCGCGCGGGATCCCAACGGGGGCTTCCTCCAGAGCCGAATCGACTTGATTCACGGGGTACTGGCCGAGGACCCGTCGGTCGTGTGGCTCAACCAGTACACCAACCCGGCCAACCCCGGGGCGCACCTGGACAGCACCGCCGTGGAGATCTTCCAAGGGTTCGGCGAGCCCGACTGGCTGTTCATCGGCGTGGGCACCAGCGGCACCCTGATGGGGGTGACCGAGTACGTGCGACGCACACGTGCGGCCACCCGGATCGTGGCCGTTGACACCTTGGGCTCGGTCACCTTCGGCGAAGCGCCCGGGCGACGGTGGATTCCTGGCCTGGGAGCCAGCAGACGGCCGGAGATCTTCGACGCTCACGGCGCCTTCGACAAGGTGCTGATCGAGGAGCGGGAGACGGTGCTGATGTGCCGTCACGTGGCCCGATCTTACGGCCTGCTTCTGGGCGGCTCCTCAGGCACCGTGCTGGCCGCGGTTCGGGCCATGCGCAACTCCATCGCGTCGGGCAGCACTGTCCTCGCCATCTCTCCCGACTTGGGAGACAGGTATCTGGACTCCGTCTACGACGACGACTGGGTCACGAGGCGCTTCGGGCCGACCGTCCGGACTCATGCGAACCGCGGCACGGACACCGACCCGACGAACACGGCGCTGACATGACGAACGACGAAAGGAATCCGATGACGACCTTCTCAGTCCTCACCGGCACGGTGATCACCGAGTTGCTGGCCGGACAGGAACGGGTCGTGATCGACCGCGTGCGGGAGGCCTACCTGGCGCACGACGAGGACGACAGTGTCAACCCGGACAGCTATTTTCTCCGCTTCCCCGCGAAGCCCGACTCTCGCATCATCGCTCTGCCCGCCTACCTAGGCGGTGACGTGAACACGGCCGGCATCAAGTGGATCAGCAGTTTCCCGGCCAACGTCACCAAGGGCGAGCCGCGCGCCTCGGCAGTACTGATCCTCAACGACTACGCCACCGGACGACCGTTCGCCCTGCTGGAGGGCGCCGGCATCAGCGCCGTACGCACCGCCGCCTCGGCCGCCCTCGCGGCTACCGCCCTCACCACGGCCCAGCCCGCCACAGTCGGTGTAGTGGGAGGCGGGGTGATCGCCCGCACGATCTGTCAGTACCTGTACGCGGCCGGCGTCGCGCCGGCGGAGATCCGTTGCCACGACATCGATCCCATGTCGGCCGCCGCGCTCACCAGCCACCTGCGAGAGCGGTACGCCGTCACCGCGCAGGAGACGGAGCTGCTCGCCGCCCTCGACTGTGATCTGGTGCTCTTCGCCACCACCGCACTCTCCCCCTACGTGCCGTCCGAATTCCGTTTCCGCGCCGGCCAGCTGGTGCTGAACATTTCGTTGCGCGACCTGGCGCCGCAGACGCTGCTCGCCGCCGACAACGTCTTCGACGACGTCGAGCACTGCATGAAGGCGAATACCTCCCCGCACCTGGCCGAACAGCTCACACGCGGGAGGGCGTTCGTCACCGGGACCCTAGCCGGGGTCCTGCGCGGCCGGGTGAGCCTGGCCCCGGACCGGCCCACCGTGTTCTCGCCCTTCGGCCTCGGCATCCTCGACCTGGCTGTGGGGCACTGGCTGTACGAGAGGGCGGTCCTGGATGACCGGCTGGTGCGGCTGCCCGACTTCTTCGGGGAGTCGCGCCGGTGGTGAGCAACAAGGACGCCGCGCTGCAGAAGGGCACGGTTCCCGGCGCGGGCGAACAGGCTTTCACCAGCCGCCAGCTGACCGCGCTGGTCGTGGCGCGCGCGACGAGCAGCGCGGGATTCTTCGCGGTACTGCCCTATCTCGGGCTCTGGCTGATGGACGACCGGGGGCTGTCCGGAGCCTCCGCCGGCCTTGTGGTGGGCGCGTCGATCCTGGCCAACAGGGCGGGCGGGTTGCTGCTGGTGCCGCTGATCCACCGGCTGGGGCTCAAGGCCTCGGTGGGGGTCGGCTATCTGGGAGCCGTCGTAGTGTTCGGCGTTCTCGGCATGGGCCTGCGGATGCCGACGTACGGGTGGCTGGTGCTCGCCGTACTCGTCGGCCTGTTCCTGGCGATGGCGACAACAGCGATGAAGGCTCAGGTCGCCGCGTTCTCGGCGGATCAGAGACTGCGAGGCTTCAGCTACCTCAACATGGCCGTCAACGCCGGCTCCGCGGTGGGACCGGTCATCGGAGGCCAGTTGCTGGAGTGGCACGCCGACCGGCTGCCCCTGTCAGCCGCATTGCTGGACCTGGTGGCGTTGGCCGTAGTGCCTGCGCTGCCGGGCAAGTGGCGGGCCTCCATCGGCGCCGGTGCGGCGACGTCGATCGGCGGAACAGGCCGCCGCCGGCTGCCCAGCCGGCGCTTCGTCACCTTCATCCTCCTGACCTGCGGCACCTGGGTGGCTTACGCACAGGTATTCGACGTGCTTCCGGCGTATCTAGGGGACGTGATCGATACCCGTAACGTGGGCTTGGTGTTCGCCCTGAACGCCCTATTGGTGGTAGCGCTACAGATACCGGTATCCGCTCTCTCGCGCCGGTTACTGAAGCGCCCACGAGTCGGCTTCGGTCTGCTGTGCCTGGCGGCGAACACGGTCCTCGCGCTCGCGGTCGTGATGTTCGGCCTCGGCCGCTCGGCCGGACTCGGCCTGGCCCTCGCGGCCATGGTGCTCTTCACGCTGTCCGAACTGGTGTGGAGTCCGTTGTACGACACCCAGGTCGGCGAACGCCGTGGGCAACTGTCCGCCACGGCCGCGTACGCGGTGGCTGGCGTTGCGTGGGGTACGGCGGAGTCGGTCGGCGCGTGGCTCGGCCTGCTCCTGGTCGTGCACCGCTCCGGAGACGGCGCGCTGCCCAGCGCGGCGGCGATGCCGTACTGGGGTGGTGCCGCGCTGGCCCTGCTCACTGGTCTGGCCCTGTCCTGGGGCGGCCGCACCAAATCGAAGGAACCGCTTCGCGGTCACGAAGGGAATGTCCATGACGTGGATGTGTCTGCTCGGGCCTAGCCCCGGGGGAACCAGGGCGATCGCGCTGCACGGTCACCGCGCAGTGGTGCTGGTGCCGCCCGGTACGGGTGTGCCCCCCGGGGTCGCGGCACACGCGGAACGCGTTGTCTTCTGCCCGATCACCGACTACGGCGCGGCTCGGGCTGCCGTGGACCGCCTGGTGGCCGAGATGGGCCCACCACGGCTGGTGGTCTCCTTCACGGAGTTCGCCCAGGAAGTCTGCGCTTGCATCGCCGCGAACCTCGGGCTGCCCTCGGTAGCCCCTGAGGCGGCGGCTCGTGCTCGCGACAAGGCCATGATGCGGGGCCTCCTCGCCGACACCCCGTATGCGTGGCCACATGCTGTCGGCGCTCCGCCCGAGGTTGCCGCTGCCGTGCGCGCAGAATCCGACGGCTTCCGCTGGATCATCAAGCCGAATGAGGGGGCGGGCAGCGCCGGCGTCACGGCACTGGAGTCGTACGCCGATCTCGACCGGTGGCTGACGAGGGTGGCCACCGAGGATGACGGGAACACGAAGCGCTACATCGTCGAACACGCCGCCGACGGACCAGAGTTCAGCGTGGAGTCTGTGAGCGGAGACGGAGAGCACACTGTTCTGGCGATCACGTCGAAGCGGACAACCGGCAGCCCCGGCTTCGTGGAGATCGGACACGTCGTGCCGGCCCCGCTGACCGAGTCCGACGCCGAGCGGCTCCAGGACGCGGCACGATGCGTCTTGGACCGGCTGGATATCCGCTACGGCGCGAGCCACACCGAACTGCGGCTCGACCCGGTACACGGTCCGGTCGTCATCGAGACGCACACCCGGGTCGGAGGCGACTGCATCCCGGAGCTCGTCGAACTCGCCACCGGCCAGGACCAGTACGAACGCGCGGTAGCCGCCCTCCTCGGCGCCGGTCCGGCGCTCCCGCCGACCCCGACCGCACCGGCTGCGGCAATCGGGTTCGTCATTCCCCCTGCCCCCGGCACGCTCACCGCCCTCTCCATCACCCCGGTGCAGGGCGTTCTTCGCTGGGACTTCGAACACGCCCCAGGCCATGACCTGACCGAACTCCGCAGCTCGGAGGACCGTATCGGCTACGTCATCGCCCTCGGCGCGACACCAGCAGACGTGGCGGAGACCATCGCCAAGGCCACTGCCGGTGTCCACCTCCAGGTCGCCCCGACCGCCCACTCGGAATGACGCGAAGCCAGGCAGCGGGCACCACGCGCACCAGCACATCCCAGGCAGGTCTGCCGTCGGCCTTCGCGGACCGGCCAGGCCGCGCCCGGCGGACACGTCTGGGCGAACGCGGATCCGCGCAGGACAAGCCATCCATGACTGGAGAGACAACCTATGTTCGACGACCTCGACGTCCACGCACTGTCCAATCGCCCAGGAGTCAAGTGGAACCGAGTCGAGCCGGACGTGCTTCCGGCGTGGATCGCGGAGATGGACTTCCCGCCCGCCCCCTGCGTGCGTGAGGCCTTGCTCCGGTGCGTGGAGAACGACCTCGGTTACCCCTCCTGGGACGGACGGCCTGCGGACAATCCCCTGCGGACCGCCTTCGCCGAGCGCATGCGACAACGCTACGGCTGGGCGCTGGACCCCTGTCACGTAAGGGAGTTCACCGACATCAACCAAGGCCTTCAGGCCGTACTGGGACTCGCCACACGGCCGGGGGACGGCATCGTGGTGCACACACCGACCTACCCACCGTTCCTGGAGACGATCACCAAAATGGGGCGGCGCCTCCACGCAGTTCCGTACACACCGGACAACGAGAGCTGGGCATTCGACGCTGACCGGCTGAACCGGGAACTGGAAGAGCGAGCTTCCAGGGTGCTACTGCTGGTGAATCCACATAATCCGACGGGGCGCGCACTGCATCGCGAAGAGCTGGAATCGGTGGCCCGGCTCGCGCTGCGCCACAACCTGCTGGTCATCGCAGACGAGATCCACTCTGATCTCGTCCACGCCCCCCACCGGCATATCCCGTTTGCCTCCCTATCGGCCGAGGTCGCCGCACGCACAGTGACCCTGACCTCGGCTACGAAGGCGTTCAACGTGCCGGGGGTACGCTGCGCCGTCGCCCATGTCGGTGCGGCCGAGGTGCGCGCGGCCCTGGCGAACCCCAGCCACCTGTACGGCGAGCCGAACACCTTCGGTGTCGCAGCCACGCTGGCCGCCTGGCGGGAAGGGGAGGCATGGCTGTCCCAGCTGCGGCCGGTTCTGGCGCGTAACGCCGATCTCGTACGGGAGGAACTCCCATCCGGTGTGCGTTACCGGACCCCTCAAGCCACATTCCTCGCCTGGCTGGACTGTCGCGACCTGGAACTGGACACCGACCCGCACACCTTCTTCCTGCACAAGGCCCGGGTCCTGCTCAACGACGGCCGCTCATTCGGACCCGGAGGCGAGGGCTTTGTACGACTCAACTTCGGGACATCACCGGATATTCTGCGGGAGATGCTGCGTCGCATGCGACGGGCCCTGGACTGACGCGCAGCCCGCGGGGCCGCACGCCACGGACTCCCGGCCCCCGCGGCCGTCATCTCCACTCAGCCCTCCCCGCTCGACGCCTGGGCCCGCCCCCTACGCGCCGACGCAACTTCGATACGCGCTCGCGGCGCCCTCACGCACCCGCAGCTCGCGATCGCCGCGCCCCACCTCCCGGCAAGCCTCGGGCCGGAGCGCATCCATGCCCGTGACGACCCTTTCATCACCCGCCGAACGTCGCCCCCGTGGCCCGCCCGCTCACTGATGCACCTCGCGCCGTTACAGCCACCCGCGCTTCACAGTCCGGAACAGCGAACCGGAACCGAGCAAACCTCGTCGACCACCACTCAACCGGGCCTACCCCCGAACGCAGAGACCCCCGCCGGAACGCGCCGACGGGGGCCCACAGCCCCTTTGAGCGGGGTCCTGGCCGCAACTGTCCGACCAGATGGAAGACCCCCGGGCCGCGTAGCGTTTGAGGCCAGGCCGACATTCTCACGAATCACAAATCGCGAAAGCGAACTGTCTGCCCCACGGTTCGGCCGTTCGTTCCGCACGCGTGCTGTCGCGAACGGTCCCCGGCTCTCCCTGAACCTCGGCCGCAGCAGGCTCGAACACTCCGCAGCTGGAACACGCTGTCAGCCCAGAACAGTCCGACGAGCATCGCCATCTCTCACGCGGTGTCACACGCATATCACCAACCCTGTAGACGCTCTCACACCGCAGGGCCCTGACCTGGACTTACGCTATTGTCCTGGACCAGCTGGACCCTTATGGGCGGTTTCTACGACATGTGCCAGGTGGGACCGTCACGGCCCAGGTCGGGCAGCCGTCTCACTATCAGTGGCCGGACGCAGTGCCTTCGCAGGGACGGGTACGCACAGGGCGGAGATTTTGGAGCCGAGATCACCCCTGGGATTCCGGCTGAGCGCCCGCTACAGTCACTCAGCGTGCCTGCGGCAGCGCCAAGTTTCGTCTCCCGCCGTCCGTCACTGCGGCCCTCCTTGGGGAGAATCTGGGGAGGATCAGCGCTGCTGGGGAGCGTCTGGGGAGAATCGACTACATAAGACGGCACGCCCCTGAAAGACCCTGAAAGATTCATCTGCGCTGGTCAGAGGCGACTGAAGCTGCATCGCTCCAGGTCAGCGCGACGTGGTAGACAACTTCATGACATAGGTGCCGAGGTCGTCGGCCTCGACGATTCCGGGCAGAGATCCGCCCTCCCGCAAGGGCGTGACGTAGCGGGTCGCTGTGACTTCGGTGAGCATTTTCCCAGGCTATCCGGCGCCCGGACACCACGAACCACGGCTCGGCCCGGGAGGCATCCCGCGCAGGCACGGGCAGGCGCGCCATCGCCGAGCCCGCGACCGGCCTTCGCCACGAGAGAGCGCGGCGAGCGCGGCAGCCGCCAGGTCATGCGCGATGTGACAGATACAGAGGATCCAGCCGGTGACGGCGATGTTCGCCTGGTTGCCGCGGATGCCGAACATCACGCAGGTGATCACTTCGCCGGGGGTGCCGGAGGCCGGGCCGAACACGGCCGGCAGGCCGACCGGCGCCCAGAACAGGTTGGCCACGAGGATCACTGCGAGGGCCTGCCAGAGACCGAGGCCCATGAGTATCAGTGCGCCACCGACCACCAGGTTCGGGTAGTTGACGTTCGCCGCCGCCCAGCCGGCGAACAGTCCCCGTGCCCGGCCGTTCCGTTCCGTTCACGCTCGGGAATGTGGTCGATGCCGTGGGCCTCGACGCGTCCGGCCTGATCGGAGACCGGCCCGATGGCGGATGCGTCGGTGTGCGGCTCGGGAATCGTGGAATCCATAGGGCCCCCGGGCGCTGGGCGTATCCCGCTTGCCTGCTTATTGGTCGCACACTTGAAAATGTCGTCGGTATGTCGTCCAGCATTCAGCGGAAGCGGATTCGGAAGTCGCCGTCGGCGGTGACGTGACGACCCACGCGGTGCACACCGCCGGCGAGATGTCCGTCGGCGGCGCGATCGCGGCCGAGGTCGTCTACGGCTACTACAACGACCGGACGCTCCAGGCGGGCACCGTCCGCGCCCGGCTGGTCATCGAGGACGAGCACTGCACGATCGCCGAGGTGCAGGCGGACACTCACTTCGATCTGGACGACTACCAGCAGGGGTACGGCGACAGCGTACAGGAGCAGTTGCGCGACCTGTTGGCGGACGAGGTGTTCGGCAACGAGGAGGACGAGGAGGAGCAGCTGGACCGGACACTCCTCTTCGCCCGCTTGCGCGCGGGCGAGCCGGTGTTCCGCGCGGGGGAGGCGACGGCCCACTGACGGGGCGTCGTCACCGCCCCGGCCGACCCGGCGACGTAACACCTACGAACGCAACGCTGCCAGCACTCGGCTGCGAAGAAGCTCGTACTCCGCACGGAGCCGCACGATCTCCGCAGGCCGTTCGATCACATCCCCGCCGACAACTGTCTCGTCGGGGCCGAACTGCTCGCGCGTGAGATCGACTTCGATCCCCATGCCCAGACGGTTCCACCAGTGGTAATCGACGCGCTCGCCGTCGACGTGGACCTCGCCGCGGATCAGCTCACCGCCCAACAGGTCGTGCACCAACAGGGCGGTGACACCGCATTGGTCGCGTGCCGGGTTGTCCGGGGTCCAGTGCGGACGGTGGGCCGGCGTCGTGGTGTCCGCGCCCCACCCGCCGCGAATGGCCTGCTCAAGGTCGTTGAAGTTGGTCAGCGTCATGCCGCTCAGCCTCGCAGACGCCTCTGACAATCACCCGCGACCGATCACACGTGACCCATCACACCCGACCGATCACACGTGACCTGTCACGCGCGGCGCCGGGTCTCCCGCCGGTCCGGGCCAGTGCCGGAACCGGGACCGAAGCCGGGCCGAAACCAGGGGCCGGTCCATCCGCATTCCGCCTGTCATGGTTTCTCCACGACGACACCGTTCGGAGAAATCGGTGTACGAAGACCGTCCGACGGCCGCTCCGGACGACCAGATCGACGTGCTTCACTCGGCTGCCGCGCAGTAGCCCGCGCTGAACCTGACGCGCGTCGCCTGCGCGGCCGGTCACTCAGCGGGTACCTCGCGGCCACCGCCGTGCTGCGCCGGCCGGAGGTCTTCCATGCGGCGGTCGCTGGTGCGGCGCCGACCGACCGACGGCTCCACGACACCCATTGGGAGGAACGGTTCCTCGGCCACCCGGATGTACTTCCGGAGAATTACGCGCGCAATTCACTGCTCCCGCAGGCGGCCGGGCTGACGCGCCCGCTCATGCTGGTGCACGGTCTTGCCGATGACAATGTGGCCGTCGCCCGCATGCTGCGGTTCTCCGCCGCGTTGCCGGTCGCACACGCTGCTGCCGTTGTCCGGGGCCGGCCATCTGGTCACCCAGGAGGAGACGGCGGGCAATCCGTTGCTGCTGGACCGGGACTTCCCCAAGGAGTCCCAGGCGCGTTGAACACGGGGGTCCCGCTGCACGTACCCCTGATCGGACACGGACGTTGTGAGCACCGAGGTCGTAAACACAGAAGTCGCGGAATCGACAGTCGCGAACATCTCAGAAGGGAATGCCGGAATGAGCGCATCGCAGGACCACGAGGTCCGTCCCGGACGTCGGGCCGTCGTCGCAGCGGTCGGGGCCGTCTCGGTGGCTGCCGTACTCACCGCGTGCGGAAATGAGAAGGGCTCGGGGGGTTCGGATGCGGTCAAACCGGCCGCCGGCGGAAGGGACGGCGGCGCCGCCGGCGGAAGGGACGGCGGCGGGGAGGCGCTGGCGAAGACCGCCGACATCCCGGAGGGCGGCGGAAAGATCTTCGCCGACCGGGGCGTCGTGGTGACGCAGCCCGAGGCCGGTGACTTCAAGGCGTTCTCGTCGAAGTGCACCCACCAGGGGTGCGCCGTGTCGAGCGTGTCGGACGGCACCATCAACTGTCATTGCCACGGCAGCAAATTCGACCTGAGGACGGGCAGCGTGACGGCGGGGCCGGCGCCCCGGCCGCTGCCCGCCAAGGCCATCACGGTCAAGGGCGATTCGATCACTCTCAAGTCCTAGTTGTATCGCCCCGTCCGGCCGCGATCCGCCGGACGGGCCCCGGTCCGCCCTCGGCTCAGCCAGCAGCCGAGCACATCATCAGTGGTCGTGATGGTGGCGACGAGGGCGAGTGTGTTGCGGATCATCGCGGGGGTGTAGTCGGCCGGCACCCCCGCGATGGCGTCGGACGGCACCACTGCCGTATAGCCGAGATTCACCGCGTCGAACACGGCGTTGGGGACGGCGACATTGGCCGAGACCCCGGTGACGACGAGCGTCCGGCAGCCGAGGTTACGGAGCAACGCGTCCACGTCCGTACCGGCGACGGGCGAGAGGCCGTGCAGCCGGCGCACGACGAGGTCCTCGTCCGCCACCTCGATGGGCGCGGCGATCCGTACCGCCGTGGTGCCCGAGTGCTGTTGTACGGGCAACCGGCCGGCGGCCCGGAACAGGCGGGCGTTGTTGTTGGCTCCCCGCCCGTCGGGGCGGCGTTCGGCCACCGCGTGCAGTACCTGGACCCCGGCCTCGTGGGCGGCCGCCACCAGCCGGGCGACTCGGTGGAGGGCCCCGGAGGACCTGGCCTCCTCGGCCAGCTCCGGCAGGGCGCTGTCGAGGCCCACGACACCTTGCTGGCATTCGACCGTCAGAAGCACGGTGGTGGCCGGATCGACCTGCTCGGCGAGCTGTTCCTTCGACGGCACGGCTGCCCCTTTCGGTGGCGGATCGGGCGCGCGAGGCTAACCGGCATTGCGTGACGAGGGAAGAGGCCCCATGCTTTCTGACACATAGTCAGCTACCGGGAGGGGCGTCCATGGCCGCCATTCAGCAACGGGGCCGTCCGATCATGATGACGGACGCGGAACGCGACACCTATCTCGCCGAGCAGCGGACCTGCCGGGTCGCCACCGTGTCCGCCGACGGCCGCCCGCACATCGGCGCCCTCTGGTTCGCCTGGGACGGCACCTCCCTCTGGCTGTACTCGATCACCCGCAGCCTGCGCTGGTCCCAGCTGCGCGACGACCCGAGGATCGCGGTGGTCGTGGACGACGGGGTGGAGTACGCGGATCTGCGGGGCATCGAACTCTCCGGCGAGGCCGTCCCGGTCGGCGAAGCACCCCGCGCCGGCGAGCCCTGCCCCGAACTCGACGTGCCGGAGCGGCTGTTCGCGGCGAAGTACTTCGGGATGCACACCATGCCGCACGACAGGCGGCACGCCTGGCTGCGGCTCACCCCGGAGGCCATCACCTCCTGGGACTTCCGGAAGCTCGCAGGGCTGTCCTCGACGTGAGCGACCTCGACAGGGGAACGTGAGCGGCCTCAAAAACGTGAGCGACGTCGACGGGAGAAAACCTGCGCCCCGGCCTACGCCGTCGGCGCATCCATCTCCCGGCCGGCCGCCCGCAGCGCCGTCACCGCCGCCCTGATCGACGGACGCCGGTCCGCGTCGGTGCGCCACACGGCATGGACGTGCCGTCGCATCTTCTGCCGTACGGGCACGAGCCGCACCCCGTCGGGCACCGGTCCACGGCCCAGCCGAGGCGCCACGCAGACCCCCATCCCAGCGGCGATCAGGGCGAGTTGGGTGTGATGCTCGCCCGCCAGATGCGCGATGCGTGGTTCGATGCCCTTCGAGCGCAGGGTGAACATCAGCCAGTCGTAGCAGAACTCGCCCTCGGGCCAGGACACCCAGTCGTCGTCGGCGAACTCCTCCAGATCCACCTCCGCCCGGTCCGCGAGGGGATGGCCGGCCGGCATCGCGACGTCCGGTGCGTCGTCCAGGAGTTCGGCCTTGGCCAAGCCACCGGGCACCGGCAGCCGCTTGTTGCTCCAGTCCAGCACGACCGCCAGGTCGATATCGCCTCTGATGACCGCACGGATTCCGTCCTCGGGCTCCAATTCCCGTGTCCGTACTCGCAGTTCGGGGTGGTCGGCGCGCAGCGCCTGCAGCGCCGCAGGGAAGAGCCCGCGCGCGGCGGTCGGAAAGGCGGAGAGCCGTATCTCGCCCACCACCTCCCCGCGCTGCGCCTCGATGTCGGACTGGGCCAGCTCGACCTGGGACAGGATCCGGGCCGCGTGGTCGGCGAGCAGCTGACCGGCGTCGGTGAGCCGGACCCCGCGGCCGTTCTTGGCGAGGAGCTGCTGGCCCACCTCCCGCTCCAGCTTCGACATCTGCTGGGAGACCGCCGATGTGGTGACATGCAGCCCCTCGGCGGCACCGCTGACCGAACCGTGCCGGGCGAGTGCGTCCAGGGTGCGCAGGCGCTCCAGATTCAACATGTAAGCAATACTACGCTGATTCCCGCACAAAATCTCACTTGTCCTACACTATTATTTTCGTCATCGTTGACCGCATGAGCGCGCCGGTCACACCGAGAACCCCTCCTCCCGCCAAATCCTCCGCCCCGTCCCGGCGTACCGGGACGGCCACCCCCGTCACCACCCCGGCACCCGCCACCCCGGCACCCCTCGCGACGTCCGCTTCGGCCCCGGCCGCGCGGCCGGGGCTGGACTGGCGGGTCCGCTTCGGAGCGCTCTCCCTCATCTGGGGCTTCAGCTTCCTTCTGATCAAGGTCGGAACCGAGGGGTACGCCCCGTTCCAGGTCACTCTCGGCCGCCTCCTGGCGGGCACGGCCGTGCTGGCCGTCGCGATGGCGGTACGGCGGGAGCGGCTGCCGCGCGGTGCCCGCACGTGGGGGCATCTGGCCGTCGCCGCGTTCTTCCTGAACGCGCTGCCGTTCTCGCTCTTCGCCTATGCCGAGCTGACCATCCCGTCCACCCTGGCCGGAATCTGCAATGCGACCTCGCCCCTGTGGGGCATGGCGCTGTCGCTCGTCGCACTCTCGGAGGACCGGCCGACCCGTCGCCGCGTCGCCGGACTCGGGCTCGGTTTCCTGGGTGTACTGACCGTGCTGGGCGCCTGGCAGGGCTTCTCCGGGCTGGACTTCAGCGGTACGGCCATGGCGCTGCTCGCCTCCCTCAGCTATCCGATCGGCTGGATCTACGTCCGCAGAACGCTGGCGGGCAGCGGTTCGTCCACGCTCTCCCTGACCGGCAGCCAGCTGTTTCTCGGTACGGTGCAGATCGCTCTGGTGACCCCGCTGTTCACCTCGGCCCCCGACGGATTCCCCCTGCTCCCCACCCTGGCCGTGGTCGCCCTGGGGGCGCTCGGTACGGGCCTCGCGGTGCTGGTCCAGTACGGCCTGGTGGAGGAGGTCGGACCCACGACCGCGCAGATGGTCACCTACTTCATTCCGGTCATCGCCACCGCGGCCGGAGTCCTCGTGCTCGGTGAGCGGCTGAGCTGGAACACCCCGGTCGGCGCCCTCGTGGTCCTGGCGGGCGCCGCCCTGACCCAGAGCAGGGGGCGCGGCGGCAGGACCAGGACCGGGACTCAGCCGTAGTTCAGCGGTTTCGCCGGTCCGGCCGCCGCCGCCACCGCATCGGCCAGCGGCCCGATGTCGCCCTCGGTGAGCGGCGAGACGGTGAGCCGGACACCCTGGGGCGCGGTCATCCGGAACCGCGCTCCGGGCGCCACCGCCCAGCCCGCGTGCAGCAGCCGTGCCACGGCCCCGGTCTCGTCGCTGACCGGTACCCACACGTTCATGCCGCTGCGTCCGTGCGCCTCCACGCCCCGCTCCTTCAGTGCCCGCACGAGTGCGTCCCGCCGCTTCGCGTACGCCCGCGCCACCTCGCCCGGGTCGACCGCGCCCGAGGCCCACAGATGCACCACGGCCCGTTGCAGCAGTCTGCTGACCCAACCGGGGCCGAGCCGCTGCCGGCCCGACACCCGGTCGACCGTGACCGGATCGCCGGTCAGCACGGCAACGCGCAGATCCGGCCCGTACGCCTTGGCCACGGACCGCACGAACGCCCACCGGTCCGTGGCGCCCGCCAGCGGGTACAGCGGGAGATCGACGATGCCGTGCCCGTGGTCGTCCTCGATCAGGAGCACTCCGCGGTGCCCGGCGAGGACGCCCCGTAGCTCGAAGGCACGCCCGCCGCTGATCGCGGCCCCGGTCGGATTCTGCGCCCGGTCGGTGACCACGAGCGCGCGGGCACCGGCGTTCAGCACGCGCTCCACGTCATCGGGCAGCGGCCCGTCGTCGTCAAGTGCGACGGGCACGGGGCGCAGTCCCAGCGCCGGTACGAGATCGAGCATGCTGCCCCACCCCGGGTCCTCGACGGCCACCGCGTCACCGGGTTTCAGATGCGCGACGAGTACCCGCTCGATCGCGTCCAGCGATCCGGAGGTCGCGACCACGGGTCCGCCCGGCACTCCGTCGGCATCCAGTGCGGCGCGCGCGAGTGCGGCGAACTCCGGGTCCACCGGCGGCTGTCCGTACATACCGGGGTGTCGCGCATACTCGCCCGTGGCCGCCGCGAACGCCTCCCCCAGCGCGGGCAGCAGCGTCGGATCGGGGTTCCCCTCCCCCAGGTCCCGCACCCCGGGCGGCGCCTCGACCCGGAGCGAACCGCGCGCCGTACTCGCTGGGCGCGGCCGCACCCTGCTGCCCCGGCGCCCGGCAGTCTCGATCACTCCACGCTCGCGCAGCGTGCGGTAGGCGGCCGCCACCGTGTTGGGATTCACCCCCAGCAGCTCCGCCAACTCCCGCATCGGCGGCAGCACTTGCCCCGGCGCGAGGTCTCCCGAGCCGACCCCGCGCTCCACACTGGCGGCAATTTCCGATGCGCGCCGCCCGACGATCCGATACTCTCCTAGCACAAACAAGATTATGCACTAGTGCAATGGAGTACGCAATGTCGGACACCGCATCGCCGCAGACCATGGGCCCGGACACCGCGGCCGCGTACCGGCCGACCGAGCGCACCGTCCCGACCCGTTCCCGCGATCGCGCGGCATACGACCGGGAACTGGTCCACTCGATACTCGACGAGGCGTACGTCTGCCACCTCGGCTTCGTCCGTGACGGCGCACCGGTCGTCCTGCCGACGCTTTTCGGCCGGGTCGGCGAGCGGCTCTACGTACACGGTTCGACCGGCTCCCGGCCGCTGTGGGAGACCGGCCGGACCGACCCCGGCCTGCCCGTCTGTCTGACGGTGACGCATGTCGACGGGCTGGTGCTGGCCCGCTCCGCCTTCCATCACTCGATCAACTACCGCTCCGTGGTGGTCCACGGCATCGCGCGCACGGTGACCGACCCGCAGGAGCGGCGGACCGCCCTCGACGCCATCGTCGACCATGTGGTGCCGGGCCGGTCCGCGGACTCGCGGCCCGCCGACGAGAAGGAACTGGCGGCGACAGCGGTGATCCGGCTGGACCTCCAGGAGGTCTCCGCCAAGATCCGCACCGGCGGCCCCAACGATGAACCCCGCGACCTCACGCTGCCTCACTGGGCGGGCGTCGTCCCGCTCGCCCACGGCTACGCGGCGCCGCTCCCCTCGAGCGACCTCGATCCCGCGATCGGGGTACCCGGCTACATCACCGCGCTCTGAACCGTCCCAGGGCCGGACGGGTCCGCCACCGTGGCTACGGGCCCGTCCGCCCCAGCGGTCAGGCCGGTACGGCCGCCCGGCGGCGGGCGTGCGCGGCGCTGCGCGCTTCGGCGAACGCCAGCCCCGTCACGGCCGCGAGGAGCAGCAGCGTCCCGCCGACGGTCGCCGCCGTGATCTGCTCGCGGAGCACCACGACGGCGATGACCGCCGCGCTGACCGGTTCGAGCAGCATGATCACGGACACCGTCGCGGCACGCACCACCGCGGCGCCCGCGAAGTAGAGCGCGTAAGCGAGCGCGGTCGGTACCGCCGCCACATACACCAGCAGCGTCACCACCTGCGCGGGCTGAGCGGTGTGCGGTACGAGCCCTTCGGCCGCAGCCATCGGAAGCAGCCCGACGGCTCCGATCCCGAAGGCCCAGGCGCTGGTGGCGAGTGAGTCGGTGGTGCCGCCGTCGCGGCCGAGCCACCGAGTCAGCAGGGTGATCGTCGCGTAGCCGGCCGCCGAGAGCAGCGCCAGGGCGACTCCGGCGGTCCGTACCGTGGCCCCGTCGCCCCCGAGCACCAGCACGGCGAGCCCGGCCAGCGCGCCCACCACCGCGGCCAGTCCGCCGCGCCCCAGCCGTTCTCCCATGGTCAGCCGCGCACCGACCGCGATGAGCACGGGGCCCGCCCCGAGGGTGACGACGGTCCCGACCGCGAGGCCGGTCGCCTCGACGGCCGCGAAGTACGCGCTCTGGAAGACGGTGAGGCCCACGCCGGTGCCGAGGACGCGCAGCAGCCGACGGCTGCGCGGTTCGGCGGGGGCGGCTGCCCGCCGGGGCCGTAGCGCCAGCACGGCGAGCAGCAGCACGAGGCCGCCCGCGCAGCGCCAGAACGACAGGGCGAGCGGGCCCAGATCGCTGACCTCGAAGATCAGCGAGGCGGCGGCCCCGGCAGTACCCCAGGCAACACCGGCGACAATCAGATAGATGAGGCTCCGCCCGATGGGCAGGCCGGAAGCAGGATTCGACACGTGGCTTCTCCGAATGAAGACAGGACGGTGGTCGCTCGGCTCCGCACACGGGCCGCGACGGACCGCTCGGGGACTGCCCGAGCCCGGTCTTCGTCAGGAGTGGCCGCCGCCCGTGTCAGGCGGCGGGCGGCGAAAGCACGGTCGAATACATGAGCGTCACATTACGTCGCGGCGCGGCCCGTGGACAACTCCCCCTCGGCGGCGGCGCGGCCTCCGTCCGCTCCGGCGATCTGCCCGCCGCCCGGCCCTGACGCGACGGGGCCGGAGGGCGTCCGCGGTGTCGCCGACTGGGCGATGAAGGCGCCGATCAGCACCAGGGAACCGCCGATGAGCTGCGGCGCCGACAGGTGCTCACCGAGCATCACCCAGGCGAGCACGGTCGCGATGACCGCCTCGAGACAGGCGACGACACCCGCGACCGCGGGCGAGAGCAGCCGTACGGAGATCACGCCGGTGACGTAGGCGAGCACCGTCGCCAACAGCACGATCCAGAGGAGCAGAAGCCATGCCGGTACGTCCGTGCCGTCCATGCCCGCACTGCCGCCCAGAACCGACCAGTCCATGGTCCACGGCCGCGCGACCACGGTGAGAACGACCGTGCCGATCAGCAGCCCGTACGCGATGACACCGACCGGATGCGGCGGTTCCGCACCTTCCGCCCCGCCCGCGCTCCCCTGGTCCGACAGGACGAAGTAACCGACCTGACAGCAGGCGGCACCGAGCGCGAGCACCAGCCCGACCACGTCGAAGCTCAGCCCCGACCAGACCTCTACCACGCACGCGAGCCCCCCGACGGCGAGCGCCACACCGACCGCGGCGCCCCGGGTGACCGGCCGGCGCTGGACGAAGCGGACCCAGCCGAGGACGAGCGCGGGCGCCAGATACTCCACGAGGAGCGCGACACCGACGGGGATACGGGAGATCGCGGCGAAATAGAAGGCCTGCACACCCGCGACGGCGAGCAGCCCGAACCCGAGCAGCAGGACCGGCCTGCTGCGTACGAGATCCCGGTGCCGCCAGGCGACGGGCAGCATGACGAGGGCGGCGCCCGCCACCCGTAGCCACACCACGTGGAGCGGGTCGAGGCCTGCCTCGATGAGCGGCTTGGCCGCCACCCCTGAACCACCGAATGCGAACGCCGAAACCAGGGCGAGTCCCAGGCTGGCGCTTCTCCCCTGAGACGCGTGCATCGGCACATCATGACAGCTGAAGTCAGGAGCGTCACCCCGGTGACCCCTGACGTGCGCTCCCCGTCAGACGCTCGGCATCGCCGCCCTGCTCCGCCCGGCCTTCAAGGCCCCGGCCGAACCGCCACGCCGAATCGGCGCCCGCACATCGGGCCGTCAGCCCCCGGCGCCCCGCCACCCCTGGCCGGCCGCCCTCACGATCCGGGCCGCGAGCTGCTCCGCGTCGACGCCGGCCCGCTCCAGCACCTCGACGGCCCGGCACTCGTGGTCCCTGGCCAGCGCCGCGAGCAGATCGAGCCCGCCGGCCCTCTCGTCGCCCCGCAGTTCCGCCCGCTCGAGGGCTCCCGCCATCGCCGTGGCGGCCGAGGGCGACCAGCCTTCCACGCCCGCGTCCCGCACAGCGGAATCCGGGCCCCGGACGACCGGAACAGCGCCGGAGTCCTCCACCGCACCCTGCCAGCGGAGCCCGTAGCCGATACTGCGCTGGACGAGATACCCGAGCACCTTGGCCAGTTGGGGTCCGCCCTCGAAGGCCGCCCGCACCTCGGGGTCCGATTCGATGAGGGAGTGCAGCAGATGCGCCGTGTCGATCTGCCGGTCGCCGTCGCGCAGGGCGCGCCTGCGGGCACCCGTCACCACCGCGGCCAGCTCAACAGTAAGTCTGGCGTCGAGCTCAGCACGGTTCGGTGCGGGCTGCTGAGGGATCCGCGGCGTCCGGTTTTGCACACCTCTCACCCCATCAGCCCCGCAGCGCCGAAGCATCGCCGGAGGGGCCCATTTAGGCATCCCACGCAAGTTGGGCACACTCACACGGCCCCTCCTCCTTACGGATGAGATCTCGCCATTTCGGGATCCGATCCGGAAGAACGGCGCGCGCCGCCTTGCACCACGCTCCCGGAGCAACCAGGAACCGCCCCCTGTACGTCCCACAGGCCACACCACCCCCACGGCAGCCGGAAGGGAGTCTGCGGACGTGTCCTGGTTGGTCGCCTTGCCGGCGCTCGACGGGCGGGAGTACGTATACCGGGTCCACGCACCGGCGAACGCACTGCGCGCCGACCTCTTCTGGGCCGCGTTCCACTGCCATGACGACGGCCCGCACCCGCGCACCTCCGACCGGTTCGATGCCGCGCTGATCTGGCGGGCGGGGGCGGAAGGACCGGATCACACAGATCTGACGGTTCATCAGTATTGAATGTTGACGTCACTGCGGCTACGTTCCGCGACACCGTAACCCGCCGAGAAGGGGTGGTCGCATGGCCGAAGTCAGTGCAGAAGCACGCATCGAAGCGCCGACCGAGAAGGTCTGGGCCCAGCTGACGGACTTCACCGCGTACGGCCAGTGGAACGCCACCCACACCAGCTTCCCCAAGGGGGGCCCGGCGACACTCGAAGTCGCGGCCACCTATGAGGAGAACATGAAGCTCATGGGCTTCCCCGCGGAGGTGACCTGGACGGTGGCGGAGCTGGAGACCGCGCGCCTGCTGACCACCAAGGGCAAGGGGCCGATGGGCGTCAACCTGGCCATGCGCTACTCACTGACTCCCGACGGCGACGCGACCACGGTACGAATCGACGGGGAGTTCACCGGCGCGGCGGTCTCCCTGATGGCGGGCAAACTCAAGGATTCGGCGACCGCCGCGCTCGTCGAATCACTGCGCAAACTGGGTGGACTGGTCACGGCCTGACAGCCACCGGGCGGACGGGAAGGGGCCTCGCGGCTCGGCCGCCAGGCCCCTGACACTTTGCGCCTTTCACCTTGCACCTCGCCCCACGGGCTCAGTGCTCGTCGGCGAGGATCAGGTAGAGCTTCTTACGGGCGTCATTGATGACCGAGAGCGCCTTCTGACGCTGATCGGCCGAGCCGGTCTTCCAGACCTGACCGAACGCCTCCATCAGACCGAAACCGGCCTGCCGGATCTCATTGACGCTCTCCCAGTCGACTCCGCGCCCGGCCTCCTCCCAGGGAGCGTCGGGACCCGACTCCGCCTCGGTGCGACCTGCGTCGGTCAGCGTGAACAGCTTCTTGCCGCCCTCGCTGGCACTGACGATCAGGCCCTCGTCCTCCAGCAGCTGGAGGGTCGGGTAGACCGAGCCCGGACTGGGCCGCCAGGCCCCGCCGCTGCGCTCGCCGATCTCCTGGATCATCTCGTACCCGTGCATCGGCCGGTCCTTCAGCAGCGCCAGGATCGACGCACGCACGTCACCGCGGCGCGCCCTCCCCCGGCCGCCGCCCCGGCCGCGACCGCCACCGAAGGGACCGCCACCGAACGGCGGACCGAACTGCCCGAAGGCCGCCCGCCGCCCCTCGACGTCACCCCGGCCTTGATGGCCGGGTCCGCAGTGCCCATGTCCATGCCCGTGCTCATGCTCGTGTCCACGTGAACGCATCGCCACGCTCCTTCCATCGTCGATCTGTCGCGATGCGTCAACGATATATCGGAACCGGTCGCTTGACAATCACCTCGGCCGGTCACTGCTGGGGTGATGCGGGACAGGGACGTTGCATGCCCTGGTCCACGGGCCGCTCGGCGCTCCTGTCGGCGTGCACGTCGCGTGAGGTCCGGGTACGCCGGAGCCGCTGCCCGGCGAACGGGAAACCTTCTCGGAGGTGGTGGCCGCTCTCGCCGGCGCCCGGCTCTGTACCGGTTCGGCGCGGCCGGCGTCGCTGGCGTACTCGGTGTGCGTGGTGCGGCCGGGCACTCGGGGCCCACGACCTGTCATCCCCGGCATCGACCTCAGCCCGCTTCCAGCGCCGCGACCGGCCCACGCGCCGCTGCGCCTCGCCGCCCCGGCTGAAGACCACCGGGCGGCCACCCCACGGACGGCCACTTCGACGAAACCCGCAGCGTCCCTGCGGATGCAACCGCAGGAACCAACGGGCCTTCTGGACCTCGGCGTTGGTCAGCACCCGCAAAGGGCTGAGGCAGTCGCCGTCAGACCAGGCAGAACTCGTTTCCCTCCAGGTCTGCCAGCATCACATGATCGGGTCTGCCCAGCAGTTCGTACTCATGGATCACAGTCGCACCCGCCGCGGTCAGCCGCTCCACCGCCTGGACCACTCGCGGCCATCGCACCTCCCAGGGCACATCACGACCGCCCCCGACCTGCACGTCCAGATGCAGTCGGTTCTTCACCACCTTCGACTCCGGCACGTGCAGGAAGGCCAGGTTGGGGCCCACCCCGTCCGGATCGCAGAGGTACGCACCCTGATCCCACTCGTCCTTCGGGATCTCGTGATGAGAGAACCATTCCTCCCAGCTCCCGAAGCCCGCGGGCGCGGGCTTCGCCGTATAGCCCAGTGCCAGCGCCCAGAACTCGGCCAGCTTCGCCGGGTGCGTGCAGTCGATCGTCAAGTTCCACTTGGTCCCCATGGGGCCTCCTCGGTCCGACGGGGAACCGTACCGCCCGCCTCTGACACCACCCGGTCCGCCGCATCGCGCCCAGCTCTCACGGTTCGTGGACGGAGGAACAGCCGGAATCGGTGGCAGGCGCTCGGAGTCCCGGCCGGCGGCCGGGCATTTCGGTCCAGCGACACCGAATTGGCCTTGTCCTGCCGCGTTCCGTCGCACTTATGGTCGGCGTCATGAGGATCCGAATCGTCGACGCGTTCACCGACCGCCCCTTCAGCGGGAATCCGGCAGGAGTCCTGCTGCTGGACTCCGACACCTTTCCCGACGACGCGCAGCTCCAGTCGATCGCCACGGAGGTCAACCTCTCCGAGACCGCTTTCGCCCACCGGCTGCCACTGGGGGGCGAAGCTGACTGGGCACTGCGCTGGTTCACCCCGACGACAGAGGTGGACATGTGCGGGCACGCCACCCTCGCGACCGCGCACGTCCTGCACACCACCGGGGCGGCGAGCGGCACGGTGCGTTTCACGGCGCGATGCGGAATCCTCACGGCGACCGGCCACCCGGACGGCACAGTCACCCTCGACTTCCCCACAGCCCCTCTGACGCCGGAGCCCGTCCCGGCCGGGCTGGGCGCCGCCCTGGGCGCGGAACCCCTCTCCGTGCACGACACCGGCCCCCACATCGGCGACCTGGTCGTGGAACTGGCCGACGAAGCGACCGTACGAGGATTGGCCCCGGATCTCGCCGCGGTGGCCCGCCTCTCCCGGCGGGGCGTCGTCGTGACGGCCGCCGCCGAGAACCCCTCCCGCGGCTACGACTTCGTCTCCCGCGGCTTCTTCCCATGCGTCGGGATCGATGAGGACCCGGTGACCGGCAGCGCCCACACCGCACTGGCCCCCTTCTGGTCGGCCCGCCTCGGCCGTGACGAGCTGACCGGACTACAGGCCTCCGCCCGTTCCGGACTGGTCCGCACCTCGCTGCGCGGCGAACGCACCCTGCTGACCGGCAGCGCCGTCACGGTCATCGACGGCGAACTGCTCACGGCACTCTGAGCCTTCCGGCGACAACTCGACGGAGGGCGTACGGACCACTCCCGTACGCCCTCCGCACCAATCACCGATCACCGATCACCGGCACACCACCCACCGACGCCCGTCCGCACACGTCGAACACCCCCCGACCGGCCCCCACCCCGCTCACGGCGTAGGCAGCCACCCCACCTTCCCGGCCAGCAGGGCGTATCCGACGAACGCCCCTATGTCGAGCAGCGCATGCGCCGCCACCAGCGGACCGACCCGCCCCCAGCGCCGGTACAGCAGCACGAAGACCACGCCCATCACCAAGTTGCCGATGAAGCCACCGATGCCCTGATACAGGTGGTACGAGCCGCGCAGCACCGAACTCGCCGCCAGGGCGGCCATCGGCGTCCACCCCAACTGCCCGAGCCTGCGCAGCAGGTACCCGACGACGATCACTTCTTCCACTACGGAGTTCTGCAGTGCGGACAGGATCAGGACCGGGAATCTCCACCACACGTCGGGCAGTGACTCCGGGACCACCGTCAGATTGAAACCGGCTGCCCGCGCCACCAGGTAGAAGGCGAGCCCGGCGCTTCCGATGCCCGCCGCGACCAGCGTGCCGCGTCCCAGATCCGGCCACGGCCTGGACCGGTCGAAGCCGATGGCGCGCAGGCCGGTGCCCTCCCTGATCAACAGATGCGCAACGAGGGCGACGGGCACCAGAGCCGTCGTGATACCGAAGAGTTGCCAGGCGAGATCCAGCCATGGACGCCCCGGCGCGTACGAGCTGTTGAGGGTCGCGGCCTGTTCCTTCAAACCGCCTGGTTTCGTCAGTGATCCAACAAAACTGATCAGGGCAGACACCCCGCTGGCTCCCAACGAGAGAGCCAGTACCAGCACCGTTTCGGACCGCAAGATCCGTTGCGAAACAGCCTCCTGGGGAAAAGAATCAGTCACGCGCCCCGCCTCCACCTGTACACCTGCCTTGAGTTGTGCATTCACGCCCCATGCCCCGCCGCACCCCGCTAGGGTCTCGAATGCAGGTACGAAGATCATGCGCGACAGGCCGGGGGACAACCACCATTGCCGATGGTGTGGTCCCCCTTTTCCTTGTTCATCCTCAAGGAGGGGCACCACCGACATGGGACGTCACAGCTTGCCCGACGACTACGCGACCGGTGGAAGCGGGGACAGTCCGCCGCGTCGTCGGCGCACCGTTGCGATCGCGACCATGCTCGTCCTCGCGGTGGCGGCGGGAACGGTAGTCGCGGCCCAGGGCGGCCTGCTGTCGTTCTCGAAGTCCTGCGAGGACTCCGCCGTACGTCTCACCATGGCGGCCTCACCGGACATCGCCCCCGCCGTGCGGGCCGTCGCCGACAAGGCGCGCGAGGACGATCTGAGATCCGACGGCCGCTGTCTGTATGTGCGGGTCGTCGCGCGCGATTCCTACAAGGTCGCCGACGCCATCTCCTCCGGTACCCGTGCCCCGGACTACCAGATCTGGCTGCCCGACTCCGACCTCTGGCTCGACCGGGCCAAGGGTTCCGGCGACGGCATCCCGATCACCGGAGGCGATTCCATCGCCTCCTCCTCCGTCACCATGGCCATGGTGCCGTCGGCGGCCAAGAAGCTCGGCTGGCCGAAGAAGAAGTACTCGTGGGCCGAACTGACGGCCGCGGCCCTGGACTCGGACAAGGTGCGCCTGGGCTCGGCGGACCCGGCGCGCAGCGCCACCGGGCTGCTCGCCCTCTCCAGCATCGGCACGTCCTCCGAGAAACAGGGCGGTGACAGCGACACCAGGGTCGCGACGACCGCCAAGCTGCTCGCGCAGCGCATGTCGGACGGCGACACCCAGGTGCTGGAAACACTGGCGCAGAGCGATTCGGGCGCCGAGCAGGGCAATCCGGACCGCAACCAGGCGGTGCTCCTCTCCGAGCAGGCCGCGTTCGCGCACAACGCGGGGTCGACCGGCGGCGGAAGGCTCGATCTCTTCTACCCCAAGGACGGCACCCCGCTGCTCGACTATCCGTACACGCTGGTCGACGAGACCAGGATGAGTACGGCCGAGGGCCGGGCGGCGCTGCGGTTCATGACGCTGCTGAACGAGCCGGAGGCGCAAGCCACCCTGAAGAAGCACGGCTTCAGGAACGTGGACGGAACGGCCGTGGAGTCGGTGGTCGCGTCGGCGGGCGGAAGCAAGCCCCAGCCGTACGCCACCGCGGCCACCGCGGCGCCGTCCGCCGAGGACCTCCAGCAGACGCTCGGCATGTGGACGATCACGGTACAGAGCGCGCGGCTGACGACGGTTGTCGACGCCTCGGGTTCGATGGCCACGATCGTGCCGGGGCGCAACCAGTCCCGGATGGATGTCACCAAGGCCTCCCTGATCCAGGCCCTCAACCAGTTCACCCCGAACGACGAGATCGGGCTCTGGGAGTTCGCCACCACGCTCGACGGCGACAAGGACTACCGCAGGCTGGTTCCGACCGGCCGGCTCGGCGATCCGGCGAAGGGCGGCGGTACGCACCGCGAGAGGCTCACCGCGGCCTTCTCCGAGCTGCAGCCGGTGCCGGGCGGCGCTACCGGCCTGTACGACACCGTTCTGGCCGCGTACAAGGACGCCCAGGCGACGTATGCGAAGGGCAAGTTCAACGCCGTGGTGATCCTCACCGACGGCTCGAACCAGGACGACCGCTCCATCTCCCGCAGCGCCCTGATCGCGGAACTGAAGCGGATCGCCGACCCGGAGCGTCCGGTGCCGCTCCTCGCCATCGCGGTCGGCCCGGAGGCCGACCGCGAGGAGGTGAACGAGATAGCGAAGGTGACCGGCGGCGGGGGCTACCAGGTCACCGACCCTGCGGATATCCAAGCCGTGATTCTGCAGGCCGTCATGACGGCAGGGCAGAGCAACCACGCCACCCAGGAGTAGCCCTCCGCGCGGACGGGACCCACGGCGGACGACGTCAGCCGGGAGCGGTGGCAGCCCGCCGACGCCCGCCACAACGGCTGCCCGTCACGAGGCGCCCGCCACGATGAGATCACCGTGCCGGGACACCCGCCGGCCAGTTGTGCACGGGCTCGCCGCTGTGCATCAGTTCGGCGTACCGGCGGGTGGTCGCGGCCAGTGCGGCATGCCGTTCGAGCCCGGTCTCCCGAGCCCAGTGGTAGGTGTCCACCTGCCAGGACGCCCCGTTCACCCGTCGCCTGCAGCGCTCCTCGATGACCCCGAGATAGCGGTCCCGGTCCGCGGGCTCGATGTTCCAGGCATCGAGCCCCGCGGCAGCCAGCGGCAGCAGTTCCTCCCGTACCAGCTTGACGGCCGGCACCCGGGTCAGCCCGCCCGAACGGCCCGGACGCGGCCAGATCAGTTCCGCGTCGATGCCGTGGCGGCAGGCGGCGTCGAAGTTCTCGGCCGCCGCTGCGAACGGGAGCCTGGTCCACACCGGACGGGACTCCTCGGCGAGCGCCCGCACGAGCCCGTAATACAGCGCGGCATTGGCGATCACATCGGTGACGGTGGGGCCGGCGGGCAGGACCCGGTTCTCCACCCGCAGATGGGGTACGCCCTCGGCCAGGCCGTACACGGGCCGGTTCCAGCGGTAGACCGTGCCGTTGTGGAGCACCAGCTCCTGCAACTGCGGCACCCCGCCCTCGTCGAGCACCCGCAGCGGTTCCTCCTCGTCGCAGATCGGCAGCAGCGGGGGGAAGTAGCGCAGGTTCTCCTCGAAGAGCTCGTACGCCGAACCGATCCAACGCTCGCCGAACCAGGTCCTGGGCCGAACCCCCTGGTTCCGGAGTTCGGGCGGTCTGGTGTCCGTGGCCTGCTGGAAGAGCGGCGGCCGCGACTCCCGCCACAGCTCCCTGCCGAACAGGAAGGGGGAGTTGGCACCGAGGGCGATCTGGACTCCGGCGACGGCCTGCGCCGCGTTCCAGACGGCCGCGAAGCGCGTCGGCGTCACCTGCAGATGCAGCTGAACCGATGTGCAGGCGGCCTCGGGGGTGATCGAGGAGGAGGTGCAGACCAATCGCTCCACGCCGCGTATATCGAGGGAGAAATCCTCGCCCCGCGCAGCCACCATTTGATCGTTCAGCAGTGTGTAGCGGTCCGCGTCCGAGAGGTTCGCCGCAACGAGGTCCGCATGCCCAAGGGTGGGCAGAATTCCAATCATCATGATCCCCGCATCGACCTCGCCCGCCTTCCGGTGGGCATATCCAAGGCCGGTCCTGAGCTCTTCGGCCAGCTGATCGAAAACGCGTCCGTCCAGGTGGTGCGGGACTATGTTCACTTCCAGATTGAACATCCCGAGTTCGGTCTGGAAATCACGGCTCGCGATGCGCGGGAGCACCTCCCCATTCATCATCTTCGGCATGCCGTCGGCGCCTGCCAGATTCAGCTCGATCTCCATGCCCATGAGGTTGCGGGGGCGGTCGAACCCCCGCTCCTCCAGGAGCCTCTCCAGTCCCTCCAGGCACTGGTGGAGCTTCCTCCGGTACCTGTGCGGATCGGACAGATCAAAGGCGCCCGCCACGACCTTCTCCCCCATCGAAGCGTCCCTCCCTCGAGTGGGCGGCCCGCGGCCCAGGCCGCTCGCGTCACGGTCGATAATGCCCAGGCCGGGTGATCCATAACGCCCCGCGATCGCCGCACACCCAGTAATCTGAGGGCGGTCGTCCGGGGCACATTCCATCGGCATGGCGCAGTTCGCAGTTTCCACCGCCGGGCGCGCGGTGAAAACGCCGAAGCGTTTCGGCCGACCGCGTCGAGGGAAAAATCCCTGACGGCGACTGCGCCGCCGACGACGAATCAGCGTAATCTCCGCATAATAAAGTCTTGATACCGCCTTGTCAGCAATACCTGCGACGGCTAGTGGAATCAGTGCGTGAACACGTGTCGTATAAACTTCGCGGACGAGGCAGAGAGTTGACGCACCGGCCCAGTCACCGGCCTCCTCTGGCCCCGCACGCCGACAGCGCCGTCTGCACCCGCCCACGCATCACCGTGTCTCCGAAGTGAGAGGCGACCCACTATGCCGCTGCATGTTCCCCCGGCTCCCGCGCCCGCTGTCCGCAGCGTTCTCGCGGCACTCGGTTCACCCACCGCAGTCCGCGAGGCCCGCACACCGGCTCTCCGATCCGCCCAGGGGCCACTGAGCCCCGAACTCCCGCTCCCCGTCCATGTACTGGAGCGGATCGGCCCGAGCGGGCTCGCACCCGCCACCCGGCTCGCCGCGTGGCGGTTCGTGATCCGCAGCTCGGAGCAGGCGGTCGCCGCGGCGGACACCATCCTCACTCCGGACGGTTGGACCTTCTCGCACTTCTTCGAGGGCCCGTACATCGCCTCGACCGAACTCGCCCTGCGCCAGGCCGAAACGGTGACACCCCACTACCAGCCACGGTTGCTGTCCATTCCGGAGCTCTACATGCTGGCGCTGTGGCTGCACGGCGACGCCGATGCCGACGCGGCCGACGGCGCACTCGCCCCCGCCGATCTCCTGGTACCGCTGGCTCCCGCCCCGCCGGGAATCGCGGCCCACCGCCCGCACCGGGTCGCCGATCTGCTCCGCGTGATGACGCTGCGCATCACCCCGGGCCCCGGCCCCCTGCTCGGATCGCCGGCCTGACAGCGGCCGCACCTCACACCACAGCGCTGTGCCCCGCCATCGTCTTCGGTGGTGGGGCACAGCGCTGCGCGGCGCATGTCCCGCCCATCCGGACTAGCCCGGTCCGGCCACCCCGAACCACCCGAAGTGACAGTGCAGTTGCGGTGAACCGTCCAGCCGGGTGACGCGTCCTCGGAGTAAGGAGAAGTGCTGCTGCGAAATCCCTGCGGATTGACGCCCGTGGGGCAACACTGGGATCGGACCGATCGATACGGGGGAGCGGCCATGAACACCTCGTCAAGCCGCAGGACATTCACTACAACGCAGCGAAAGAACCCAGCCATGTGCCAGCACCAGCCACCATGCCCGACCGCCGACTCAGCCGACCGGGAGGCCGCCCGTCTGACGGCACACCACCCGGAACAGGGCTGGAGCCTGCTGTGCAACGGCGTCCTGCTCTTCGAGGACACCGGTGAGCTGCTCCCGGACGGGCAGATCATCGCCCCGCACCGGCCCCTGGAGACCGGCCGGGTGATGAAGGCCGCCTGACCCCGGCCTGTACGAACTGGGGCCGGCCCGGAGAAAACTCCGCACCGGCCCCGACGCATGTCCGCGTCACGCCCTGCCGCTCATGTCTCAGTTGTCGTACTCGTCCAGCGGAGGGCAGGAGCAGACGAGGTTACGGTCGCCGAAGGCACCGTCGATCCGGCGCACCGGCGGCCAGTACTTGTCCGCGGCCGAGACACCGGCCGGGAAGACCGCCACCTCACGGCTGTAGCCGTGCTCCCACTCCCCGCCCAGCATCGCCGCGGTGTGCGGAGCGTTGCTCAGCGGGTTGTCGTCCGCGCTCCACTCGCCGGAAGCCACCTTCTCGACCTCGCCGCGAATGGCGATCATCGTGTCGCAGAAGCGGTCGAGCTCCGCGAGGTTCTCGCTCTCGGTCGGCTCGATCATCAGCGTCCCGGCGACCGGGAACGACATGGTCGGCGAGTGGAAACCGTAGTCGATCAGACGCTTGGCGATGTCGTCGACGGTGACGCCGGTGGCCTTGGAGATGGGCCGCAGGTCCACGATGCACTCGTGCGCTACCAGCCCGGCCGGGCCGTTGTACAGGATCGGGTAGTGCGGTTCGAGGCGCTTGGCGATGTAGTTGGCGGCGAGTACGGCGACCTGCGTCGCACGCTTCAGGCCCTCACCGCCCATCAGGCGTACGTAAGCCCAGGAGATGGGGAGAATGCCGGCCGAGCCCCACGGAGCGGCCGAGATCGGTCCGACACCGGTCTCGGGGCCCGCCGCGGGCTGCAGCGGGTGGTTCGGCAGGTACGGCGCGAGGTGCGCGCGCACACCGACCGGGCCGACGCCGGGGCCGCCGCCGCCGTGCGGGATGCAGAAGGTCTTGTGCAGGTTCAGGTGCGAGACGTCGCCACCGAACCGGCCCGGCTTGGCGAGGCCGACCAGCGCGTTGAGGTTGGCGCCGTCGACGTACACCTGACCGCCGGCGTCGTGCACCTCGGCGCAGATGTCCGCGACGTGCTCCTCGAACACGCCGTGCGTCGACGGGTACGTGATCATGAGCACGGCGAGCTCGTCACGGTGCGTCTCGATCTTGGCGCGGAGGTCCTCGATGTCGACCTCGCCGTCGTCGGCGGTCTTCACCACGACGACCTTCATGCCGGCCATCACGGCGCTGGCGGCGTTGGTGCCGTGCGCGGAGGACGGGATGAGGCAGACGGTCCGCTGGTCGTCGCCGTTGGCCCGGTGGTACGCCCGTACGGCCAGGAGGCCGGCGAACTCGCCCTGCGAGCCGGCGTTCGGCTGGATCGAGACGGCGTCGTAGCCGGTGACCTCGGCGAGGCGCTCCTCCAGCTCACGGATGAGGGTGAGGAAGCCCGGCGCCTGCTCGGCCGGCGCGAACGGGTGCAGCGCGCCGAACTCGGGCCAGGTGATCGGCTCCATCTCGGTGGTCGCATTCAGCTTCATGGTGCAGGAGCCGAGCGGGATCATGCCGCGGTCCAGGGCATAGTCCCGGTCGGCGAGCTTGCGCAGGTAGCGCAGCATCGCCGTCTCGGAACGGTGCTGGTGGAAGACCGGGTGGGTGAGGATCTCGTCGGTGCGCAGCAGGCCCTCGGGCAGCACGTCGGCAGCCGCGGCGTCCAGCGCCTCGACGTCCCCGCCGACGCCGAACGCGGCCCAGACGGCGGCGATCTGCGTACGGGTGGTGGTCTCGTCACAGGCGAGGGAGACGAGGTCCGTGTCGACGAGCCGCAGGTTGACGCCGCGCTCGCGGGCGTCGGCCACGACATCGGCGGCCTTCCCCGGAACGCGCACGGTGAGGGTGTCGAAGTAGGCGCCGGTCACGACGTCGATGCCACTGGCGCGCAGGCCCTCGGCCAGGATCGTCGCGTAGCGGTGGGTACGACGGGCGATCGTCCGCAGCCCGTCCGGGCCGTGGTAGACGGCGTACATCCCGGCCATGACGGCGAGCAGCACCTGAGCCGTGCAGATGTTACTGGTGGCCTTCTCGCGCCGGATGTGCTGCTCGCGGGTCTGCAGCGCCAGCCGGTAGGCCTTGTTGCCGTCCGCGTCGACGGAGACGCCGACGAGGCGGCCGGGCAGGCTGCGGGCGAGCTTCTCGCGTACGGCCATGAAGCCGGCGTGCGGTCCGCCGAAGCCCATCGGCACGCCGAAACGCTGCGTGGTGCCGACCGCGATGTCCGCGCCCAGGTCGCCCGGTGAGGTGAGCAGGGTCAGGGCCAGCAGGTCGGCGGCGACCGTGACGATCGCACCCAGTTCGTGGGCCTGCTCGATCAACGGCTGGACGTTCCGCACCGCTCCGGAGGCGCCCGGGTACTGCACCAGCACACCGAAGACGCCGCGCTCGGCAATCTCTGCCGGGATGCCGTCGGAGAGGTCGGCGACGACGACCTCGACACCGGAGGGCTCCGCGCGGGTCTCGATGACGGCGATCGTCTGCGGCAGGGCGTCGGCGTCGACCAGGAAGACGCCGTTCTTGACCTTGCCGACGCGCCGCGAGAGCGCCATGGCCTCGGCGGCCGCGGTGCCCTCGTCGAGCAGCGAGGCGCCGGAGGTGGGCAGCCCGGTCAGCTCGGCGACCATCGTCTGGAAGTTGAGGAGCGCCTCCAGGCGGCCCTGCGAGATCTCCGGCTGGTACGGCGTGTAGGCCGTGTACCAGGCGGGGTTCTCCATGACGTTGCGGAGGATCACCGGCGGAGTGAAGGTGCCGTAGTAGCCGAGCCCGATCATCGGGGCCAGCACCTGATTGCGGCCGGCCAGGGCGCGCAGCTCGGCGTGGACCTCGGCCTCGGTGCGGGCGGCCGGCAACCGGAGTGCCTCCGCGCTCTTGATGACATCGGGCACCGCGGCCGCGGTCAGCTCGTCCAGCGAGCCGTAACCGACCTGGGCAAGCATCTTCGACTGCGCCTCGTCATCGGGACCGATGTGGCGCTGCTCGAACGGAATACCCTGCTCCAGCTGGGAGAGCGGAGTGCGACGGGGGGTCATGGTGGAGGCCTCCTGGTCTGTCACGACCTGCGAGGGGCACCACGGCGCGGGTGCCCGGACGGCCTCCCCCTCTGTCATCTCAACCTGAGAGCTTCACCGGCGCGCCTTGCGGCGTACCGGCTTTCACCGTCGGTGAGGAAGGGAACCGACGGCGCTCGGCCGCACGGAACCCGCCCTGCTTTCCAGAGTGACCTCGTCCGCGCGGTACGGGGGCCTGAGAGATTCCGGGGAGGATTTGCTCCTTCGGCGCCTCCGGATTCGCTCCGGAGGACTCTCCCGCACGGGGTCAGCAGCCACGACCAGCCTACCAGCGGGATTCTTGGCGGAATTCTCGAGTGGCCAACCCCCCGGATCTGCACTTTTGTAGTGCTTGTGGAGTAGCCGCGACCAGTGGGAGGGACCGTGCAGACCGACATCGATCCGCGCAGCCTGATCGGCCGCAAGGCGTTCGACCGCAAGGGCACCAAGATCGGAACCGTGGACGAGGTGTACCTCGACGACGCGACCGGTGTACCCGAGTGGGCAGCCGTACGTACCGGACTCTTCAGCCGGGACGCGTTCGTCCCGCTGGAACCCAGCGAGTTCGTGGAGGATTCGCTCCGCGTCCCCTTCGACCGGGCGCTGATCAAGGACGCACCGGACTTCGGCGTCGGTCGCCATCTCTCACCGGAACAGGAGCTCCAGCTCTACCGGCACTACGGTCTGGACTCCCCTCCCGAGGAGACCGGCCCGGACAGGGACTTCGGCAGACTGGCCGGCCAGGACGAGTAGTCCACCGGATTCCGCACCAGCGGCAGCGGATCGGCCGGTTGCAACTGCGCGTCGTCGATCCGGAAGGTGCGCACCCGGCCGGGCGCCGACTCCGGTTCCTCGAACCGCACCGTGACCCGGCCGACACCGCTGCCCTGCACCCAGCCATGGCCGTAGACGTCATGGCGTACGTCGTGTCCGGCGGGCCAGCGTCGCGCGGCGAGCTGTTCGGAGGTCTCGGGGGTCTCCTCCCCCGCACCGCCGGCCGGCTCGGCCCCCACGTCCACCGCATCCTCCTCCGCCGCTTCCCCGGTCGCGGCCCGCTCACCGGCCGCCTGTGCGAAGAGGTCCTCCTGCGTGTAGTCGGCGAGCCCCGTGACGCCCACCCCCAGGAGCCGTACGCCTCCGGTGGTGTCCACCGCCTCCAGAAGCCGCGCGGCGGCCTCCCGGACCACCGTGGGGTCGTCCGTCGGCCCACGGAGCGTCTCGGATCTCGTGAGCGTGGAGAAGTCGTACCGGCGCACCTTCAGCACCACCGTCCGCCCGGACCGCCCCGCACCCCGCAGCCGCTGGACGCATCGGCCGGCCAGCCGCTCCACCTCCGTCCTGACCCGCACCCGGTCGTGCAGGTCCGCGTCGAAGGTGTCCTCGACCGACACCGATTTCGCGTCCCGCTCCGCGACGACGGGCCGGTCGTCGTATCCGAACGCCATCCGGTGGAGCGAGCCGCCGTGTGCCTTTCCCAGCAGCCGTACGAGCTCCGCCTCACCCGCCTCGGCCAGGTCATTGACGGTCGTCATCCCGGCGCGGCGCAGATGATCCGCCGTCGCGGGCCCGACGCCGGGGAGGATCCGTACCGGCATCGGTGCGAGCAGCTCCCGCTCCGTGCCCGGCTCGATGAGCAGCAGCCCGTCCGGTTTGGCCTGCTCCGAAGCGATCTTGGCCAGCATCTTGGAGCCGGCGAGCCCGACCGAGCCGGTCAGCCCGGTGACCGCCTTGATGGCCGTACGCAGCTGCCCGCCGATCTCCAGCGCGGAAGCCGTGTCATCGGCCGCCCCACCGGCTTCCAGGTCCACGAAGGCCTCGTCCAGGCTGAGCGGCTCGACCAGCGGGGTGAGCCGCCCCAGCAGCTCCATCACTTGGTCGCTGACCGTCCGGTACAGCAGGAAGCGGGGCACCAGATAGGCCGCATTGGGGGCCAGCCGCCGGGCCTGCGCCATGGGCATCGCCGAATGGACTCCGAAGCGCCGTGCCTCGTACGACGCGGTGGCGACGACTCCGCGTGGCCCCAGCCCACCTACCACGACCGGTTTTCCTCGCAGGCTGGGCTTCGCCGCCTGCTCGGCAGAGGCGTAGAAGGCATCCATGTCGAGATGCAGGATGGTGGGCGCGGCTCTCACATCAATCGATGCTGCCCCATGGCACTGACAATCGCCGCGCCTGATTCCCCGCCCCCGTCAGCCGGCGCGGTTGCGCCGTCGCGCGAGCTCATCGGTGGGGTTGTTCCCGATCAGTGTCTCGCCGGTGTCCACGCGCTCTCCGTGCAGCTGCGACAGCGCGACGTCGACGTCCTGCCACACCACGCCCACGGCAATGCCGAAGACCCCCTGGCCGCCTTGGAGCAGGTCGACGACCTCGTCGGGCGAGGAGCACTCATAGACCGTCGCCCCGTCGCTCATCAGCGTCATCCGCTCCAGGTCCTGGAACCCGCGGGCCCGCAGATGCTGAACCGTGGTGCGGATGTTCTGCAGGGCGACGCCCGTGTCCAGGAAACGCTTGACGATCTTCAGCAGGACGACGTCCCGGAAGCTGTAGAGCCGCTGTGTGCCCGAGCCGTATGCCGGACGGACACTCGGCTCGACCAGCCCCGTGCGCGCCCAGTAGTCGAGCTGCCGATAGGTGATCCCCGCAGCCGCACACGCTGTCGGCCCCCGATAGCCGATGTCGTTGGCCGATGCCACGCCGCCCCCCGCCACCGCCGCCGGTTGAACCGGTTGCCTGATGGTGTGGTCGGCTGTACTCCCCTGCTGCGGATACGGCCCACCCGCTGCCGTACCGTCGCCGCTGCTTCTCACGCCGACCTCCGTCCTTGACCTGCCATCTCGAAGGTAGGAGGTCACTCGGGGTGCGTCAACGATCGCCACACTCGGCACGCCGAGTGATAATCACCCTGAGGGTGGTTTCCCGTGACTCGTGAGCGGGAAAGGCTTGTCGAATGCGCTGACGGCGACCCCGTAGAACGGTCACTGACTGTTGGTGCCGAAGTCCTCCGGCGAGATCTGATCGAGGAACTCGCGGAACTTCTCCACCTCGTCCTCCTGTTCGTCGGGGATGGCGATGCCTGCATCGTCGAGCACCCCGTCGCTGCCGTAGATGGGCGTTCCGGTGCGCAGCGCGAGCGCTATGGCGTCGGACGGCCGCGCGCTCACCTCGACCCCGCTGGCAAAAACCAGCTCCGCGTAGAAGACCCCTTCTCGCAGGTCCGTGATGCGGACCTCGGTGAGCTCCTGGCCGACGGCCTCGAGCACATCCTTGAAGAGATCATGGGTCAGCGGCCTGGCCGGAGCCATGCCCTGCTGGGCAAAGGCGATCGCGGTCGCCTCACCAGGACCGATCCAAATGGGGAGGTACCGGTCGCCTCCCACTTCACGCAGGAGCACGATCGGTTGGTTCGAGGGCATTTCCACCCGGACACCCACAACGTCGAGCTCGTTCACACAGCAACCCTAGGACGTGCTCGGCAGGTTTGGGTAGTCGGGCACCGACGAGATCAGTGGAACCGGACCTTCAGAGCGGTCTGCACAAGGGCCGCGTGAAGTCGTACGGACAGCTCGGCGAGCTCCCTCGCGGTGGCCTCCGCATGCGCTCTGGTCTGCGGATTCCGGTGCCGCCGCAGGGGCGCGACCACCTGCTCGATGAGCCCCGCCTCGCGGTCGGCGGCTGCCCGGATGGCACGGAGGTGACGCGGTTCCAGACCGAATCGGCCCAGATCCGCCACAAGCTTGGCCACCGTGACCATCTCGGCGTCATAGCCGCCCTCGCCGCTCGGAGCGACCAGGCCGTACGACTCCCACTCATCCAGGTCGCTCTCGGTGACCTCGGTCGCCGCGAGCAGCTCGGCACGGCCGATCCGGGCCGCGGTCGCCCTCCCGGACCCCGCGCCCCAGCCACCGTCTGTCAGATCCCGGGGGCCGTCCCTGGAGGGCAGGGCGGACTGATCGCCGCGGGCGAGGGCATCCAGATGCTCACGGATGACCTTCAGCGGGAGGTAGTGATCCCGCTGCATACGCAGCACCTGCGCGAGCCGCTCCACGTCGGCCGCACGGAACTTGCGGTAGCCGGAGGGGGTCCGTTGCGGCTCGACAAGCCCTTCGGCCTCCAGGAATCGAATCTTGGAGATCGTGACTTCGGGAAACTCGTCCCGCAGTTGCAGGAGCACCGTGCCGATGCTCATCGGGCGGTCATCGGCGGTGGCGGTGCCGTGACCGGCACCGCCCGTCGGTGTTCTCAGCATGGACCTTCCCTGACGGGTCAGATGGCCCGCTGGCTCGCGTAGAAGACCAGCCGGTACTTGCCGATCTGCACTTCGTCACCGTTGGACAGAGCGACGGAGTCGATGCGCTCACGGTTGACGTAGGTGCCGTTGAGGCTGCCCACATCCCCGACCGTGAAGCTTCCGTCGGGGCTCCTGCGGAACTCCACGTGCCGCCTCGACACCGTCACGTCGTCGAGGAAGATGTCGCTCTGCGGGTGGCGGCCGGCCGTGGTCAGCTCGCTGTCCAGCAGGAAGCGACTGCCGGAGTTCGGACCGCGCCGCACCACGAGCAGCGCCGACCCGAGCGGAAGGGCGTCGACAGCGGCCTGCGCCTCGGGCGAGAGGGACGGCGCGAGCATCTGCCCGGTGGCCTCCGCCTCGTACGCCTCGAGACCTGAGATGGAAATGGTCGAGGTCGTCTCCGAGGCACGCTCGGGAATTCCGCCCCTCAGCGGCGCACCGCAGTTGGAGCAGAAACGACTGGCCTCGGCGTTGCGATGCCCGCACCTCGTACAGACCGGCATGGACGAACCCTCCTGCCTCGGGGTAAACCCTCCACCCGTACCTGAGGTTGACGGTTCTCCGAAACCTATGCGGCCGGCACCGGCAGGGTCAACAGACGACGCGCCGGAAGCGCCCGAATTGTCACTGCCCGAACCCGACACCTGATCGCGGAAGAGCGGGCGCTCCGAGCCCTGCTCATCCGGCTGGCCATGGCGCGGTGCGCGATGGCGGGCAGCCTCATCGCGAGCGCTCTTGCCGAACAACTTCCCAAACAACTTCACGGGCGATTCCCCTTGACCGAAATAGACCCGCCCGTGGGGCAGGACGAACCCTGAATGAACACACCTGCCGACCCGGACATCTTCACAACGTCCGTATCCACTCGACAGTTTCCACCACGCACCACCATTACGATGCGGCGACCCCCCGCAGCCGCCTGCCCGTGTCCTTCGCCCCCTCGGTGCCGCGGCCTCACGGGGACGACGACCGAGCGTAGTCAGGCCGCTTTGCCGGTCGCAAGACGTCCACGACGATGTCGTCGGCCTGCTCAACATGCACGGTGGCCTGCTCCTTCTCCAGTGTCTGCACCACACCGCCGGGGATGTTCAGCGCCGGCTCCAGGTCCTGGGGCTTGCCTATCACCTTGAACACGTACGGCGCGGTGATCTTACGGTCGTCAACCTTGACCTTGCCGCCGTCACCGGAGAAGTACGTATTGGCCACCACTCTGACGCCATTGACCTCGATCGCCTCGGCGCCTGCCGCACGCAACTCCTGGAGCGCATCGAGCAGCATGTCCGCCTTGACTCCGTTTCCCGGGTCGTTGACGGTGAGGGTGATCCCGGGCCCGTGTGCGGCCACGCTGCCCGCGAGGACACCGAGTTGCCGTTCCTTTTCCAGCGTCTGCTTGCGCGCCTCCTCGGCCTGGTCGGAGCTGTTCTCCAGCTCCGTGCGCTGAGCGTCGAGACGCTGCTTCTCGTCCTCCAGACGCTGTGTGCGGTCGTCCAGCTCGTCGAGAATGCGGACGAGGTCCTCCTGGCGGGCACCTCGCAGTGCGCTGTTGTCACTGTTCGAGCGGACCTGAATGGCCAGCCCGAGACCAAGGACGAACAGCAGCAGCGCGACGATGAGTTGGGCTCGTGTCACCCGCGGCGGCCACAGCCCGGCGATAAGCCGCTGACGCCCGGTGAGCTCCTTGGCAGCGTCGGCCGGCTGCTCGCCGAGGTGCTCCTTGCCGCTGGGAAGTTCTTCGTTGCTCATCGGCCTCAGGCCCGGAAGACGTGCCGGCGGATGGCCGCGGCGTTGGAGAAGATCCGGATCCCGAGCACGACCACCACACCGGTGGAGAGCTGTGCGCCGACGCCCAGCTTGTCGCCCAGGAACACGATCAGTGCGGCCACCACAACATTCGACAGGAACGACACGACGAACACCTTGTCGACAAAGATTCCGTCGAGCATGGCCCGCAGACCACCGAAGACTGCGTCGAGTGCAGCCACCACAGCGATCGGAAGATAGGGCTCGACCACCGCCGGCACCTCGGGCCGGACCAACAGTCCGACCACGACTCCCACGACGAGGCCCAGTACGGCGATCACGATGTGCCCTTCCCTGTCTCTGCGGCCTTGTAAGGCTCTGCTGTTCGTACGATCAGGCTCGGCGCGACCGGGAGGCTCACCTTCTCCTGGACGGACATGCTCGTCCGGATATCGAAGGTGTCCTTGAGCGCCTGCAGGTACTGGCCGTCGGCACTGTCCTGGAATGCACTGCTCAACGGCTTCCCGTCCCCCACCGCCAGCACCGTGTACGGCGGCACGAGCGGTCTGTTGTCGACCAGTATGGCGTCGCCGGCCGCGCGGATCGCCGACAGGGCCGTCAGACGCTGCCCGTTGATCGCGATCGCTTCCGCACCGGACTGCCACAGGCCGTTGACGACCCGCTGCAGGTCCCGGTCGCGGACCCGCCCGGTGTCGGAGAATCCGCTGGTTTCCCTCGGCCCGCCACCGCCCTGGTCGGAGTCCTTGGCGTCGTCGACGACGAGTTTTACGCCGGGCCCTTCCACCGGCGTCGCGCCGGCGAGCAACGCCACCAGCTCCCCCTGGTCCCCGCCGTGCTTCTCCAATGCCTTGCGCTGTCGACTGCCCACATCGTCCCGGAGCTTGTCGACCTGCGCCTCGAGGTTGTCCGCCGCCGCCGTCTCCCCGCCGATGCGGTCGATCAATTCCTCGCGCTCCTTGGCGAGGACCGGCGCGGCGACGCGTGCCTGCGCGGCCCCTAGCGTGACGACAAGGGCAGCAAGCACCAGACAGGCGGCGAGGCCGAGTTTCGCCTTGAGTGTGCGGGGCAGTCCCGCGCTCCCGTCGGCCTTGCTACGCGCCGATGCCTCGGCGTACCCGTCGTCGAGGCTGTGGTCCATCACATTGGTCAGCAGCGACATGGACGCGTCGGGGCGCGGGGCGGTACTCCGATCGGGGGGCTGCTGCGACATGCCGCACATCGTCGCACGTCGCCACTGCTACCGCCGAATGGCCCCACCGGTGGGCCCGCAGGCGTCGCTCGACGACTCCGGGGCCACCGGTGGAACCCTCAGTGACCTGCGCTGTCCACGACCGCTGCCCATTCGTCCAGCAACGCCTGCGCGGAGGCGTCGTCCGGGCCCTCGGCCCACAAATGGGTGACAGCCTCGGCCGGGTCCGGAAGCACCATCACCCATCGCCCGTCGGCCTCGACAACCCGCACACCGTCCGTCGTGTCGACACTGCGGTCCCCGGCGGCCTCCACGACCCGGCGCATGACCATGCCCTTGACAGCCCAGGGGGTGGCCAGATCACGCCGCAGGACGTGGGCACGGGGAATGCGGGCATCGATCTGGCTGAGGGTGAGCTGGGTCCTGGCGACGAGCCCGAGAAGTCTCACGAAGGCGGCGGAGCCGTCGAAGACACTGCTGAATTCGGGAACGATGAAGCCGCCGCGGCCGTCTCCGCCGAAGATGGTGCCCTCCTCACGTCCCACACGCGTCAGATCGTCGGGCGATGTCGTCGTCCATTCGACCTGCGTGCCGTGGTACGCCGCGACCTGCTCAGCGACCCGTGTCGTGGTCACCGGCAGCGCCACGCGCCCGCTGCGCCGCTCGGCAGCCACGAGGTCGAGCATCACCAGGAGCGCCCGATCGTCCTCCACGATCCTGCCCCGTTCGTCGACCAGGGAGAGCCGCTCACCGACCGGGTCGAATCGCACGCCGAAAGCGGCCCGCGCCGAGGAGACGATCTCGCCCAGCCGCACCAGTCCGGACCGCCGGGTGTCGGCGGATTCGGTGGGCCGGGATTCGTCCAGGCCGGGATTGATGGTCAACGCGTCCACGCCGAGCCGTCCGAGCAGGCTGGGAAGGACGAGCCCGGCACTGCCGTTGGAGGCGTCGACGACGACTTTGAGAGCCGCGTCGGCGATCCCTGCGGTGTCCACGTTCCGCAGCAGCGATCCGGTGTACGAGTCGAAGACGCTGGACGGGAAGTGTAGGTCCCCGATCTCCCCCGGGAAGGCCCGGCGGTACTCCTGACGTGCGTAGACCCGGTCCAGCTTCCGCTGGCGTGCCTGCGAGAGGTCCGCGCCCCGCTCGTCGAAGAACATGATGTCGACCGAGTCGGGCACGCCGGGGGACGTACGGATCATGATCCCGCCGGCACTGCCGCGCGCGGTCTGCTGGCGCGCGACGGGCATCGGTACGTTCTCGAGGTCCCGTACGTCGATGGCGCTGGCCTGAAGCGCGGAGATCACCGCTCTCTTCAGCGCACGGGCACCGCGGGAGTGGTCACGTGCGGTGGTGACTGTCGAACCCTTCTTGAGAGTCGTGGCATACGCTCCGGCAAGCCGGACCGCCAGCTCCGGCGTGATCTCGACGTTCAGAATCCCGGATACACCACGGGCCCCGAAGAGATGAGCCTGCCCCCGCGATTCCCAGATCACCGAGGTATTGACAAAGGCACCGGCCTCGATGGTCTTGAACGGGTAGACGCGAACATTTCCCTGAACGATCGATTCCTCACCGACCAGACATTCGTCGCCGATGACCGCGCCGTCCTCGATGCGGGCGGCCCGCATGACGTCGGTGTTCTTACCGATCACGCATCCGCGCAGGTTGCTGTGCTGACCGATGTAGACGTTGTCGTGCACCACGGCCTTATGCAGAAAAGCGCCGCTCTTGACAACGACGTTGGACCCGATGACCGTGTGCTCGCGAATCTCCACGCCGGCTTCGACCTTTGCGTAGTCCCCGATGTACAGGGGGCCCCGCAGAACCGCGTCGGGATGCACTTCGGCGCCTTCCGCGACCCATACGCCCGGCGAGATCTCGAAGCCGTCGATCTCGACGTCGACCTTGCGCTCGAGAACGTCGGCCTGGGCCTTCACATAGCTCTCGTGGGTGCCGACGTCCTCCCAGTAGCCCTCGGCGACATAGCCGTAGATGGGCTTGCCTTCCTTCATGAGCTGCGGGAAAACATCACCGGACCAGTCCACGGAGACGTCGGCCTCGACATAGTCGAAAACCTCGGGCTCCATGACGTAGATGCCTGTGTTGACGGTGTCCGAGAAGACCTGCCCCCAGGTGGGCTTCTCCAGGAAACGTTCGACCTGGCCCGCTTCGTCGACGATGGTGATGCCGAATTCCAGCGGATTCGGCACACGGGTCAGGCATACGGTCACCAGCCCGCCCTTTTCCTTGTGGAAGGCGATGAGATCAGTGAGATCGAAGTCGGTGAGTGCATCACCGGAAATCACGAGGAAGGTGTCGTCCTTCAGCGCTTCCTCAGCATTCTTCACGCTGCCCGCAGTGCCGAGCGGTTTCTCCTCATTGGCGTAACTGAGCTCCATCCCGAGCTCTTCGCCATCCCCGAAGTAGTTCTTGACCAACGAGGCGAGAAACTGGACCGTTACGACGGTCTCATTGAGCCCGTGCCGCTTGAGCAGCCGAAGCACATGCTCCATGATCGGCCGATTGGCGACGGGTAGAAGCGGCTTGGGCATGCTTGAGGTCATGGGGCGAAGACGAGTACCTTCGCCGCCAGCCATCACGACGGCCTTCATGTCGGAAACGTCCTCCTTGAACAGACGACAGTTTGGCCGACTTCGCCCGTCGGGGCGCCATCCGAATCATCAGCGGCGGGCCGGCCACTCTGCGCGGCACCGCATCAGCGAGCTCAATCGGCTACTACATCCGCCTTGACGAGTCTGCGGACCTGAACCACGTAGAGGATCCCTGCCCACCAATAGAGCGTTGTACCCCAACCTGCGAACGCCCATCCGAAAACAGCGGCCAGCGATGCAAGCCAACCACTTCCATCGCTGAGCAGCAACAAGGGGAACGCGTACATCAGGTTGAACGTAGCTGCCTTCCCCAGGAAGTTCACCTGGGGCGGCGGATAGCCATGACGGCGAAGGATTCCCACCATCGCGAGGAGCATCAGCTCGCGGGCCAGCAGTGCCGCAGTGAGCCAGAGCGGCAGAATCTCCCGCCAGGTCAGGCCGACGAGGGTCGAAAGAATGTAGAGGCGGTCTGCGGCAGGGTCCAGGAGCCGGCCGAGGCTGCTGATCTGGTTCCACCGTCGAGCGAGCTTACCGTCGAGGTAGTCGCTGACCCCGCTGAGCATCAGCACCAGCAGTGCCCAGCCATCGCTCTTGGGCCCGCCGAACTCGGGGCGAAGAATCAGCCACAGGAAGAGCGGAACCCCGACAAGGCGAGCCATGCTGAGGATGTTGGGGATGGTGAGTACCCGGTCCGTCTGGACCCGAGTCTCCTGGACCTCCACCCGGGGGCCTCCTGTGTGAAGAACGTGCCAATGATGCCCCCTGACCCTACCCTCAGCCACCGGCGGCGGCTGCACGGGGGTATCGCAAAAACTCATGAACGCAGAAAAGCCCCGTGCCACAAGGGCACGGGGCTTTCCGTAAAAGGAGTTCGGCGGCGTCCTACTCTCCCACAGGGTCCCCCCTGCAGTA